>NZ_JYJG01000001.1 GCF_000955955.1 Lentzea aerocolonigenes
TCGCACCGCATACCGCGCAGTCCACAGTGGTGTGTTTCGGGTCGACGAGCCGCAGGTCGCGGCCGTGTTTGCGGGCCATCGCGATCAGCTCGCGCTTGGTGGTGCCGATCGCGGCGTCCGCCGCTTTGCGGGCCATCGTGGACTTCGCCAGGAACTTCGGCCGGAAGTCCTCCACGGCGAGCACGTCATGGTCGCGAACAACCCGCTTGGCCCACTTGCGGCCGGTGTCCTGCCGCTGCCGGGTGATCTTCTTCTGGATCTTCGCCGCCTGCCGCTTTGCTTTCCGGTAGCCCTTCGAACCGGGCCGGCCCTTGGCTGGGCGGCGACGGGCCATCATCCGCTGATACCGCGCCAGGCACTTCGCGGCGTTCCTGCCGTGCTCAGGGTGCGGCAAGTCATGCGCGTCGCTGGTGGTGGTGGCCAGTTCCCTTACACCCCAGTCGACACCGATCACCCGGCCGGTCGAGGGCAGGACCTGGACGTGCGTGCGGACGACGAAGGAGCAGTACCAGTGGCCGAGGCTGTCGCGGTACACGCGAACCGACGACGGCACGGCAGGCAACTCCCGCGACCACACCGGCCGCACCACGATTCCGCCTGCCAGGCGCAGCAGGCCGTCACGCAACCGGAACCCGCGCTGCGTGTAGTTGAGTGTCGGCTCGGCCAGCGACCGCTTCTTGAACCGCGGCATCCCGGCACGCCGCCATTGCGGCACCTGCTCCCGCACATCCTTGAGCGCCTTGGCACGTGACGAGCCGAAATCCCGGATGACCTGCTGCTGCGCAACCGACGACCCAGCCCGCAACCACACCTGCTCGGCACGCCAGCCCGTCAGGAGTTTGTCCAACTGCGCCGGGCCGCACGTTCGCGGATCGCCAGGATTCTCGCGGTTGTGCCGATGCGTCTCACGCGACTGCGCGACGCACTGATTCCACACCCACCGGCACCGATCCCACTCCGCCAGCAGCACACGGTGGGCCGACGACGACAAACGCAGCCGGTAGGTATACCTGGCCACGTCCATCGAATCCGCCACGCAGGCGACCCTACCGAACAAGTGTTCGGCTCATTCCGGTAGTCGTCGACATCGGGCCATTAGCCAAGATGGTGGCCAGCGTGCTGCGGGCCCGGACCCCCGGCCCGCCGGATCGCACCTGCCCAAGCCCGAATTCGTCCCTGGCCTGAAGACCAGGACATCCTTCGGTCAAAAGGTGATGTGGCCCAGGTCACCTTTGATCGCGTAACGTGCGTACGGTGAGAGTGGGAACACCCGCAGAGTCGCGGCCCGCCGAGCGCCGTGTCGCCTGCGTACCGGAAACGGTGTCGCCGATGGTCGACGCCGGATTGACCGTGCACGTACAGGAAGGCGCAGGCCGTCACGCCCACGCCCTCGACGCCGCGTACCGCGCGGCCGGGGCGACCGTGACGGCCGAGGATCCGACGGCCGAGTCCGATGTCGTCGTGTCCGTGCAGCCGCTGACCATCGACCAGGCCAGGTTGCTCAAACCCGGCGCCGTCACCATCAGTTTCCTGCAGCCCGCGAACGAACGCGAGCTGCTCGACGTCTACAAGGACCGCCGCGTCACGTCGTTCAGCTTCGACCTGCTGCCACGGGTGACGCGTGCCCAGAGCGCCGATGCCCTGTCCTCGCAGGCACTCGTCGCCGGCTACCGGGCTGTCCTGGTCGCCGCCGAACGACTACCCCGCTTCCTGCCCATGTTCACCACGGCCGCGGGCACCGTGCCGCCGGCCAAGGTGCTGGTGCTGGGCGCGGGGGTCGCCGGACTGCAAGCGATTGCGACCGCGCGCAGGCTGGGCGCGGTCGTCGAGGCCTACGACGTCCGCAAGGCCGCGGGCGAGGAGGTCCGCAGCCTCGGGGCGAAGTTCCTGGAGCTCGACCTGGAGACGCAGTCCGGCGTCTACGCGTCGGTGCAGTCCGAGGAGTTCCTGGAGCGCCAACGAGAACTCATCGGCGAGCACGTCGCGCAGTCCGACGTCGTGATCACCACGGCCGCGATCCCTGGTCGCAAGGCCCCTGTGCTCGTCACGACCGACATGCTCAAGGCCATGGCACCGGGATCGGTCCTGGTCGACCTGGCCGCGGAGTCCGGCGGCAACTACGCGGGATCCGTTGCGGGGCAGGAGACGTGGGTCGGCGAGGTGCTCGTGCACGGCGCGCTCAACCTGCCGTCGTCGATGCCGGTGCACGCGAGCCGCCTCTACTCGCGCAACGTCCTGAACCTGCTCAAGCTGATGATCGCGGACGGCGAAGTGCGGCCGAACCTCGACGACGAGGTGCTCGACGGCTGCTGCCTCACCCACGACGGTCAGATCCGCAAGGAGTTGCCGTGATCGATCTGCTGACGATCTTCGTGCTGGCCGTGTTCGTGGGCTTCGAGGTGGTCTCGAAGGTGTCCACGATCCTGCACACGCCGCTGATGTCCGGCGCGAACGCCATCCACGGCGTCATCCTCGTCGGCGCGATCCTGATCACGGGGTCCGCCGAGAGCACCCTGGAGCTGGTTCTCGGGCTGCTCGCGGTCTTCCTGGCCACCGTCAACGTGGTCGGCGGCTTCGTGGTGACGGACCGGATGCTGGAGATGTTCAGGAAATGACGGTCCAGCTGATGTACCTCGTCGCGGCGCTGTGCTTCATCCTGGCGCTGAAAGGCCTGAGCTCGCCCAAATACGCGCGCTACGGCAACTTCATCGGCGCGTTCGGCATGCTCGTCGCCGTCGTCACCGCGTACCTGCACGGCGCCGTCCACAACGGACTGTGGATCCTGGTCGCGGTCGCTCTCGGTGTGGTGGTGGGCATCCCGGCCGCGCGGTCGGTGAAGATGACCGCCATCCCGCAGATGGTGGCCCTGTTCAACGGAGTCGGTGGCGCCGCCGCGGCACTCGTGGCCCTCGCCGAGTTCTTCGCGGTGCGGGACCCGGGATTCCTGTACCTGCTCGCGACCGTGCTCACGGTGCTGATCGGCTCGGTCAGCTTCTCCGGTTCGGTGGTCACGTTCCTGAAGCTGCAGGAGCTGATGACGACGCGGCCGGTGCTGCTGCCGGCTGGGCAGCAGCTCGCGATCGCGGCCGGTGTGTCGTCGGTCGCCTTGTGCGCCTTGACGATCGCGACGCCGAACGGCTTCCTGCTGTGGCTGCTGGCCGCGGTCGGGCTCGCGCTCGGTGTGCTGTTCGTGCTGCCCGTCGGCGGTGCGGACGTGCCGATCGCGATCTCGTTGCTGAACGCGTTCACCGGCCTCGCGGTGGCGGCTTCCGGTTACGTGCTGGCGAACACGCTGCTGATCGTCGCGGGCACGCTCGTCGGCGCGTCCGGCACCATCCTGACCCGGTTGATGGCGCAGGCGATGGGACGCTCGCTGGCGAACATCCTGTTCGGCGCGTTCAAGGCCACGACCGTGGTGGCGCACGGGGAGGAGCAGCGGACGGTCAAGTCCGGCACGGTCGAGGACGTCGCGATCCTGTTGGGGTACGCGAACAACGTCGTCGTCGTGCCCGGATACGGGCTGGCCGTCGCGCAGGCGCAGCACGCCGTGCGCGAGCTCGTGGCGCAGCTCGAACGCCGGGGAGTAACCGTCTCGTACGGGATTCACCCCGTCGCGGGCCGGATGCCGGGGCACATGAACGTGCTGCTGGCGGAGGCCGACGTGCCGTACGAGCAGCTCAAGGAACTCGACGACGTCAACCCCGGCATCACGTCGGTGGACGTCGCGGTGGTCGTCGGCGCGAACGACGTGGTGAATCCGGGCGCGCGCGACGAGCCGTCCAGCCCGATCTACGGCATGCCGATCTTCGACGTCGACCGCGCGAAGTCCGTGGTGTTCATGAAGCGGTCGATGCGGCCTGGCTTCGCGGGCGTGGACAACGAGCTGCTCTACAACCCCAAGACGACGCTGCTGTTCGGTGACGCCAAGGACTCGCTCACGAAGCTTCTGGCGGCTGTGAAGCAGCTGTGAGCAGTTCGGTCACCTCGTCGGCGGAGAGCGCGGGCAGCAGACCGATCACGGCGTCCGCGCCTGCCGAACGCCAGTACTCGGCGTCCTCGAGGGTGTGCACCTCGTCGACGCCGAACCGCACGCCGAAGCTGTGCACCGTCGCGATGAGGTCGCGCATCGCCTGGTAGAGCGGCGAATCCGGGCTCGGAGCGGGTGCGCGGGTGATCACCGAGCGGACCTGCACCTCGGTCAGCACGGCCAGTTCGTCGTGCCCGCCGTGGAACCCGTCCAGCGCCGTCACGATGCCGCTGTCGTGCAGCACCACCGCGTTGTCGTCGCCGGCCAGCACCGAGGAGATGTCGAGCGAGATCCGCAGCCGTTCGGGTGGCAGGCCGGTTTCGTCGAGCGCCCGCTTCACGTCCGCGACCAGGTCCTCGTCGCGCGACTGCAAGGCGCCCAACGCGATGTGCAGCGTGGGCGCCCGGTCACCGAACTCCTGCACCCATCTGGCGGCCTGCGCACACGCCTCGCGCAACAGCCACCTGCCGATCGGCAGCGACAGACCCGTCGAGTCCGCCAGCGCCATGGTGTCGTTGTGGCTCAGGTCGTCCCAGTGCAGGCGGGCCACGGCGCCGAGCACCTCGCGCGTCTCCAGGTCGTGCACCGGCGCGTAGACGATCTCGAGCTCGCCGTGCTCCCACGCACCCGGCATCGACGCGGCCAGCGCGTACCTGCCGCGGCGGCGGGCGTCGTCGTGCGGGTCGTGCAACGCCCACTGCCGCTTCCCGCGCGCTTTCGCCTGGCGCAGCGCGGCATTGGCACACCGCATGAGTTCGGCCGTGGTCGCGAACACCGGAGGCCGGTCCACCACACCGATGCTGGCCGACAGCGCGATGCCGTGATCGTCCACAAAGGTCGGTTCGCCGAGGACTTCCTGAATCTCCTCGATGGTCGTGGTGACGTTGTCGGAGACCGTCATCATCGCGAACTCGTCGCCGCCGATCCGCGCCAGCACGGCCTTCTTCTCGCCGGCCAGCTTGCCGAGCCGGGCCGCGACGATCTTGAGCAGCTTGTCGCCGGTCTCGTGACCGAGGCCGTTGTTGACGACCGAGAACGCGTCCAGACCCAAGTGGTACAACGTGATCGGGTCGTTCGCGGCGCGCCTCTCGACCTGCGTGACGAAGTGCTGGCGATTCGACAGGCCGGTGAGCGAGTCGTGCAGCAGCTGGTGGTCCAGGCTGCGCTGCAACAGGTGCAGCTCGCTGATGTCCTCGACCATCGTGACGTGGTGCGTGGGCTCGCCGTCCGCGTCGCGCAGCAGCGACACCGCGAGGTACACCCACACCGGCTCGCCGTCCGCGCGGATCAGCTTGCGCTGGTCGCGGAACCTGGGGAGGTGGCCTTCCCGCACCTTCCGGTACTGGGCGCCCAGGGCGGCCAGGTCGTCCGGGTGGTAGAAGTCCGTCAGGTCGCGGTCGTTCAGGTCCGCACCCGACTCCAGCCCGACGATCTCGGCGAGCGTGTCGTTCGCCTCGACGCACCTGCCGCCGAGGTCGGTGATCACGATGCCCAAAGCGGCGGACTCGAAGACCTCCCGGAACCGCGCCTGGCTGACCTTCAGCGTGCGTTCGACCCGCTGTTTGGCCCGCACGATCGCGACCTTGATCTGCTCCTGCTGGTCGAACGCGTCCATCCGCATGGCCTGCGCGTACGCGGAGCTCAACCTGGCGAGCAGAGGTAGCTCGAAGGTGGGGGAGAGCACTTCGATCGTGGCACGCAACGAGTCAGGCCCGGTTGCGTGGAGTGACACCAATCGATTTGCTACCGATTCAGGTGACTCCGGCAGCTCCACCAGCGAATCGAGCAGAACCTGCTCGATTTCGGCGTGGGACAGCGGGATGTACGCGGTCGCGGTCAACGCGTTCATCCAGCGGGCGGCGAGCTCCGGAAGTTCCATTCTGTGTACAGAGCGTACGGTCTCACCGCCCGTGGGCCAATATCGACAAGCGCGCTAAGCCTTACGGCCTACAGCAGCGTAAATGCCTGCCTTGTCCGGATCGTCGGTGTTCGTCCCCTCCGGGTGCCACAACGGCGACGGCACGATGCCCGGCTCGACGAGCTCGAACCCGTGGAAGAGGCCCTCGATCTCGGTTTTCGTGCGCGGGAACATCGGGTTCTGGCTCTTCTTCATGACCTCGACGACGCCGGCCATCTCCTCGGGCTGCAGGTCCTGGGTGAACTGCGAGAAGGCGAGGTAGCTGCCCGCTGGGACGGCATCGCGGTACGCGGCCACGATCGACTGCGGATCGGCCTGCGGCGGCACGAAGTGGAAGACGCCCACGGTCAGCAGGCCGACGGGCTGCGTGAAGTCGAGGAGACCGCTCTCACCCGCGGCCTTCAACACGGCGTCAGGCTTGGTCATGTCCTCCTGGATGATCGTCGCGCGCGGGTCCTGCTCCAGGATGAGCTCGCTGTGCGCGACCGCGACCTCCTCGAAGTCCACGTACACGACGTGGGCCTCCGGGTCGGCCTTCTGGGCGATCTCGTGCACGTTGCCGACGGTCGGGATGCCGCTGCCGAGGTCGAGGAACTGGCGAATCCCGTTGTCCATCATGAACAGCACGGCCCGGCGCAGGAACGCCCTGTTCAGCCGCGCGATCGTGCGCGCGTTCGGCTGCGCCTGCAGGAACTTCTCGGCCAGCATCCGGTCCGCGGCGAAGTTGTGCCCGCCGCCGAGCAGGTAGTCGTAGAGACGAGCCGCGCTCGGCTTCCCCGTGTCGACACCTTCCGGAACCCAGCTCATCCGTTCAGACATGCGCCCAGGCTACTGAGACGCCACACGCGTGCGGCAGGGGTGGAGCCCTTTTGGCCTATCGCATCCCGCTGCTGTCACTGGAAAGTGTGAATCAGCGCGGTGGCGGCCGCGACTCCCAGCGCCGTCCCGAGTCCTCGCGCGACGTTGACCAGCCCGCTCCCGACTCCCGCCGACGCCTCCGGCAACGCGCTCATGACCCGTTTCGTGCAGGCAGGAGCGATGATTCCGAGCCCGATGCCGGCGATCGCCAGCTGAAGTACTTGCGACACAGGCATGATCAGCGCTGTCGCCGTGATCAGCGCGCCCGTCTTGATGCCCGGTCTGTGGAGTGTCGTCGCCGCGATGGCGAACCCCAGGGGCAGGGCAGCGGTCGTGAGACCTATATGTGCCAACGGTTGTTTCATGGTGAACGGCAGCAACGTCATCGGCGCGAACAACGCGGCGTACGTGAGCAGCACGCCTGTCAGTCCCGGCAGCACCTGCCAGTTCGGCTTCGCCTTCTCCGGCTTGGTCTTCGTGCGGGGGAGCAGGTAGTGGCCGGCGATCATGGCCGTCATCCCGATGGGGACGTTGATCGAGAACACGGCCTGCCAGCTGTAGTGCTCGGTCAAGTACCCGCCGAGCAACGGCCCGGCGGCGAGCCCCGTCGCCTGTGCGGCGGCCTGAATGCCGAGCGCCTTGCGTCGTTGCTCTGGCGCGACCGCGGTGGTGACCAGCGCGACGCTGTTGGCCTGCAACATCGCCGCCCCCACCGCCTGCGCGACGCGGGCGGCGATGAGCGCGTCAAAGCTCGGCGCGTACACACACGCGATGGACGCGCCTGTGAACACCGCGAAGCCGTAGATGTAGACGATCTTGCGCCCGAGCCGGTCCGCGATCCTGCCCATTGGGACGAGCAGCGCCACGAGCGTGATCAGGTAGCTGAGCGAGATCCACTCGGGATCCGCGCGGAAGTGGTCGCTCATCGCGGGGAACGCGAGCGTGACGATCGAGGCGTCCAACTGCCCCATGAACGCCCCGAAGCAGACCGTCGCGATGACCAGCCACGGCGCATACGACCGGCGGACGATCCACGCCGGTCTGGGTGACTCCGTGACGAACCAGTTCATCGTACCCAGATTATATCTGACCCAGAGCTATTGTCGCGTGTTCAGTAGTATTTCTGCATGTCAGACGAAGCCCGCACGCTCACCGACGTCGTCACTCGCCTGCGCCGGGCGCTGCGGACGAGCATCCGGGCGGACTGGCCCTGGGAATCCCTGCCGATGGC
The DNA here is from genome assembly GCF_000955955.1 of Lentzea aerocolonigenes. Classification (GTDB taxonomy): domain Bacteria; phylum Actinomycetota; class Actinomycetes; order Mycobacteriales; family Pseudonocardiaceae; genus Lentzea; species Lentzea aerocolonigenes_A. The sequence goes on from NZ_JYJG01000001.1 coordinate 8,035, forward strand.
GCAGGTAGAGCTGCTGCAGACGCTCGCGGAACGCCCGCCGATGAAGGTCGGCGATCTTGCCTCGGCCCTTCGCCTGGCCCCCAACACCGTTTCCGGCCTGGTGTCCCAGCTGATCGACTCAGGCCTCGTCGTGCGCGGCGGAGACCCCAAGGACAGGCGGGTAGCACGGCTATCCGTCTCACCACGTGGACACGAACAGCTGCTCGTCTGGCAGCGCGAGCACGAGAAGAGAATCGGTGCCGCGCTGGGCAAACTGGAGGCCTCCGAGCGCGACGACGTCGTGCGCGCCCTGAAGGCCCTCGACCACCTGGTGGAGCACCTTGCCGAACCAAGCTGAGCCGGTCGACCCCGACGTCGATCTGCACGTCCCGGCCCAACGCACCGAACTCCACTGGCCGTTCCTGGCTTTGGTGTCGCTGGGCGGCGGGCTCGGAGGCGTTGCGCGCTACGGGCTGTCGTCGGCGATACCGGGCGCTCTCGGGCTGTTCGTCATCAACGTGCTGGGGTCGTTCCTCATCGGCGTGCTGATGGGGTTGGTGCCCAAGCCATTGGTGCGCGCCTTCTTCGGAGTGGGGTTGATGGGAGGGTTCACGACCTTCTCGTCGTACGCGCTGTCGTGGTCGTGGGCGCTGCTGGTGACGCCGGTTTGTGCTGTGCTGGCAGCGTTTCTCGGGCTGCGGGTGACGCGATGACAGCCCTGGTGGTGTTTCTCGGTGCTGCTCTGGGCGCGCCTGCCCGGTATCTGCTCGACCGGTTCGTGCAGTCGAAGCACGAGTCCGACTTTCCTTGGGGCACCTTGACGGTGAACGTCGTGGGGTGCTTCCTGATCGGGCTTGTCGTTGGCACGGACTGGATGCCGTTGCTGGGGACGGGGTTCTGCGGCGGGCTCACGACGTACTCGACGTTCAGCTACGAGACGGTGAAGCTGCTGGAGGCCGGGAAGTACCGCCCGGCGCTGCTCAACGTTCTCGTCAGCGTCGCCCTCGGCGTCAGCGCGGCGGCCGTTGGGCTGGCCCTGCCACCCTGATCTCACCGCGCTTGCAGCGATCCAGGAACGCCTGGACCACCTCGGGCACGTTGTCGCGGTCCGGCCACGACTCCGGCATGTCGCCGACCGAGAAGATGAACTCCAGCAAGGGCAGTGCCAGCAACATCCGCAGGCTGTCATTGCCCGCGACGTCCTCCTGTCGCCACGACACATGGGCGACCATCGGGAAATCGACCCAAGGTGTCGGTTCCGCGGTCATCGCGATTGCGATGGCGTCAGCCACCGGAATGGCGATGAACGGCTGCTCGGTCGTGCTGAACAGCGTCTCGGCCGCGCTGGGACGTCGCGAGTCGTGGAACACGCATTCCTGGTACAGCGCCTTCACACCGCACTCGCGGATGACCTCGGGCAGGATCTCCGGCGAATGGAGAGCCAGCCCGCCACCCCAGGGGACAGCTTTGCGCAGTTCGGCCAGTCGTGCGTGGTGCCGGTCGAACAGGTTCCGCTGAATCCGCCGCCGCGGCTCGGAGTTCTCGGCGCCGACGTCCGCGATGCAGTCAACGAGCAGTACCGCGTCGACGTTCCCCAGCTCGATCAGCTCACCGATCCGGTCGGACATGCCCTTCTCGACGGACGGCAGGTTCGCCGGTGAGGAGTGGTCGAGGCAGTTCACCAGGATCTGGTCTATTTCGGTCAGGTGGATGTTCCGGTCAAGCCGTGCATCGATCCCGAGAGCCACAGACCTGTCTACCGCGGCGGCGGTGATCGAGCGAACCGTGCTGGCACTGGGCAGCACGTGGTGCAGTGCGCGTGAGGCGAAGCCTAGTTCCTCGCTCTTCAGCGCCTCCAGCAGCAGCTCGTCGAATCCACCCTCGGTGTTGCGTTCGTAGAGCTGGAGGACGATCTGAGCTACGACGTCCCACTGGTTGATGGTCGGCTGCAGGACTGCCCACAGCTCGGCGGCCGTGCGATGCGTGCGCACGAGGTACTCCGCGGCGAAGAACTCCAGGAAAGTCCGGTGGGTGAAGCCGAACAGCGGTTCGCTCTCGGTCGCGCCGACGTCCGTCATGATCCACGCGCGGCCGGTGCAGAACGCCAGGAACTCCTCAGCGGTCTGCACCGACTCGTCGTGATCGTCGAGCTTGGGCTGCAGATATTCGGTGAGGGCGTTGACGATCCTGGTGCGCGGCTGGGCCTTGCCGGACTCTGCCGCGTTGAACATCCTCCACGCGAGGTGTTGCACGGCGCCACGGAGCCGTCCGCTGAACTTGAGCGGCAGCTCGATTCCGCGGCGTGCGTCCCACTGGTCGAACAGCATCAGCGCACATCGTTCGTAGACCTGGGCGAGGTTGCGCGGCAGGTACCGGTCGCTGGAGTACATCGCGCACAACAACGTCAGCAGCAACGGGTTGCTGCGAATCTCGGGAATCCGTTGGCTGTCCTCCATGAAGGACTGCGCCAGCCGTTTGCGCTGGGCGGGCGAGGTGGCCTCGTCCAGCTCGAACCACCGCGTCACGTAGCGGGAAATCTGCTTCAGGCCGAACTCCGCGATATGGCTCCGCACGAACAAGCTGGTGCTCAGCGGTGCGTCCTCGTAACCAATCTTCCGCGCGGTGACCAGGATCGGCACCAGTGGGTACAGGTGGGCGAAGCCCTCCACCAGCGACACGACTCGCCGGCGCAGTTCGGTCTGCACGAGCTCGTCGAGCCCGTCCAGAATGACAACCGCACGTCCGGTGCGCAGCAGGTACTCGACGCCGTCTCGCGGTGGCTTGAGGTTGTAGGGGTCCTGGCACCGTCTCTCCAGGTACTGCAGGAGATCGCGGCCGCCTTCGTCGAGCGCGGCGGTGAACTCCCGCAACACCAGGAGGAACGGCACTTGTCCCGACTCGCCGACGGCGATGTCGTGCGCGAACTTCTCGGCGAGGGTCGACTTGCCGGCGCCGGGATCGCCGAGTACCAGGACGCGTTCGCCCGGCGCGCCGATCCTCAGGTCGGCCGACGAGACCAGAGCGGGTTCTACGTAGAGCTGCTCGTACGGAACGGCACGGCTGCTGCCGATGTGCGGCAACCTGATCTTGTCGTGCTGTGCGGCGACCTGGCTCCGCATGCGCGCCGCGAACGTCTGGATGCGGGCGAGGGATTTGAGGCGCTTGAGCACGTCGCTGTTGCTCGCGGCCGCGGCGGACAGATCCTTCTTGTCGATCTTCGTGCTGGCCAGTTCGAACCGCGTCGCGGCTTCCTCGCAGGCCGCGACCATCACGCCGTACAGGACCTTGGTGGTTCGCTCCAGCTGCTCGTCCGAGATCCCGGCAAGTCGGAGGCCCTGGTACAACTGCTCCCGCGCGGGTTCTGCCAGCTCGTCGTCGATGCGCTTTTGTGTGACCACCGCGGCGAAGTCGGGAGAGTCGAGGTAGCCGGCGAGCGCTTCCACGTCCTCGGGGCTCAGGCATGTGAGCAGCTCTTCGGTGTCCGCCCTCATGGCGGACGCCTGCCGGAGACTCGGCCTGCTGATCAGCTGCGCGGAAAGCCGGTCGCTCACTTCGATGACCACGCGCGCGACTGCGGGCTCGATGCGCTCCAACAAAAAGCTCCTGTTCGAGGACGTTGAGCCCCTGATCGTTCAGAGGTCCAACCGGTTCGCCACGGTTTCAAGGTAAGGCAGGCGAAGCCGACAGGCACAGTTGGGACACCGGCGGAACTGCGACACTCGATCGATGCTGGGCAAGCGTCCTCCTCCGCGTCACCAGGCCTGTCGTCACGCGGGCCGGGTTCGTTTCGCGGAGGAGGACGGAGCCGCCGTCAGTTCTTCAAGCGGGACAACATGTCCGGCAGCGTGCCGGTGTGCACGACGCCGAGCCGTTGCGTCGCACGGGTCAGCGCCACGTACAGGTCCGAGGCGCCGCGCGGGGATTCCTCGAGGATTCCAACCGGATCGACCACGACCACGGAGTCGAACTCAAGGCCCTTCGCGTCGGTCACGCCGAGCACGACGACCTGGGCTTCCTCGAGGTCGTTGCCCATCGACGAGCCCGGCACACCGGCGACGATCGCCGAGCCCACCGACGGGAGCAGCGCGGCGGGCACGATCACTGCCACCTTGCCGTCGCCGACAGCGGTGACCTCGTTGGAGATCAGCGACGGGAGCTCCGAGACCAGCGAGGGAACGGAGGAGACCCAAGGCGGCACACCGGTTTCGCGCACGGACGTCGGTGGCACCAAGGACGAGTCGACGGAGGCGAGGACGTCCGCGGCCACCTCCATGATCTCGGCCGGGGTGCGGTAGTTGACCGAGAGTTCCGTCAGGCGCCAGCGGTTTTGCACGTACGGGGACAGGACGGTGTCCCACGAGGTGGCACCGCCGATGTCGCCGGTCTGCGCGATGTCGCCCACGACTGTCATGGATTTCGAAGGACACCGGCGCATCAGGGTGCGCCAGGCCATGGCCGAGAGTTCCTGGGCCTCGTCCACGATGATGTGGCCGAAGGTCCAGGTGCGGTCGGCGGCGGCGCGTTCCGCCGCGGTCTCGTAGCGGTCGACGCCGTGGCGTTCGGCCAGGCGGTAGGCGTCCATCAGGTCCGTGGCCATCAGGATGTCCGGGTCGGCGTCGTCTTCCAGGTCGAGGATGTCGAGGACGCCCTGGGCGTACTCGATGGCCTGGCGGCGCTGGCGTTCGGCGCGCGCCTTGGCCTCGGAGTCGTCCTCGCCCAGCAACTCCGCCGCTTCGTCCAGCAGCGGGACGTCGGCCGGGGTCCAGTCGTCGGTGGAACGCTGCAGCAGGTCGCGTTCCTCGCGGGTGAACTTGGACATGGCGCGGTTGCGGCGCTTCGGGTTCGCGTAGAGCTCGGAGAGCAGCGAGAACGGGGTGAGGACCGGCCACAGCGACGAGATGGCGGCCTGGACCTCCTCGGACTCGCGGAGCTCGCGGCGGATGTCGTCCATGTCCGCCTTGTCGAGCAGATGCCCGCCCAGCCGGCCGGCCACCATGCCCGCCAGCGTCGAGATGATCTCGCGGGCGAACGTGCGGCGGGCCTCGTTGTGCGCACGACGGGTCCGGCGGGCTCGGCCGCGGGCCTCGGCGATCGCGCGGCGGTCAAGGCGCAGCGTGTCGTTGTCGAAGCGGATCTCGACGAACGCCGGGGCCTCCTGGCGGTCGCGCACGGCCGCGGAGATCACGTCGGCCATCTGGATGCGGCCCTTCACCGCCGCCGCCTCGGCCGACTCGCGGCCGGTCGCGGTCAGGCCGGGATACAGCTCGCCGACAGTCGACAGCAGCACGCCGGTCTCACCCAGTGACGGCAGGACCTGACTGATGTATCGCAGGAAGGTGGTGTTCGGGCCGACCACGAGAACGCCGCGTTTTGCCAGCTGTCGACGGTGTGTATACAGCAGGTATGCGGCGCGGTGCAGGGCCACGGCGGTCTTGCCGGTGCCGGGACCGCCCTGTACGACGACGACGCCGTTCAGCTCGGAGCGGATGATGAGGTCCTGCTCGGCCTGGATCGTCGCGACGATGTCGCTCATCTGGCCGGTGCGGGACTCGTTCAGCGCGGCGAGCAGTGTCGCCTCACCGGTCAGCGACTCGCTGCGGGACACGTCGGCCGAGTTGATGTCGAGCACCTCGTCGTCGAGGCCGATGACCTTGCGCGAGCGGGTGCGCAGGTGCCGGCGTCGCCGCACGCCGTCGGGCGAGGCGGCGGTCGCGAGGTAGAACGGCCTGGCGGCGGGCGCGCGCCAGTCCATCAGCAGCGGCTCGTATTCCTTGTCCTCGTCGAACAGACCGATTCGGCCGATGTAGAAGCGGTCTTCGTTGTGGAAATCGAGCCTGCCGAAGGCGAGCCCGTTCTCCACAGCGCTGTACTGAGCCAATTGATCTGTGTACATCGCGACCGAGGTGTCGCGCTCTGACCGCATCTGGTGCGTGCCGCCAGTTTGTCGCAACGATTGTGCGAGTCGTTTCGACGTCTGTTCGCGGAGGTCGTCGAGCCGGCCGTACAACATGGCCACGTATTCCTGCTCCGGCTCCATTTCGGCGAGCCGGAGGTCATCGGAGGGGCTTGACAACTTGCCTCATTTCTCGTTATCATGCGGCGTCGGGTTTTATCCCGCTTCGCATCTCCCTGCTCGCACCCCGTTTCGCGCGAGCGCAGACTGACTAATCTACACGCAAATCAGCGTGATGCAGGTACGCCTTCCGCAGCAGTGTGGTGAGTTCAACCCTCTCCTGCGACGTCAACGGCGCCAGCAGCTCCTCCTCGTGTGCGCGAGCGACCTCCAGGCGTGAGTGCAAGGCCCGTCTGCCCACGTCGGTGATGGACACGGTGAACCGCCGCCTGTCCCGCTCATCCCGCTTGCGCTGGGCGAACCCGCGCGATTCAAGATCATCGAGCACCGACACCAGGTCGCTCGGGTCCATCCGCACGCCGTCGCTGATCCGCTTCTGCGCCACTGCCTCCTGTTCGGCCAGGAACGCCAGCACCGTCACGTGCGGCGGGCGCAGGTCGCCGCGCGCCAGCCGGCGGGCTTCCCTGACCAGCTGGAGCATCAGGTAGCTGGGCAGACGCAGAAGCTGATCAATGCTCATGTACCTCAGCATAGAAAAGATCTGTCCCCCGATCGTGGATTGCGCTGCGTGATCAACCCGCCTGCAGGGGGTCCAGGAGGGTGAGCGTTGGGGTGACGTTTCTCCGCAAACCACCTGGGAACGGCATGGTGGGGGTATGACGCGTGCGGAGATCGTCCGGCTCGCCCGCTGCGTGGTGCGCCGGCCGGGGTGGCAACTCGTCCTCGCGGTGCTCGTGTCCGCGTGGACGCTCGCGTGGGTGCTCGGCCAGCTCGCCGACACACCCCTCACCCCGCTCGGCGTACTCGCCTGGACCGGTATTCCCCTCGACGCGGCATCCGTCTGGGCGCAGGAACGTGCGAGCGTCCTCGCCTGGCTCGCCACCCTCGGCGGCCTGAGCTGGGCCGCGACCACCGAGCAGGGGCAGCTGCCCGCACTCGCCGGCTGGTTCGCGGTGCTGGTCGCGGGAGAAGCAGCCGGATACGAACACGCGGTCCAGCGCGCGATGCTCAGCATGGTCGTGTTCTTGGTCATCCTCGCGGTCGTGTCACTGAGCGGGCGCCGCGCGTTCGTCGTCGACAAGATCGCCGTCATGCCCAAGGACGTGATGCGAGCAGGCATCACAGCCGCCGTGCTGACCGCCGTGGTCCCCCTCATCGCTCCTGGTCTGGCCCTGACGCGTCTCGTTAGGCCCTATGTGACGAAACCTCCGAGGCCTCTGCGCCGGGTTGAGACGCCCCTGCTGAGGGAAACCGGGTGACGTGAGCGACTACCTGCCACCCCCGGCACCCCCGCGCAGTGCTCTGACGCTGCGGTTGTGGCTCGCCGGGTTTGGCCTGGTCTTCAACTCGGTCGCCGGGTGGCTGGCACTGCGAGCTGACCTCGTCCCGCTCGGGATCGTGCTTTTACTACTCGCCGTTGTCTGTCTTGTGGACTTCGGTTGGGTAGTTCATCGCAAACGACGTGGAGATCCCGGCTGAAACCTGTCAGGAACCTGTGCTTGGGCTTACCGGGTCGTATGGATAAAGATGTTCGCGTGCATGAAGACCCGGCCAAAGGCAGGTTAGCCAGGGTGATGCGTCGACAGCCGGTGCAACAGCGTGGCGCGGCTACTGTCTCCGCGATCCTGGACGCTTGTGCGAGCCTGCTGAACGAATACGACTACGACGACATCACCACGGCGCGCATCGTCGATGTGGCCGGTGTGCCCATTGGTTCCTTCTATCAGTACTTCCCGGACAAACGATCTGTTGTCCACGCTCTGGCACTTCGCGGGATGGAGACCTATCTCCGCGAGGTCGAGGAGCTGTTCGCCGCGGACCTCATCGCGGACACGTGGCGCGAGGCCATGACGCAGATCGTCAGCGTCTACATGCGGATGCTGACGGAGCTGCCCGGCTTCGGCCGGGTGCGGTTCAGCGACATGCTGGACAGCCACCGGCTCGACTCCAGCGTCGACCAGTACGAGCTCATGGCCGAACGGCTGGCGGAGATGTTCGTCAACCGGTTCGGCGCGCACGGCGACGCCCCGGTGATGCTCACCTTCCGGATCGCCGTGCAGACCGCGGACGCGCTGTTCAAGCTCGCCGAACGCGTCGACGAGGACGACCGCGCGTACGTGGTCGGCACGGCGAACGAGCTGCTCACCGGCATGCTCGGAGCAGTTCTGGAACCACCGGCGTCAGAGGCCGTAAGCCTCCAGCAGCCGTAGCCACGCCTCGCTGATCGTCGGGTACGAGGGCACCGCGTGCCACAGCCGGTCCACGGTGACTTCCCCGACGATCGCGATGGTGGCCGAGTGCAGCAGCTCGGCGACGTCCTGGCCGACGAACGTGACGCCGACCAGCGTCCGCGTGCGCTCGTCCACGACCATCCGCGTCTTGCCCTTGTACCCGTCGGCGTGCAGCGACGAACCGGCCACCGCGATGTCGAGGTCGACCACCTTGACCTCGCGCCCTTGAGAGCGCGCCTCCTCGGCGGTGTGCCCGACGAACGCCACCTCCGGGTCGGTGAACACGACCTGCGGCACCGCCACGTGGTCCGCCCACGCCTGTCCCGCCGACAGCGGTTGAGGCTCGAACCCGCGCGACCGCTCCAGGATCGCCGTGCCGACCGCCCGTGCCTGGTACTTGCCCTGGTGCGTCAGCAACGCACGCCCGGTGACGTCGCCGCACGCGTACAGCCAGCGTCCGTCCACATCGGACACCAGACCGGAGTCGTCGATGGTCAGCGGCTTGCCGTCCTTGGTCGCCGGCACCCGCCCGGTCGCCACGAGGATCTCCGAGCCCTTCACGACCCTGCCGTCCTGCAACGTCAGCGCACCCGGCGCGATCGCCGACGCACGGGCGTTCAGCAGCACCTCGACGCCGTCCTCCCGCAGGCCCTCGACGACGAGCGGCCCGACGAACTCCTCCAGCCGCGGCAACGGCCGGTCGCCGGACACCACCAGCGTCACCTTCGACCCGAGCCGCGCCCACGCCTGCGCCATCTCGACGCCGACCACGCCACCACCCAGCACCACCAGCGAATCAGGCACCGAACGCGCTGACGTGGCATCCCGCGACGTCCACACTGGAGTGTCGGCGATGCCTTCCAGCGGCGGCATCTTCGGCACGCTGCCGGTGGCCACGACGACGGCCTGGCGCGCCCGGTACACCTCGCCGCCGACCGTGACCTCGCGCTCGCCGGTCACCTCGCCGTCGCCGCGGATGACCGTGATGTTCTCCGACTCGGCCCACTTGACCTGGCCGGAGTCGTCCCAGTTGGACGTGAAGCCGGTCCGGCGCGCGAGCACTTCCGCGGCGTCCAGCGATCCCGCGTGCACACCCTGCACGCGCCGGGCGGCCGCGAGCGCGTGACCGGGCCGCAGCAACGCCTTCGACGGCATGCACGCCCAGTACGAGCACTCGCCGCCGACCAGCTCCCTCTCGATCATGGCGGTGGACAGGCCTCCCGCGGCCGTCCGCCACGCCACGTTCTCACCTACGGGCCCACCACCGATGACGATGACGTCGAAGTCCATGCCCGCAACACTAGGCCTCGATCAAGAAAGCCACACGAGGCAGAAGGGATGCCCGACGGGGTCCGCGTAGACGCGGAAGTCGCCGTCGGTGTCCTTCTGCACCAACCGCGCGCCGAGCTCCAGCACGCGCGGTTCGGCCTCCTCGATGTCGTCGACCAGCACGTCGAAGTGGACCTGCTGGGAAGCGTGCGGATCCGGGAACGTCGGCGGCTGGTAGTCGGAGGAACGCTGGAACGCCACGCGCTGACCGTCCGCGACGATCACCTCCCAGGTCTCGTCACCACCGGCGAGCCGTTCGGCGCCGAGCAACTCCTCGTAGAAGGACGCAAGTTCGGCGGGGTTCGGGCAGTCGAGCACGACAGAACGAAGTTTTCCGATCACGCCCCCACCCTCTACCGGGCGGTGGGCAACCGCAACGCCTGCTTGGCGATCGGATCCAGCGCCTGGTCACCCGCGCCGCCGGACCACACCACGAACGTCAGCTGCACGTGCGTGCCCTTGAGCCCGGCCGAGAACGTCGCGTTCTCCACCGGCTTTCCGTCGAGTCCGTGCACGCCGCCCGAACCGGGCGCGGTGACGACCTTGTGGAACGCGGTCGCGCTCGGCGCGTCCAGCAGGTCGAGGTCCGCCACCAGCACCGTGGCCTGCTTGCCCTGCACGGTCGTCTCGTAGGTGGCGCGCTGCAGCTCAGCGCACTCGTTCGCGATGAGCCACGCCTTCGCGTCACCGAACGCCTGCGCCTGGCAGTCCTTGTCCTTCCTGGTGTCCTTGGGCACGAACGTCGTGCCGTCCACGACCACCGTCGTCGGCGGCGGTGCGGACGGCGTGGGAGTCGCGTCCGCCGGCTTGTCGTCGCCGGGCAACGCCACCAGCAGCCACACGAGCAGCACGAGTGCGACCAGCCCGCCCAGGCCCAGGTACACCAGTTTCTGGGGCAAGCGTTTGCGCGACATCGGGATCGGGGCGTGGACCTTGGGGATCAGCATCGTGTTCGCGGCCGCGAGATCGCGGGAGACCGCGTCGCTGAACCCCTCGGCGAGCAACGTCCGCGCGTCCGGTGGCGTGCCGGTCGTCTGCAGGATCGCGAGCAGCTTCACCGCGTGATCCGCCGTGCACAGCACCGACGACGTGGAGAGCTCACGGGCCGCGGAGAGCAAAGTGGACGGTTTGGGGTGCAGCACGCGCACGCCGCGGTTCAGGTCCGAGGTGGGCTGCACGACCTGGCTCACGAACGGGCCGACCGCCACGACCGTGCTCACCGGCAACGGTTCCGCGCGCATCGCCTGGATCCGTTGCGCCACCGCGGTCGCCGCCGCCACGGCCTCGGTCGCCGGGTTCGCCGCGCCGTCCTGGCTGACGAGCGGCCACCCGTCGATCTTCCACTGACCACCGAGCGGCGCCTCGAGCTTCACCGCCGGGTCGGGCAGGTCGACGCCGACGATCACCAGCACACCCTTGGGCAGCACGACGATCGCGTCCAGCGGCACCGGGCAGTCGGGTGGCTGGACGCCGGTCAGCGCGACGCCGCCGAGGACCTCGGTACCGGCGCCGATCGCCGTCAGGGCGGCACGGACGTCCGCCCCAATGGCCGAGGGTTCAGCGCCCAGACGGATCAACCGCACGAGTCCCCACCTTTCCGCACGGGTGGACACGGTAGCGGTCCGGGGTCAGCCAAACGCAGCCAGTCGAGACGTTGCGTGACACCCGTCACCGGTAAGTGGATCACTCGTTAGATGGATTGCCTGCCTATGTTCACGGAGGGTCCATGTTCAAACGCGCCGCACTGCTCGCCGTAGTGCTCGTGGCTGCCTCTACCCCTGTCGGGGCGGCCCAGACGACTTCGACGGTTTACGTCCACGGCACTGATCTCACCTCCGCCGAACGCGCGGTGGAGGCGGCCGGTCTGACGAAGCTCACGAGCTTCCGCAAGATCGGCGTGGTCGCCGCTCGCGGCACCACGACGCAGATCTCCTCCGCACGCACGAAGCCGGGCGTCAGCAACGTCGAGGTGGCCAGGGCCGCCAAGTTCCTGGGCTCGTCCGGCACCGCGGCCACGCGCAGCCGGGAGGCCCAGCAGGCGTCCGGGCTGACCGGCGCGGGCGTCTCGGTCGCGGTGATCGACTCCGGCGTGGACCCGACGCACCCGGCGTTCGCGGGCGGCAAGATCGTCCGCAGCCTGAAGAGCCTGTGCGTCGCCGACAACTCGACGGACACCAGCTGCATCGTGCCGGTGCCGAACATCATCGACACGGACACGACGTCGTTGGGCGGCCACGGCACCCACGTCACCGGTATCGCGATCGGCACGCCGTACCAGCTCGCCGACGGCACCGTGGTCGGCGGCTCGGCGCCGGGTGCGAAGGGCGTGGTCATCTCGACCGGCGCGGCAATCCTCATCCTCGGTGCGGACGCGGCCCTGAACTGGGTGCTGGAGAACCACAACGCGCCGTGCGGTGCCGGGGTGCCCGCGTCGACGTGCCCGCCGATCAAGGTGATCAACAACTCCTATGGTCCGACTGGCGGCGGTGCGTTCGACCCCGAGTCCGTCACGGTCAAGCTGCAGCGCCGGCTCGTGGCCGAGGGTGTCGTCGTCGTGTGGGCGAACGGCAACGACGGCGGCGACGGCACGACGAACCTGTCGAACCCGCCCGGCCAGGACCAGACGCCCGGCGTGATCTCGGCGGCCTCGTACAACGACCAGGGCACCGGCACCCGTGACGGCGCGCTGTCCGACTTCTCGTCGCGTGGCCTGAAGACCGATCCCTCGACGTGGCCGGACATCTCGGCTCCCGGCGAGAACATCGTCTCGGCCTGCCGCCTGTACCTGCCGATCTGCTCCACCGGCCTGGCCCCGCAGAACGGGCCAGGACTGCTCGACCTCGGCACGTACAACACGATCAGCGGCACGTCGATGGCGGCGCCGCAGATCGCCGGCATCGTCGCGCAGCTGTTCCAGGCCAAGCCCTCCGCGACCCCCGCCGACATCGAGCGGGCGCTGAAGTCCTCGGCCCACAAGTACGGCACGGGCTACCAGCAGGTCGGCCCGTACACGACGTCGTTCGACAAGGGCACGGGCCTAGTCGACGTCGTGGCCGCGGTAAACGCTCTGTAGATCACGATCACGCATCACTCGGCCGGGGAGATCGGGACTTAAGACCTGTATCTGCCCCGGTCGGGTGATGATCGAGCTGGTTCTTATGGCGGACACCGCTCAAGTCAAGGCAGAATGCAGCGAACGGGCTTTCACGGTGATCACCTCACTCGGCAAAGGCGTAGGGGAAGACGTCCCTCGTCGAGTAGCGGAGGTCAGCAGTGAGCACCCGTGGCAGCACCAGTGGCGTGGTCTACGTCCACTCGTCGCCGTCTGCGGTCTGTCCGCACGTCGAGTGGGCGATCTCGGGCACCCTCGGTGAACGAGTGGACCTCAGATGGGCAGCGCAGCCCGCGGCACCAGGCCAGCTGCGCGCCGAATGCGCGTGGACCGGTGACGCAGGTACCGGCGCGAAACTCGTGGCTGCGCTTCGCGCGTGGCCAATGCTTCGCTTCGAGGTGACCGAGGAACCCTCCTCCGGTCAGGACGGCGAGCGCTTCTGCTTCGCGCCCGTTTTGGGCCTGTGGCACGCGCGGACCTCGGCAAATGGCGACATAGTCGTGAACGAGGACCAGCTGCGCGCGCTCGCGGTCAGAGCCCGTGGTGGCGAGTCCTTCGCGCACGGCGTCGACGAACTGCTCGGCGCGGCGTGGGACGACGCGCTGGAGCCGTTCAGGCGTGCGGGAGACGGCGCGCCGGTGACCTGGCTACACCGTGTCGGTTGAGTCCTGAGTGGACCCCGCTACCGTCTGGGCAGCGGGGTCTCCTCGTGTCGTGTGGGGTCCCAGGCCAGCATGAGCTGCCCGTAGAGCGGCGAGGTCTGCAACAGGTGCTCGTGGGTGCCGAGCAACGGCTTCCCGCCGTCCATGACCAGCACGCGGTTCGCCCGCAGCGCCGAGCTCAGCCGGTGCGCGATCACCACGAGAATTCCGTCCCTTCGGGCAAAAGCACGTTCGACCCTGGCTTCCGCCGCCGGGTCGAGGTGTGAGGTCGCCTCGTCGAGGATCACCACGCTCGCGGACGTGACGTAAACCCGCGCGAGTGCCAGAAGTTGTGCCTCACCAGCGGAAAGTCCTTCACCCGCGTGGCCGAGCGGCGCGTCCAGGCCGCCGAGCCGGTCCAGAAGTGGTTTGGCGCCGACCTTTTTCACCGCTTCGGTGAGATCCTCGTCCGTCGCCCACGGCGCGAGCAGCGTCAGATTTTCCCGCACGGTGCCCGTGAACAGGTACGTCTCCTGCGGAATCAGCGCGATCGCGTGGTGCCTCACCGCCGGATCCACCAGGTCCACGGGGGCGCCGCCGAACAGGACGCAGCCGAAGTCCGGTGGCATCAGGCCGGTGAGCAGACTGGCCATTGTGGACTTGCCGATGCCGGACGGTCCGACCACGGCCAGGTGGTCGCCGGGTTTGAGGCCGAGCGACAGGCCGCGCACCACGGGTTCCGCGTCCGGGCTCCAGCCGAACGTGACGTCCTTCAGCACGAATTCGCCGTTGGACGGAGTTTCCCGGCCTGTCTCCTGGGTTTTCTCAGGCGCGGCTTCCTGAAGTCGTTTGAGGGCAACCATCAGCCGCATCACGACGGTGCTGGTGGTGCGGGCCAGGCCGTGCAGCGCGGGGTTCACGCTGTTGGTGAGGTAGACGACCGCGGCGAGCACTGCACCCTTGGTCAGCTGGCCCGATGCGACGAGCGGGGGAGCGAACGCCACCAGCAGCACGATCGGGGCGAAGCCGCCGATCGCGATCACCGTGGCGCGCAACGAGTTCGCCCACGCGACGACGACCGACGCCCTGGCCTGCTGGTCGATCTGCGTGGCGATGTCCTCGTAGGCCTCGTCGGAGGCGGTGCAGGCGGCGACGTCGCGCAGGCCGGTGAGCACCGCGCCGGACGCTTCCGCCGTGCGTTCGTCTGCCATCACGGCGTCGCGCTGGCGTTTGGCCAGTGAGGGAAGCATGAGCCCGAACAGCACCAGCGCGGCGATGATCGGCAGCACCACCAGCCAGATCAACGCGGCCGCGGTGGTCGCTAGACCGATCAGCGCGGCGACCGTCGTGACGAGAAGTGCGCGGGCCTGCACCAGAACACCTGCGGTGGCGTCGCGCACGACCTCGACGTGCCGCGTGATCATGGCCACCGCGCTGGCATCCGGCGTGCGGCGGTGCGTCGGATCGTTCAGCACGCCCTTCACCACCTGCGTGACCAGGGCGTCGCGCATGGGTTCGACGACACTGCCGAGCCGCGCGAAGACCTGGCGCTGACCGAGTGCCCCGGCGACCGCGAGCGCTGCGAAGGCGAGCAGCCACAGGACACCGGCCTGCGGATCACCCGCGCCGAAGCCCTGGTCGACGGCGGTGCCGACGAGCTTGCCGCCGAAGAACGCCGGCACGCCTTCGAGCATGGACCAGCCGAGCAGGATCAGGACGCCTCTGCGGTGTCCTGCCAGCGTGGAGAGGTAGAAACGCATCACTCGCCCCCGGTGAACACGGCGCGGTAGTCCTCGTGGTCCCACAGCTCCTGGTGCGTGCCGGTGCCTCGCAACCGGCCTTTCTCCAGCCACACCACGACGTCCGCACGCGCTGCCGTGGCCGGCCGATGTGTCACGACGACCCGTGTCCTGCCCGGTAGAGCGGTTGTCAGCGCGGCGTCCACTTTGGCCTCGGTGACGGTGTCGAGACTGGCGGTGGCGTCGTCGAGCACCAGCACCTCGGGATCTCGGACTATTGCGCGCGCGAGCCCGATCCGTTGGGCTTCACCGCCGGACAGAGGTGCGTCCGCCAGCGGAGTGTCGTAGCCCTGTGGCAAGCGAATCAGCACGTCGTGCACTTGGGCCGCGACGGCCGCGTCACGAACCTGGGCGTCGTCGGCGGCGGTTCCATAGCCGATGGAACGGCCGATCGTCGTGCCGAGCAGCGCCGGCCGTTCGAATGCGTAACCGACGGCGCCTTCTCTGGCGACCGTGCCGTTGTCCACTGCGGACAGTCCACCGAGCACTGCGGCGAGCGTCGACTTGCCCGCGCCGGAGCTGCCCACGACCGCGGCGAACGCGCCGCCGGGGATCGTGAGGCTCACGTCGTGCAGGGCGCCGTCGACGCTGACGTTGCGCAGCTCGATTCCGGTGCTGGGCAGGAGTTCTGGGCGCGGGGGCACCGGGGTGTCGAGGACCTCGGCGATGCGGGTGGCCGACGCGCGGGTGCGTTCCAGCACCGTGAGCTGCGGCATCTGACCGACGATGCCCATGCCGAGCGCGGTGTAGCCGAGCGCGGCGAGCACGTCGCCCGTGGTCAGCCTGCCTTCGAGGATGCCGAAACCGGCGGCGACGAGCACGGCCAGTTCCACGGCAGGCAGCAGAAGTCCGGCCCGCCACATCATCTTCGCCTGGGTGCGCCACATGCCCGCGCCGGCCGCGGCGAGGCGGGGGAGCGGCTGCAGCACGCGTTCCGACTCGCGGTCGGCGATGCCCGCCGCGGCGATCGTGTGCCTGCCGGCCACCGCGTCGAGCAGGCGGGCCGAGATCTCACCGGAAACCTGCTGGTAGGCCAGCACGTCGTCGGCGGTGAGCTGCATGTGTGAGCGGACCAGGAACATCGCCAGCGGCACGCTCACCGCGAACACCGCGGCGAGCCGCCAGTCCAGCAACGCCAGCGCCACGACGGCACCCACCGACGACACGGCGGTGACGGTCAGGGCCAGCAGCGTGACCACGATGCCACCGGCGTTGCCGCAGTCGCCGGTCAACCGGCTCACGGCGTCACCGGCGGCGAACCGGGACGGATGACCGAGCGCGAGCAGGTGGCGGGACAGTCGTTTGCGCAGCCAGGCGGTGGCACGGGCGGTGATGCTCGCGGCCAGCACGATGCCGATCGCGTCGCCGACGATCTCCGTTGCCGCGAGCAGGAGCAGCCACAACACGGTGACCAGCACGAACTTGCCGCTCAACGCCATGTCGACAGCGCCTGCGAGTGCGGTGGGGAGAAGCAGGCCACCGGTGGTCGCCACAGCGGCGTTGAGGAGCAGCAACCACGGGCGGAAGTCGCGTCTGACGGTGGAGAACAGCAGAGTGTCACCGGGTTTGGCCATCTCTGTTCCTCCGGAAGTCGTCAGGGCGCATCATGAGCGAGGGCCCGACAGCTGGCCGGCTGCCGGGCCCTGCAGTTGGCGGGTGAGCGGCATACTTCGCCTATGCCGCTCACTCACCGCGGTGTTTCAGTTGAGGCGTTGTCAGCAGGCCAGCAGGCTGACGGTGGAGTGCGAGCAGGGGAGCAGCAGCGACGCGTTGGACGCGGTCGTGGAGCCGCCGCCACCGCCGCCGCCGTGGCCCGACGCCATCGCGTTGCTCGGCGCCTCGGGGGTCTCGAGGTCCTGCATGTCAAGGATGAAGCCCATGACGATCTCCTTCTTCGAGGATCTTTCGGGGGTTACTGCTACCGGTCCGAGAGGACCGGGGCCTGAGCCCTTCCGAGGAAGGGAAGTGGTGGACGTCCGTCCACTGTGGAGGCGATCGCGAGCAGCACGCCCGCGCCGCCGGTGTTGAGGTCCATGGAGAGCCTGCGCAGCTGCACACCGGGGAACGCGAGCCCGTCACCGAAGCGCACGGCGTGCCAGCCCAGTGCCCGCAGGTGCTTCTGGACCGAGCGCTCGAGCCGCTCGTCCTGGCGGGTCCTGTTCGCGTGGGCGAGGGTGGCCATCAGACCGGCCCTGCCCAGCGTGAACGCCGGCTGGATGACGAACTCCCCGGTGCAGCCGCTGAGCAGTTCTGGCAGCTTCTCGACGCACGGGCGTTCCGGCGCGACCGCGGCGAACTCGGTGAGCACCAGCGCGATGCCCGCACCGCCGATGCCGACGTACGGCAGGCTCCTGAACGTGCCGTCGCGCACCTGCAGCGAACCGTCGAGCGCGATCATCGTCTCGGCCAGGTCGCGTTCGAGCGCCTGCTCCGCGAGCTTCAGCCAGCGTCGTTCGGTGGTGTGCTCGTACATCCGCAGGAAGAACAACGCCGGTCCCGACCAGCCGTGCAGCAGACCCGCCCGTGCCTTGTCACCCGGTCCTGCCACGTCGGCCAGCTGCTTCGCGAGCCGCTCGGCGAGCTCTTCGGCCTTGACCGCGAAGCTGTCGTCGTGGCGGGTGTCCGCGAAGTGCAGCAGGTTGAGCCCGATGCCGGACAGCCCAGCGCTCAGCCCGTGGTCGTTCGTGGTGGGGACGAGCGCGGCGTAGGTCTCGACGAGCTCGGTCGCGACGTCGTGGTGGCCGAAGTTCTCCAGCACGTGCGCGATTCCGTGGGCGCCGACGAAGAAACCGGGCTGCTTCGGCGGGTCCTGCCGGACCGTCCTGATCAGCCAGTCCTCGTGCTCCGGGTAGCGGCCCTCGCCTGCTTCCGAGAGGGCGTGCAGCACACCTGCCGCGCCGTAACCGAAGCACGTGCCGCCGACCTCGAACTGCTCGATGTCGCCGGGGAACAGCCGGTCCTGGCGTTGTGGCGTCGCGCTGTGCAGGATCGCCGTGGCGATCTCCTTGCGCACGACCGTCCAGTCCGGGTTCTCCTCGTCGAACTCGGTGAACGCCGCATCGGCCGGCGGGTCGACGCGCGGGGTGAGCACGTCGATGATCTCCTGGCCGTACTCGTCGGTGAGCCCGAAGCGCTGCTTGATCACCTGCACGTGCTGCGGGAGTTTCGCCGGGGCGAGCTCCAGCACCGTGTTGAGCGGCAGGAAGATCCACAGCTTGAGCGCCGCGAGCGGGTGCTCGTCGATCTCGAAGCCCTCGCGGTCCGGCGGGGCCTGGAAGCCGGGCGCGCCCAGCGTGGGCCGGTGCACGTTCTCGATCGTCGACGACAGCTCGAAGTCGATCAGCGAGACCTCGTCGTCGTCATCGACCAGGATGTTGAGCGTGTGCAGGTCGCCGAACACGACGCCGCGCTCGTGAACCCTGGTCATGAGTTCCTCGACCTTGCCGACCAGGGCGAGCGCGCGGTCCTTGTACTCGGCGAGCTTCTCGTCGGTCGCTTCCCTGTGCGTCAACGGGTAGTTGTGGCCGAGCCACTGCCCGAGCGAGCGTCCTGGCATGAACTCCATGGCGACGAAGAGGTGCTCCCACTCGGTGAAGCGGTCGTACACCTCCGGCACGCCCTTGACGCCGTTGAGCTTGGTGAGGATCTCGTGTTCCAGCTCCAGCCGTGCCACGGCGTCGCGGCCCTCGCGGTCGAGCCCGGCGTGCGGCCGCGCCTCCTTGAGGACGACCTCCTTGCCGTCGCTCTTGCGGGTGGCCAGGTAGACGCCGCCCCCGTTGGAGAAGTGCAGCGAACGCTTGATCTGGTACGGGAACTGTTCGGGGTCGCCGGCGTTGCGCTCGGCGAGGTGCGGGGCCAGGAACTCCGGCAGCTCGATCCACTCCGGCACGCTGAAGACCGGCTTGCGCTTGTCCGCGATGAGCTTGCCGTCCGGGCCCTCGATCGCGAGCACCTGCTGGCCGTCGACCTCGAGCCACTGCTCGGAGAACCCGCCGTAGCGCACGTAGAGCGGACCCTTGCCGTACCGCAGGTCGCTCAGGATGTAGGCGCCGTGCTCACCGTGCAGGATCGCGCCGAGCTCGGCGCAGATGGTCTCGAGCTGCTCGGTGCCCGTCGGGTAGATCGTGATCAGCTTGCCGCTGCCCTCGCGGGGCGCGTACTTCGAGTTGCGGGCGAGCACGATCGAGATCGTCTGCAGGTACTTGAACGGAATTCGCCGCTCGACGCAGTAGTCGAAGGTCTCCTTGAGAACCTTGCCCGCGTTGTCGAGACCTGCGGAGACGTGGATCTTCCAACCCTGTTTCGGCAGCTGCACTCCCTGCGGGTGCAGGTGGCGCCACACGTTGCGCTCGATCTGCACCCAGCCGGCGGGGAGTTCGGGCAGCTCACGCGAAAAGTCGTCGCCGGGGAGGTCGCTTTCGGTGCTGCTCTGCAGATCGTAGAACCGTCGATCTGCGAAGCAGAACGCCTCGTATCTGAGGTCCACCGAATTCCCTCCTCGACTGTTTGCGATTTCGTTGACGCGGCATATTCGGCCACAATTCGGCGGCTATGGCCAATCCGCCATTCGAGGTATATGGGTAGCCCGTTCGTGTCCGAATGAGACGTGGTTACCGGCGCGTATGTGACAGTTCGTGATGAGGTTTGGGTCCATCTCACCCGGCTGCGAGGTTTGCTGATTGGTGAGTCAGCGCACCCGTCTTGGGGCTATGCTAAACGGCACTGTATCGTTCCATAACGGCGCAACGCGGTGAGCTGCGGTATTCCAAGTCGATCTCGACGTATAGTTGGGGGTACACAACCGTCGTGCACGCGCTGTGTTCTGTGCTCTTTTCGGGTGAAGCCGCGAATCGCGACGAATGCGCGTTTAGTACGGCCGATCGGCGGTATGGGCTCACCTGAAAGAACTCATTCGGAGGATGAGATTGCGCATGTACTTTTATGTAGCAATCATTGTCTTGCTACATGCAACTTGCATCCGCGGGAAATGTAGTCTTTTGGGTGAAGTTTTATGTTTCGATGTAACGGAACCGTTTGTGAGTGGGCCTCTGCTGTCCGAGGGCCGCCGCGCGGGGGGTGACAGCTAGGCTGTTTGCGTGGCGAGTGGGGCTAGCCGGTGGTTGGTGCCGGCCGTGGTGGTGATCACCGGAGCTGCTGTTGCGGCTGGGATGGTGGGGCGGACGCTCTACTCGCGTCCTCCCGAGGCTCAGGGTGATCCGGTGGTGGCCTCGTCCGCTGTGGTGTCCGGGGAGCCTCTGCCTGGGATCTCGCAGGTTCGGTTGAGCCCCGACTCGTTCTTCCACCCGGATCGGACTGCTGTGCAGTCGGTGCTGCAGAGGTTCTTCGACGCGATCAACCGGCGGGATTTTGCCCAGTGGCGGGGGACTGTGTCGGCTCGGAGGGTTTCGCAGACCGTTGAGTCGACTTGGGCTGCTGCCTATGAGACCACCCGGGACGGTGGGGTGGTGGTGCAGCGGGTCGAGTCCGACGTGGTGGGGCGGCGGTTGCGGGTGTTGATCTCGTTCGTGTCCACTCAGGACGTTGAGAAGGCGCCGGTTGCGTTGCCGGAGGGGTGTATCCGGTGGCGGGTTGTGTACGTGATGGTGTGGGAGGGTGGGGAGTTGAAGGTGGATGAGGCGCCGGAGAACCGGACTCCTCAGATGGAGAAGTGCTGACGCCGCCTACGGCGTAGGTCGCCGTTCCGGCGGGCGTTGTGGCGTGTGCAAGTACCACCAACTCATGATCAAACCGTCTCTAACTACCACCAACAGCACGAAGCCCCGGTCTGCCGAAGCTGACCGGGGCGTCTGTGGTGTGGCTCAGGCCGGGGTGAAGGCCAGGGCCACGTTGTGGCCGCCGAAGCCGAACGAGTCGTTCACTGCGGCGTCCAGCTTGACCTTGCGCGGTTCGCCTGCGACTACGTCGAGGGTCACTGCGGGGTCCAGGTTCTCCAGGTTGAGGGTCTGGGGAACCACGCCATCGCGGATCGAGAGGACCGTGACGATGGCTTCTACTGCTCCTGCGGCTCCCAGGAGGTGGCCCAGGGCGCCCTTCGGGGCGGTCAGGACCGGGTGGTCGCCGATCGCCTTGCGGATTGCCACGGTTTCCGCGACGTCGCCCACCGGGGTGGAGGTGGCGTGGCAGTTCACGTGG
The DNA here is from genome assembly GCF_000955955.1 of Lentzea aerocolonigenes. Lineage (GTDB taxonomy): Bacteria > Actinomycetota > Actinomycetes > Mycobacteriales > Pseudonocardiaceae > Lentzea > Lentzea aerocolonigenes_A. The sequence continues at coordinate 29,352 of NZ_JYJG01000001.1, forward strand.
CCCACGTCGGACGGGTCGATGTTGCCGCTGCGCAGGGCGGCGGCGATGGCGCGGGACTGGCCCACGCCCTCGGGGTCCGGGGCGGTGATGTGGTAGCCGTCGGCACTGGTGCCGATGCCTGCCAGGCGGCCGTAGATCTTGGCTCCGCGGGCCTCGGCGAACTCGCGGCGTTCCAGGACCATCACGCCCGCGCCTTCGCCCAGGACGAAGCCGTCGCGGGCCGTGTCGAACGGGCGCGAGGCCTTTTCCGGCTCGTCGTTGCGGGTGCTCATGGTGCGGGCCTGGGAGAAGCCCGCTACCGGGATGGCCGTGATGCACGCTTCGGCGCCGCCCGCCACCACCACGTCGGCTTCGCCGGACATGATCATGCGGTAGGCCCACGCGATGGCCTCTGCGCCCGAGGCACAGGCGGAGACCGGGGCGTGGACGCCTGCTTGGGCCTTCAGTTCCAGGCCCACGTGGGCGGCTGGGCCGTTCGGCATCAGCATTGGCACGGTCAGCGGCGACACCTTGCGCAGGCCCTGTGTCTCCAGGAGGTCGTCCTGGGTCAGGAGGGTGATCGCGCCGCCGATGCCGGTGCCGATGATGACGGCCAGGCGCTGCTTGTCGACGGTGTCGTCGTTGTGGCCCGCGTCGGACCACGCCTGGCGGGACGCCACGATGGCGACCTGCTCGGAGCGGTCCAGACGGCGTGCCTCGACTCGGGGGAGCACCTCGGTCGGGTCGACGACGAGCTGTGAGGCGATCTTGACCGGCAGGTCGTACTTCTCGACCCAGTCGTGGGTCATGGGGCGGACCCCGGATTTGCCGGCCAGGAGCGCGTCCCAGGTCGACGTGACGTCACCACCGAGCGGGGTGGTGGCACCCAGCCCGGTGATGACGACCTCGATGCCCGAAGTCACTTGTTGCTGGTGATGTAGTTCACCGCGTCACCAACGGTCTTGAGGTTGGCCAGCTCGTCGTCCGGGATCTTCACGCCGAACTTGTCCTCAGCCTGGACGGCGATCTCGACCATCGACAGCGAGTCGATGTCGAGGTCGTCCACGAAGGACTTCTCAGCGGTGACGTCGTCGGCGGCAACGCCGGCGACCTCTTCGACGATCTCGGCAAGACCGGACAGGACGTTGTCGCTCACTGAAGTTCCCTTTCGGTTGAAACGATGGAAAAACTGTGGGTGGTGCTCACGGGCACCGGACGACCTGTCCCGCGTAGGACAGGCCCGCGCCGAAACCGACCATCAGCACCACGTCTCCGCTGGAGATCTCGCCCGCCGCGCGCATGTGGTCCAGCGCCATGGGGATTGAAGCAGAGGAGGTGTTGCCGGACTCGACGATGTCTCGAGCGACCTTCAGGTCCTCCCGCGCACCATTGTTGCGCAGGCGCTTGGCGATCGCCTCGATGATCCGCAGGTTCGCCTGGTGCGGGGCGAACACGTCCACATCGGACAGTTCGACACCCGCGAGCTCGGCGGCGCGGATCGCGATGGGCGCGATCTGAGTGGTCGCCCAGCGGAAGACCGTCTGGCCTTCCTGGTGGATGAAGGAGTCGCGGTCGACGATGTTGATGACATCGGCCATGTCACCGGCCGAGCCCCACGCGACGGGGCCGATCTGGTTCTCGTCGCTGGCGCTGATCACGACGGCGCCGGCGCCGTCCGCGAAGATGATCGCGGTCGACCGGTCGTCCTGGTCGGTCCAGTCGGTGAGCTTCTCCGCACCGATGACGAGCACGTTCTTCAGGGTGCCCGCGCGGACGATGTCCGAAGCGGTGGCGACGGCGTAGCAGAAGCCCGCGCACGCGGCGTTGAGGTCGAACGCGGCGGCCGCCTTGATGCCGATCTTGTCCGCGACCTGGGCGGCGGCGTTCGGGATGGTGGACGGCATCGTGCACGTCGCCACGATCACGCCACCGATGTCGGCCGGGGTGAGACCGGCGTCCGCGATCGCCCTGGTGCCCGCCGTGACCGACATGTCCACGACGCCCTCGTCCTTGGCCGCGATGCGCCGGTTCACGATGCCGACGCGGTCGCGGATCCACTCGTCGGACGTGTCCATCCGCTGAGCGAGGTCGTGGTTGCTCACCACCGTCTCGGGCTGGTAGCTGCCGAGGCCGATGATGCGGCTACCCGCAGATGCTTGCGGGGCCTGGAAGGTCGTCACTTAGTGGCTCCAACGGTGTCGAAGAGCTCCGCGACCTTCTCGAGCTGGTCCGGGGTCTTCAGGGCGAGGGTTGCGGTGCCCTTCATCGCACGCTTGGCGAGACCCGTCAGCACGCCGGCGGGCGGCAGCTCGACCGAGCCGGTGATGCCCTTCTCGACGAGGGTGGCCTGGCAGAGGTCCCAGCGCACGGGGCTCGTGACCTGGGAGACCAGGCGCCGCAGCACCTCGGTGCCCTCGGCGACGACCTGACCGTCCTTGTTGGACACCAGCGGCAGCAACGGGTCGTGCGTGGTGACTTCGGCGGCACGCGTGCGCACTGCGTCTTCCGCAGGCGCCATGTACTTGGTGTGGAACGCGCCCGCGACGGCCAGCTTGCGGATCTTCGCGGGGCCGGGCGGGTTCTCCACGAGCGCGTCGAGCGCGGCGTGCGGACCGGCCGCGACGATCTGGCCGGCGCCGTTGCGGTTGGCGGGCACGAGGCCGAGCTCCTCGAGGCGCGCGAGCACCTCCGGCTCGTCGCCGCCGAGCACCGCGGCCATGCCGGTCGGCTCCAGGGCGCACGCCTCGGCCATCGCGGCACCGCGCACGGCGGCCAGCGCGACGGCGTCGTCGGCGCTGATGACGCCCGCGACCGCGGCCGCGGCGAGTTCGCCGACCGAGTGACCGCCGACGATCACGGCGGAAGGCAGCTCGACGCGCTTGCGCAGCTCACCGAACGCGAGCACGGCGAGAGCCACGACGAGCGGCTGGGTGATCGCGGTGTCGACGATCTCGTCGGCCTCCGCGGTCGTGCCGAGACGCACGAGGTCCAGGCCCGTGATCTCCGACCACGTGCGGACCTGCTTCTCCGCCCCCTCCAGTTCGAGCCAGGGGGTGAGCATGCCGGGCGTCTGGGACCCTTGTCCGGGCGCGAGGAGTGCGATCACGTCGATTACTAAAGCTGGTGAACCCACCGGTACCCCATGCTGTAAAGAACGAAGTACGGCGATCGTATTTGTAGAGACCCTACAAAAGTGTCATCCAGGTGAACGCTGCTCGACGTCACCGCAGGTCAGCGTGTGGCCAGGTCGTTTGGCTCTCACCCTAACGGATGTGTGCGAAGTCGGTCACAGGCGGTTCGCTACCACAGCCCCCGTGAGCGAGCAAGGCGTCCTACAGACAAAGCGACGCGAAGCACAAGTGCGTCTCGAGCGTCATGTGCATTTCTTCCGGTCATTTCCTGAACGCGCCGAAGGCGATATCTGACCGTGTTCGGGTGCACGAACAGCCTTTTCGCGCACGTCTCCAGCACGCCGCCGACCTCCAGGAACGCGTCCACGGTCTCCAGCAGCGCGCCGCCGGCGTCCTCCAGCGGCCGCGCAACCCTGTCGACGAGCTGCCATTCGGCCTCCGGATCGCCCGCGAGCGCGCGTTCCGGCAGCAGGTCGAGCGAGCGGACGGGCCTGGGCGCGGCCGGCCAGCCCACCACGGCCCGCAGTCCGCTCAACGCGTCGCTGGCACTGCGATGGGCCTGCGCGAGCGAGTCGACGGTGGGCCCGGCCACGACCGGACCCTCGCCGAAGCCCTCGGCTATCCGGCCGAGCACGTCCTCGCCGGTCTCGGTCGGGCCGCCGAGCACGACGACCAGCCGCGAGCCCTGCACGGACAGCAGCACCGGCCGTCCCGCACGGGCTGCCTTGCTGCGCACGGAGTAGACGATCGCCGGCGGGTCCTCGCCTCCGGGGTTGCCGACGAGCACGGTCGCTTCGAGCGCCGGGTCCCAGCCCAGCGCGGCGGCCCTGCTGAGCAACGACTCCTCGGGGTCGCCACGCACGATGCCGTCCACGACCAGCGCTTCCAGCCGGGCGTCCCACGCACCGCGCGCCTCGGCGGCCGTGGCGTAGGAGGTGGCCGCGGAGAAGGCGATCTCCCGCCCGTAGCGCAGCACGCCCTCCATGAGCAGCGCGCGTTCGGTCTCGTCGGCGGCCATCTCCGGCATCTGCTGCTCGAACAGCTCCAGAGCTATCCGGACGAGCTCGACGGTCTGGCGCAGGCTGACCCAGCGGGAGATGTCCTTCGGGGCGCTGCGGAACGCGTCCGCGCTGAGCCGGATCGCCTGCTGCCGGTCGTGCAGCCACTCGACGAAGCCGGCCACGCCGTTCTGGATCAGCAACAACACGCTGGCCCGTTGGTCCGCGGGCATCCGGGCGAACCACGGCAGCCGCTCCTCCATCTCGGACACGCTCGCGGTGGCGAGCGATCCGGACGCGCGCTCGATCTTGCGCATCGTGCGGGCGGAGAGGGTCGGCGGGTGCTCCTCCTTCGCCTTGGCTGCCTTGGTCATACCCGCAGCTTAAGGGCTTGGCGGTGACATCACCGGGACGGGTGACAGAACCCTCGCAGTCGTATGAACGGCCATACCTTCGGGCAGCAGAGGTCTTGTCGTTCGGCACGGAGGTTTCGTCTTGCGCAGGTTCCTGGCTTTCGTCCTCGGCGTGGTCGCGCTCACCACCACGGGCGTGAGCGCCGCGGCCGACCCTCCCGACCCCCTCGCCGAGTACAACGCCCAGCCGGTCAAATGGGCGCAGTGCAGCGGAAAGCTCAGCGAGCTGGAGTGCGCGACGCTCATGGCGCCGCTCGACTACACCAAACCGGCCGGTGACCGGATCAACCTGACCATCAGCCGCAAGAAGGCGGCGGCGCAGGACCGCAGGCGCGGCGTGCTGTTCACCAATCCGGGTGGACCTGGTAGCGCCGGGCTCAGCCTGCCGCTGTTCCTGGCGAAGTCCGAGCTCGCGCAGGTCTACGACGTGATCGGCCTCGACCCGCGCGGGGTCGGCGGGTCGACGGCGCTGAACTGCCGGGCCGCGCCCGCGATCGCGGATCCGGAGTCCCGGCCCGCGGACGGCGTGTTCGGCAAGTGGGCGGCAGAGGCGCGCGAGGCCGAGGAGGCGTGCCAGAAGTCGTCCGGCGGCATCCGGCAGTTCATCAGCACCGCGAACACCGCGCGGGACATGGACGTCGTGCGGGCCGTGCTGGGTGAGCAGAAGATCAACTACCTGGGCTACTCCTACGGCACGTACCTGGGCGCGGTGTACGGGACGTTGTTCCCGAACCGGCTCGACCGCAGCGTGCTCGACTCGGCCGTGCACCCGGAGTGGCTGTGGCACGAGCAGTTCCGCCAGCAGGCCGTGGCGTACCGGCACGACGTCGAGATGTGGGCGACGTGGGTCGGGGAGCGCAACGAGAAGTTCGGGCTGGGCAAGTCGCAGGACGAGGTGATCGCCGAGGTCGAGAAGGTCGCCGCGAAGTTGCACGGCACGCCGATCGGTGAGCACAACCGCTCTTCCTTCGACGGCGCGATGGGTGTGGGTGCCCGCTACCGTCCACTGTGGTCGGACCTGGCGTCGATCGTGATCAAGCTGCGGTCGGGGGAGAAGCCGGCGAACACCGAGGGCGCCAAGGCCGGGCAGGTGCTCGCGAAGACCGGTCTGCAGGAGCTGCGGTCCGGCGTGTTCGACACGGTCACCTGCGAGTCGGACTGGCCGACCGACCTGCACCTGTACTACGAGGACATGCGGACGTTCCGCGACCGCTACCCGTTCGGCTTCGGCATCGTCCGCGCCGCCCCGATGACGTGCACGTTCCGCTCGTTCACGCCGCCGGAGGAGCCGGTCAGGCTCGCGCGCAACGGGTACCCGGTCGGCGTCGTCGTGCAGTCCGAGGGCGACACGCAGACGCAGTACGCGAGCGGGCCCGCGATGGCGGCACGGCTCGGGCACAACCTGATCACCGTCGTCGACGAGGGCAAGCACGGGCTCTACAACGGCGGCAACAAGTGCGTCGACGACAAGGTCAACCGGTACCTGATCGACGGGGCGCTGCCGGGCAGCAGCTCCGAGTGCGCGGGGGACCCGCGGCCGGACGTTCCCAAGGACGGTCAGGGCGGGGCGGCTCCGGCGCTCTCGACGGACCGGATGCAGCTGTATCTGGACGGTCGAGGGCTGTCTGCCCGACCCTAGAAATGTGGAAGCGCCCGGCACTCTCCGTGTCGGGCGCTTCCCTCTCCCCGGTCCCCACCGGTAGTTCCACTCTGGACTGTATTGAGACAAAAATCCACGTCAGCCACCCTTTCGTGTCACAGTGTCGAAGTTGCCGAGCGGGGTGAACCGCGAAACGATCAACTGGTCGGATATTCACTCACCGCAACATCGTTCTTTGGAGGGCCCGTGGGCTCGCAAATCACCGAGGGCCTGGGCCAGGCGTGGGCGATGGTCGCCACGTTCGTGCCGAAGCTCCTCGGCTTCCTGCTCGTCCTGGTCATCGGCTGGTTCATCGCCAAGGCTCTCGCCAAGGGCGTCCAGTTCCTGCTCAAGCGTGTCGGCTTCGAGAAGCTCGTCGACCGCTCCGGCCTGAACAACGCCATGCGGCAGTCGCCGATGGACGCGTCCGGCCTGATCGCCAAGATCGTCTACTACTTCGTGCTGCTGATCGCGCTGCAGCTGGCGTTCGGCGTGTTCGGCGCGTCGAACCCGGTCAGCACGCTGCTGAACGAGGTCATCGCGTACCTGCCGCGCATCGTCGTCGCGATGGTGCTCGTGATCGTCGCGTCGGCCATCGGCACGGCTCTCAAAGGCCTCGTCACCGGTGCGCTGGGCCAGCGCTCGTACACGAAGATCCTGGGCAACATCACGTACGGCTTCGTGATGGCGCTGGGCGTCATCGCGGCGCTCAACCAGCTGGGCATCGCGATCTCGGTGACCATGCCGGTCCTGATCGCCGTGCTCGCCACGGTCGCCGGCGTGATCATCATCGGTGTGGGCGGCGGTCTGGTCCGCCCCATGCAGGCGCGCTGGGAGGGCTGGCTGAACCGCATGCAGGAGGAGGCCAACGTCCAGTCGCCGATGCCGCGCGCGTCGCAGGAGATGCCCGCGAACGTGGGTGGCCGCATGGGTGACGCCCCGACGCCGCCGTCGGGCATGCCGATGGGCGAGAAGTAGTTCTCATTTCGTCGAAGGGGCCCCGCGCGCGGGGCCCCTTCTTCGTGTTCTGACGGTTCTCCAGCTGGTGTCCAGTGGGCGGACGGACGCTCGACTCCACCCGAACTGTCCGCTGCGCGGTGGAGGACCCATGAAAGCCCTTGTGCTGTCCGGAGGCGCGGGAACAAGCCCCGCGGGATGTTCACTGCCGGCGCTGCTCGTCCCCATCGCGAACAAACCGGTGCTCGAGTACGTCGTGGAGAACCTGAGGGACATCGGCATCACCGAGATCGGCGTCGTCGTCAGCGAGAGCGAGCACGAGGTCGTGGAGTTGTTCGGTGACGGGTCGGTGCTGGGCGTGTCGCTCACCTACCTCGACCAGCAATCCTCGCTCGGACTGGCCCACTCCGTGCGGCTCGCCCGGCCGTTCCTCGGTGACGACGACTTCGTGCTGTACCTGGGCGGCACGGTGTTCGCCGAGGGGATCTCGCACATCGCCGAGGACTTCGAGCGGCTGCGGCCGTCCGCACAGGTGCTGGTGGACAAGGTGGAGGACCCGCGGCTGTACGGGATCGCGGAGGTGGACGAGAACTCGCGCGTGACGCGGTTGATCGAGCGCCCGCGGGAGCCGCGCAGCGACCTGGCGATGATCGGCGTCTACTTCTTCACCTCCGCGATCCACGCCGCCGTGGACGCGATCGAGCCGTCGTGGCGCGGCGAGTTCGAGATCACCGACGCGTTGCAGTGGCTGGTCACGCACGAGCGCGATGTGCGGGCGTCGAGCTACTCCGGGTTCTGGAAGGACACCGGCAAGATCGAGGACGTGCTCGAGTGCAACCGCGAGCTGCTGCTGGGGCTGCGGGCGGACAACCAGGGCGTCGTCGACTCCGAGTCGCGGCTGATCGGTGACGTCGTGATCGAGGAGGGCGCGCGGGTGGTCCGGTCGTGCATCGTCGGGCCCGCGATCATCGGTCCTGGCACGCTGGTCGAGGAGTCGATCGTCGGGCCGTACACGTCGGTCGGCGCGGACTGCCGGATCACCGAGTCCGGGGTGGCCGACTCGATCGTGCTGAACGAGGCGTCCGTGCACAACGTGTCCGGGATCGAGACGTCGTTGATCGGGCGCAAGGCCCGCGTGGGGTCCGCGCGCCAGCACCGGCTGGTCGTCGGTGACGGCGCGCACGTCGAGGTCGCTGCTTAGGGGTTCATCCAGTCCTGAAGGCGGTCGCACTCCTCGGCGACCGCCTTCTGCCTGCTCTTCGGCAGCTTGTCCAGGTAGTCGACGGTGATCTTCTTGTCCTTGGTCACGGACCAGGTGGCGACGACGCGGCCGTCGACGAGGACGGTGGGCTTGCCGCCGATGACCACGCCGAGCCGGTCGTCCGCGATGACCCTCCTGCGGTCGGCGTGGGCGAGCAGGATGTTGTCGAACTCGGGCAGAAGCCTTACCGGGAGTGGGGTTTCCGGGTCGGGGCGCGGTGCGTCCTGGAGGTCGAACAGCTCCTTGCCCGCATCGTTGCGGAACGTGACGAGCTGCGGCCTGAGCTGTTCGAAGACCTCGCCGAGCCTGGTGAGGCCGGACCACTGCTGGGCGTCCATCACGCTCGCGGGGCCGAACGCCCTGAGGTAGCGCAGCACCAGCGTCTCGAGGCTCATGGGGTGTTGCTCCTGGTCCAGCCAGGACTCCAGGGTCGTGCAGACCGCTCGGCCGCTCTTGTGCCACAGGCCTCTCGGCGGGATCTGGACCAGCGCGAGCTTGTTGCGCAGTGCGTTGCCCAGCACTGTGTGTTCGCGGTCTGGCCAGAGTTCCTTGAGCTGCTTGCCGGCTTCCGCGGTGCTCTGCGGTGCGTCGTCGAGAATCTTGCGCCCTGCCTCGGCGACGGCGTCGAGGTCGAGTCCCCGCAGGTGTTTCGCGAACGGGCCGCTCTGCAGTTCGCGGTCGAGCCTGAGCTGGGTGTGGGGCCGCAGCGAGAGGGCGTCCTGTGCGCTGACCAGGTGGATCGTGCCGCGCATCAGCAGGACGCGGACCACGTACCTGCTGATGAGGAGGTCTTCGAGCTCCTGCGGCTGGAAGTTCTGCAGCCGCGTCCACAGGCCGACGTACGGCGACTTCGGTTCCTGCGCCTGGATGCCGAAGAGGCGTTCGATGGTGGCGAACGCGCCGATGTCGGCACGTTCGCGCAGCATCTGTCGTTCGATCAGCGCCCGGTTGAGGGCGTCCTGGCTCAGCTGGGTCCCCATGGGGGACAGGTTAGAACCTGATGAACGCGAAACCGGTGCCGTTCTCCCGTTCTCCATCGTGGACGACCAGCAGGTCGAGCTTGCCGAGGACGATGTCGGCGCCGTCGGAGTGCTCGACGTCGGAGATCCGGAAGTCCTTCAGCGGCACCATGTTGGCCTTGCGGTAGGCGACGAACCGCGAGTCGCCCTGGCTCGACGCGAGCAGCACGTCGTTCGCGATCGTGAGGCCCTCGGCGTCGGCTTCGAGCCACTTGCCGCCGAAGCCGGGGTTCGGGCCGTCTGCCTCGCACTCCTCGGTCTCCGGGTTGAACTTCTGCGGCGTGCCCCAGGTCCTGACCTCGTCGACCAGTTGCGGCTTGCCGAAGCCGTTGGAGCGCAACGGGATGCGCCAGATGCCGACGTCCTCCTGCGCCGCGTACAGGGTGCTGGTGCGCTCGTCGATCACCATGCCCTCGACCTGCGGGCCCTCGCCGGGCTCGGTGCACACCGTCCACTGCTTGCCGTTCGGCAGGGTGAAGGTGCCCGGAAGGTCCAGAGTGGACACCTTCTCGGTGTCGTTGCCGGTCGCGTGCAGAAGCGCGATGGTGGTCTCGTTGCGCCGGCTGGTGACGACGACGTCCTTGCCGTCGACGCGTCCGGCGGCGAGACCGTAGACGGTGTGCTGCTTCTCGACCTCTTGTTCGGTGCTGCTGAACACAGGCTTGGTGGCCGGGTTCGTGATGTCCTTCGCGCCGTGTTCGTCCACTTGGAACACCCGGATGCGGTCACGGCCGCGGTCGCTGACGAACGCCCGGTTGCCCAGCACGTCGACGTTGTTGTAGCGCCCCGGTTTGGCGCCGGGCGTGGGTGGCTGCGGCGCCGGGTACACGCCGATCGTGCGGCCGTTGAGGTCGAACGCCGCCAAGCCGCCTTCCTTGAGTGTGCCCAGGACCACACTGCGTTCGGTGTTGCGCGGGTTCACCCAGATGGCCGGGTCGTCCGCGTCGGCGGGCTCCTCGAACGTCTGCGTGATCGCCGTCGGTGTGATGACGGGAGTCGCAGGAACAGGTCCGGTGAGGAACAAAGGCACGAGCGCCAGCGCTAAGGGAGATGACATGGTGGGAACGTAGGAAACACCGGTATACGGCGACTGAACCGCGGGAGAACAAGCCGTGTGGTACGAGCTGGGACTGACGATCTTCGGGCAGAAGATCGCGTACACGGAGCTGTTCGGGCAGGTCCTCGCGCTGGCGGTGGTCTTCCTGGCACAACGCCGTTCACTCTTGACCTGGCCGGTTCAGCTCGTGTCGGTCGCGCTGCTGTTCACGGTCTACGCGTCCGCACACCTGGGCGGGCTCGCCACTCGGCAGATCGTCGTTGGGCTGATCGCCGTCTACGGCTGGTACGCGTGGGTGCGTCGCCGTGATCCGGTGTTCGGCGTGGTGGTGCGCAAGGGTTCCTGGGGTGAACGCGCGGCCGTGGCCGGCGTGTTCGTGGCTGGAACCGTTGCCTTCGCGCTGGTGCTGGACTGGCTGCACGCCTCGTGGGCGCCGTGGCCGGACGCCGCGATCTTCGTCGGAACGGTTCTGGCTTTTGCCCTGCAGGGCTTGGGCTTGGTGGAGTTCTGGCTGGTGTGGCTGGTCGTCGATGCCGTCGGCGTGCCGCTGCAGATCCAGTCGGGCCTGTACTTCAGCGCGCTCGTGTACGTGGTCTTCGCGGGCCTGGTGATCCACGGTTTCGTCGACTGGAACCGCACCGCCCGCCGGTTGACACAGGCGGCAAAGTCTCCTCTATGAGGGGACTGATCGCTTTACTGGCTGCTGTCTCGTTGCTGGTGCCCGTGCCCGCTCAGGCTTCTGAACCGCCGCGGACGGGTTTCGAGAAGACCGGCAGGTGGACCACCGAGGCCGAGGAACAGGCCTACCTCGCCGCTACGGGCCTACCTGTCGCTCAGATCGGTACGACCGCTTTGGGGCGTCCGATCCAGCTCGTTCGCGTCGGCTCGCGGTCGGCTCGCACGGTGGTGCTCTTCATCTGCTCGCAGCACGGCGACGAGCCCGCGGGCCGTGAAGCCTGCCTGATCCGGATGCGCTCGCTGCCGCGCAACTCTTCTGTCGCGTATTTGTTCGTGCCGAACGCCAATCCGGACGGCCGCGTCGCCGACACCCGCGGCAACTCCTCCGGCATCGACATCAACCGGGACCACTTGCTGTTGAAGTCCGCCGAGGCTCGCGCGATGGCCGCGGTGATCCGGGACCATCGCCCTGACGTCATCCACGACCTCCACGAGTTCGGCCCGTCCGCGCCCTACTACGTGAAGGACGTCCTCTGGCTGTGGCCGCGCAACCTCAACGTTGCTCCTGGGGTCCACTCGCTCTCCGAGTCGTTGTCGCGGTCCTACGTCCGGCCTTCCGTCGAAGCTGCCGGCCGCACTTCGGGCGTCTACGGCATCTACGTCGACCCGGTGACCGGCGAGCCCGTCCGTCAGGTGGCCGGCGACCACCAGGAACGCATCCTCCGCAACACGGGTGGGTTGAAGCACGGCATGGGCCTGCTCGTCGAGACCAACGTCGACGGCGCTCCCGCCTATCGTGTCGATTCGCATTTGAAGGCTCTGGACGGCACCCAGTCGTTCGTCCGGGATCGGCGTGCGGAGATCGAAGCGGCCAACGCCGCCTCGCGTGCCGTCCGGTCCGGCCCGATCTACTTCGGCGGCGCCGACAACCAGCCGCCTGCGCCCGGTGAGGTTTTGACCACCCCGCCGTGCGGTTACGTGCTGACCGGCGCGCAGTACCGCGAGTTCTCCGACGAGCTCGCGTTGCACGGCATCAAGTCGCAGTACCTGCGGGGTGGCGACCGCATCGTGCCTTTGAAACAGGAAGCGCGTTCGATCATCCCGCTGCTGCTGGACGCCCGTGCCGCCGAGCCTCTGCTGAAGGCCGCTCCTGTCGCGCAGTGCTGAGTCCGTTGAGCCGCCGGCCACGCGTCGAATATCGGTCGCGGGTGATCTTGGGGCCGTGGTCCGATGGCGCGATGCGCGTCGAGCAGTACTCCTACTTCGCCCTCAAGAGCCTCACTGTCTCCGCTGCCGAGATGACCCGGCGGCTCGGCAGCGAGCCGGATGATGTCTGGGTGCGGGGCAGCAGGAACCCCGAGCGGGACGTGCCGCGGGTGCACATGTGGAGGATCGTCCGGCGCACGGTCGAACACGTCGACGAGCAGGTCGAACACCTCGTCGACCGGCTGCTGCCCGTCCGCGACGAGCTGGTGCGCTTGGCCGCCGACCCCGAGATCGACGCGATCATGCAGGTGGTGCGCTACTTCAACGACGACGGCCAGGCCGACTCGGAGAGGGCACCGGTCGGCTTGCGCCTCGAGCCGCGGACCGTGGCGTTCCTCGCCGACGTCGGCGCCTGGCTCGACTTCGACGAGTACGACCACGTCTACCCGCCCGACGAACCGTTGCGTCAGATCACGGTCGGTTTGCTGGCGAGCATGGAGCAGAACCTCGCCGAGCACGCCTGCCATCTGCACCGGTATCTCGAGCGTGCGACGGTCGTCGAGACCGAGGAGCTGCTCATCGCGGACAGCGGCCTCGACGACGACACGTTCAACATCGTCGCGTTGGCACGGTTCAACTCGGAGAACGTCACGGCTCGGGTCGCGGAGACGGTGAACGCGGTGAGGGCGTCCGGGCGGCCGTTCTCGTGGTGGGTCGGGCCCGCGTCCACCCCGGCCGATCTCGGGCCGGTGCTGAAGCAGTCGGGCATCGCGGCGGCGGAGACCGAGGCGGCGATGTGGCTGGACCTCGCCGACGCCGCCCTGCCCGAGTCGAACGCCGACGGGCTGGAGATCCGGCGGGTGACCACCGAAGCAGAGTTCGCGGACTACGCGACGGTCCTGGCCGCGAACTGGGATCCGCCCGCCGCGACGGTCCGGCGGTTCTACGCCGACACTGCCGCGCACGCGTTGGAGAGTCAGGCGCGCTACCTCGTCGGGTACGTGGACGGGCGTGCGGTGTGCACGGCGGAGGTGTTCATGCACGCGGGGGTCGCCGGGATCTACAACATCGCGACGTTGGCCGGAGATCGGCGACGTGGCTACGGCGGCGCGATCACGTTGGCCGCGTTGCGCGCCGCGCGTGCTGAGGGCTACCGCTACGCGGTTCTGCAGGCCTCCGACGACGGTGAGGCCGTCTATCGGCGTCTCGGGTTCAGCATCGCCGGTGAGTTCACCGAGTACGGCTTCAGGGTGGTGTGAGCAGGTCGCGGTGTTCGAGTGTCCACAGCGCGGCCCGTGACTGCCACGCCAGGGTCCAGAGCCCGTCGGCGTCGCGGGACTCGCGGGTGAAGCCCTGAATGCGGGCGTACCAGCCGTTGTCGGTGATCACGAACCGCAGGATCCGGTCGACGAGATCCGCGCGGGCGTTCTGCGGCAGGCCGTAGCCGTCGAGGAACGACCGGAACCACTCGGCGCGGGTCTCGGCCGCCGGGAGTCCGATGCGCTCGGCCACGTCGTCGTCGAACAGTTGCGCGCAGTACCAACCGGTGACCGCGACCTCGTCGAGCGGGTCGACCGGGCCGGCGTACTCCCAGCCGATGAGTCCAGCCGGGCGCTCGTCGCGGAACACGACGTGCCAGGGCGCGATGTTGCCGTGGCTGATGACAGCGTCGTCCGTGCGGCTGCGCAAAGACCACGGCATCCACCGCGCGTCCGGTGGCGGCGTGAACGAGCGGCTCACCGTATGCAGTCGACGAAGCAGTGCTCCGACCTCGTGCAGCGCGTATACCGGATCCGGCCACACGCATTCGGCATACAGGATCCCGGGAAGCCAAGTCAGGACCTCGTCGCCGGCGTCGTCGAACCCCGAGCCGACCACTCGCGGCGCGGCCTCGAAGCCCTCGGCCTCCAGGTGACGCAGGAACGCGTGGACCGTCGGCGTCCACGGTTGTGCCGGGTGCGTGACCGTCGACCCGTGACGCGCGGCGGGATTGGTGTGGTTCAGGTCCGCGACGCGGTCGTACGGCTGCATGACGGCAACATAGGGCGAAGGGCCGCCCCGCGACTGCGGAACGGCCCTTCAGAGGGTTCTGGTGCTTACGCCAGGCCCGCGTCGCCCGTGGACGGCCCCGCCGCCTGCACGTCGTCGATGCGGTACTTGCGGGCCGCCTCGACGACCTTGGCCTGCTCGACCTCGCCGCGCTTGGCCAGGGCGGCCAGCGTGGCGACGACGACGGACTCCGCGTCCACCAGGAAGTGGCGGCGGGCGGCCGGGCGGGTGTCGGAGAAGCCGAAGCCGTCGGTGCCCAGGGTCGTCATGTCGGTCGGGACGTACGGCCGGATCAGGTCCGGGATCGCCGACGCCCAGTCGGACACGGCGACGACCGGGCCCTGCACGTCCTGCAGCACCTGGGTGACGTACGGCACGCGCGGCTCGGCGTCCGGGTGCAGCAGGTTGTGGCGGTCGGTGTCGACGGCGTCGCGGCGCAGCTCCGAGTACGACGTGGCGGACCACACGTCCGCGGAGACGCCCCACTCTTCAGCGAGCAGCTTCTGGGCCTTGAGCGCCCACGGGAGGCCCACGCCGGAGCCGAGGATCTGGGCACGCGGCCCACCGGTCTGCGGGCCCTCCTGGTAGCGGTAGAGGCCCCGCAGGAGGCCCTCCACGTCCAGGCCCTCGGGCTCGGCCGGCTGCACGTACGGCTCGTTGTAGACCGTCATGTAGTAGAAGACGTTCTCGGCGTTCTCGCCGTACATCCTGCGCAGACCGTCCTTGACGATGTGCGCCACCTCGAACGACCACGCCGGGTCGTACGAGATCACGGCCGGGTTCGTGTGCGCGAGCAGCAGCGAGTGGCCGTCGGCGTGCTGCAGGCCCTCACCGGTCAGCGTGGTGCGGCCCGCGGTGGCGCCGAGCACGAAGCCGCGCGCCATCTGGTCCGCCGCCGCCCACAGGCCGTCGCCCGTGCGCTGGAAGCCGAACATCGAGTAGAAGATGTAGATCGGGATCATCGGCTCGCCCTGCGTCGCGTAGGACGTGCCGACCGCCGTGAACGATGCCGTAGAACCCGCCTCGTTGATGCCCTCGTGCAGGATCTGGCCCTGCTCGGACTCCTTGTAGGCGAGCATCAGGTTGGCGTCCACCGAGGTGTACGCCTGGCCGTTCGGGTTGTAGATCTTCTGCGTCGGGAACATGGAGTCCATGCCGAACGTCCGTGCCTCGTCCGGGATGATCGGGACGATGCGCGGGCCGATCTCCGGGTCCTTCGCGAGGTCGCGGACGAGGCGGACGAACGCCATCGTCGTGGCGACCTCCTGCTTGCCCGAACCGCGCTTGATGCCGTCGTACACCTTGTCGCCCGGCAGCACGAGGGCCTTGGACTTCGTGCGGCGCTCCGGCACGAAACCACCCAGCTGACGGCGGCGCTCCAGCATGTACTGGATCTCCGCGGAGTCCTGCCCGGGGTGGTAGTACGGCGGCAGGTACGGGTCCTTCTCGAGCACCTCGTCGGAGATCGGGATGCGCAGGCTGTCCCGGAAGCCCTTGAGGTCGTCCAGGGTCATCTTCTTCATCTGGTGCGTCGCGTTGCGCGCCGCGAAGTGCTTGCCGAGCGAGTAACCCTTGATCGTCTTGGCGAGGATGACGGTCGGCTGGCCGACGGTCTCGGTCGCCGCCTTGTAGGCCGCGTAGACCTTGCGGTAGTCGTGGCCGCCGCGCTTGAGGTTCCACACCTCGTCGTCGCTCATCGCGTCGACGAGAGCCTTCGTCCGCGGGTCGCGGCCGAAGAAGTGCTCCTTGATGTACGCGCCGTCGTTCGCCTTGTAGGTCTGGTAGTCACCGTCGGGCGTGGCGTTCATCAGGTTGACGAGCGCGCCGTCGCGGTCGGCGTGCAGCAGCGCGTCCCACTCGCGGCCCCAGACGACCTTGATGACGTTCCAGCCGGCGCCGCGGAAGAACGACTCCAGCTCCTGGATGATCTTGCCGTTGCCGCGCACCGGCCCGTCGAGGCGCTGCAGGTTGCAGTTGACGACGAACGTGAGGTTGTCGAGCTGCTCGTTCGCGGCGAGCTGCAGCAGGCCGCGCGACTCCGGCTCGTCCATCTCGCCGTCGCCGAGGAACGCCCACACGTGCTGGTCGGTCGTGTCCTTGAAGCCGCGGTCGCGCAGGTAGCGGTTGAAGCGCGCCTGGTAGATCGCGTTCATCGGGCCGATGCCCATGGAGACCGTGGGGAACTCCCAGAAGTCCGGCATCAGGCGCGGGTGCGGGTACGACGGCAGGCCGCCACCCGGACCGGCGTGCGAGTACTCCTGGCGGAAGCCGTCGAGCTGGTGCTCGCTCAGCCGGCCCTCGAGGTAGGCGCGCGCGTAAATGCCGGGGGAGGCGTGGCCCTGGACGAAGATCTGGTCGCCGCCGCCGGGGTGGTTCTTGCCGCGGAAGAAGTGGTTGAAGCCGACCTCGTAGAGCGACGCGCTGGACGCGTACGTCGAAATGTGGCCACCGACACCAACACCGGGCCGCTGCGCGCGGTGCACCGTCATCGCGGCGTTCCAGCGGATCCACGCGCGGTAGCGGCGCTCCACCTCCTCGTCACCGGGGAACCACGGCTCCCGCTCGGTGGGGATGGTGTTGACGTAGTCCGTGCTGGTCAGCGAGGGCATGCCGACGTGGTTCTCACGCGCACGCTCCAGCAGACGCAGCATCAGGTACCGGGCCCGCTGCTGACCGCCACCCTTGAGCACCTCGTCGAACGACTCGAGCCACTCGGACGTCTCTTCGGGGTCGATGTCCGGCAGGTGCGCGGCCATGCCGTCACGAATGACACGTACCCGCTCGGGGCCGGTGTTCTGCGGGCTCAAGGTGTCTCCTCGGCTTCGTTGGCGGTACTCGCGCTGGCTCGGCAGACCGTGCCACGCGCTCCTATCGTTGTCCTTGCGCGACGACTTCGTCACCGCTACTGATCGGTAGTTCTGGATCGTGTCGCTCACGCGCGCGCGATAAGAGGTATGTAGAGCGTGCCTCATGCCAGTCTAGGGATCTCCACAGGGGTCCCTGTTACGGCGTGTCACGTGGTCAACAGTTGCGCCGGAGGTAGCTGACAGTGTTCGCTAGCCCGAGTAACGGACTCTGGCGGCAGTCTTAGGGCTGTCGCTCTTGCGTAGTTGGAGGAGTGAAAACCGTGGTCGCCGCGGAAGACGCCGGCAAGATCGGCGTCGCCGAGAAGCTCGGGATCGAATCAGGCATGGTCGTCCAGGAGCTCGGCTGGGACGAGGATGTCGACGACAACCTCCGTGCCGCCGTCGAAGAGCAGATCGGCGGTGACATCCTCGACGAGGACGCCGACGAGACCGTGAGCATCGTGCTGCTCTGGTGGCGGGAGGACGACGGTGACCTGGTCGACGCTCTGCTCGAAGCAACCGGCGTGCTCGCCGAGGACGGCGTGATCTGGGTTCTCACCCCGAAGACCGGCCGCCCCGGCCACGTGGAGCCTTCGGACATCGCGGAGGCCGTGCCCACCGCGGGCCTCTCGCAGACGTCGAACATCAGCGTGGCGGACGACTGGGCCGGCACCCGTCTGGTGTGGCCGAAGTCCGCCAAGGTCAAGCGCTGAGCCTCTTTCGGCTGACATAGGGTTGATCCACGGGTGGTTCGTCTCGCCCGTGGGTTCGTCCTGGTCAACCTTTCGAGGGGTCTTGCATGGCGGTCGTCGGTTCCGAAGCACCGGACTTCACGCTCAACGACTACAACAAGCAGCCTGTGACGCTGTCGTCGTTCCGCGGCACGAAGAACGTGCTCCTGGTCTTCTACCCGTTCGCGTTCAGCGGCATCTGCAGTGGCGAGCTGTGCCAGCTGCGCGACGAGCTCTCGGCGTACGAGGACGAGGGCGTCCAGGTGCTGGGCGTGTCGGTGGACACCCCGTTCGCCCTGAAGGCGTGGGCGAACCAGGAGGGCTTCGGGTTCCCGCTGCTGTCCGACTTCTGGCCGCACGGGGCTGTCGCGCAGGCGTACGGCGTGTTCAACTCGACTGCGGGGATGGCGCTGCGGGGGACGTTCCTGATCGATGTCTCCGGTGTGGTGCGGTTCGCTGAGGTGAACGCTCCGGGTGAGGCCCGGGATCAGGACGCCTGGAAGAAGGCCGTGGCGTCGCTTACGGCATGATGTAGCTGTACCCCGTGCGCTTGGCGCGCGGGTTGGGGCGTGTAGCTCAGCGGAAGAGCACTCGGTTTACACCCGAGCGGTCGCAGGTTCGATCCCTGTCGCGCCCACGGCCTCTGGCCGACCCTGCTCAGCGGCTTCGCCACTTTCGCCGGGTCGGCCGTTGTCATGTTGGGGGGCCGAGCCCCCCAAGCCCCCCACGGTGCGGTTGGTTCCGACCCAGCGTGGCTGGTGTGAAAGGGCTTCGACTAAGCCCACTGGCCAGCCCATGGCCCCTTGGTCAGCTGTCCAGGACGTGCGCGAGGAGCATGGTGGCCGGGCCGAAGCCGGCTCGTCGGTAGAACGGCACTGAGCGGTCACTCGGCGACAGGACGATCCGGGCGCAGCGCCGGTCGCGGGCGTGCGCGATGGCTGCATCGAGCAGGGTGGTTCCGATGCCGCGGTTGCGGTGAGCGGTGAGCACGAACGCGTTGCCCAAGTAGGCCCATCGGCTGGCTGGCCGTCCTGGTTTGGGCATCCGTTCGAACAGGGCGAGGTTCATCATGCCGATGGCTTCGCCGTCGAGCTCGGCCACGAACGTCGTCCGGCGTGGCGCTTCCGCGGCGTACCACTGAGCGAAGTCTTCCTCGAAGAGATCGTCCTCGATCGGATGTCCTGCCTGTTCTTCTGACCACGCTCGCCGCAAGGTCGCCAGCGCCGTGGCGTCGCGTTCGTCAGTCTGCCGAATCGACACCGTGTACGGAGATGTCATGGTCCGATGCTCCTGGGGTTTTCTTCGTTGCCTTGTTGCTGATCGCTGTTCCGGCGGCTGACGTCGGCCGAGTATGCGGTCCGGTCGACGGCGGAGTGGTTGCGGGATGCATGGGTCAGCGTGATCGTTGCCGTCGATCGGCTCCGTAGGCATCTGTGTGTTTGTGGGCCACTTCTGCGGCTGGCGGGGCTGGCCAGCTCTGGACCAGGTAGAACTCCACCGGTTCGCTGGTTGTCAGGTCGACGGCACGTTCTCAGGACCGTCGCTGCCGAGGCCGCTGACGACCACGTGGCCCTCCGTGGTGGCTTCCAGACTGATTTCCACCACCTCCTCCCAGGCGCCGACGTCGATAGCCGGTGCCTCGCGGTGGACCTCGCCTCGGATCCAGACGTTGCCGGTGTGGATTCCTGTTCGGATGAAAGCGACTCCCGGCGTGGTCACGACGAGTCCGTTGGTGGTCGCCCGAGGTACGGACATGAACGCGCCGGCGTCCGACACCAGGAATGTGTGGTACTCGGCGTGCACGAGCCCCTCTCCGGCCGCGATGGGCTTGCTCACGCGTTGACCGTGGCACAAGGTCCCCTCGAGAGGTGGGCGATCACCGTGAGTGGCCGTGGGAACACCGGTCACGATCTGGAACGGGCCGGGGTGGTGCCGTATTTTGTACGAGTTGTCGGGGACGTTTGGGCCCGCCTCCTCCTAAGGACGACTACCTGTGAAGCGCAAGGGCAAGGCCGCGAAGCCCGTTCCCACCACCGTCACGCAGGAGCAGATCAAGCTGCTCGCCCTGGCCGAGCAGGGTGGCGTGCACCGCGGGGCCACCAGCTGGTACCTGGAGCACCGGCCAGCCAAGCAGTGGGACGCCGAGGACCTGGAGATCCTGCAGCGGCGTCACTGGATCACGTGGGAGCGGCCGGATCGGGCCATGGACCACGGGATGGCCGCTCCCGTCGACATCACGCCGGAGGGGCGGGCGGCGTTGCAGCATCATCTGCCGGGGTGGGTGCACGGGCGCAAGGCGATTGCCGCGCCGCCGCCGAGGATGCCCGCGGTCGAGACGATCAAGGTGCTCGACGCGCTCCAGTGATCGGGACGGCTGGTTGACCTCCGCCTGGATCAGGGTAGAAACGATCTGGGGGACTCTTCTGAGGGGGCAGAGCCATGTCTGACGGGTTGGCCGGCGGCGAGTTGCGCGCGCGGGAGCATCATCGGATCGAGGACGACGCACGAGCAGCAGGACCATTGCACGACGCGACACGGCCTGACGGTGTGCGCGTCAAGGTGGTCACAGTGGGGCTCGAGCTCACACGCAAGCTCCTGGCGGACAAGCGTTTGTCGAAGGACAGCGCCGCGCTCGAACGGGAGTTCCAGCGACAGCTGGCGGAACAAGGCAGCTCGACGGAGCTCGGCGGGCTGTTCGGGCCGAGCATGCTCAACAGCGACAACCCGAAGCACGCACGGTTGCGCGGGCTCGCCGTCAAGGCGTTCAACGCCGAAGCGGTGCAGCGGCTCGCACCCCGCATCGAGGAGATCGCCGCGGACCTCCTGGACGGGCTGCCGGTCGGCGAGGAGATCGACCTCGTCGAGGCACTGGCCGTGCCGATGCCCATGCGCGTCATCGGTGAGGTTCTCGGCGTGCCCGCCAAGGACGGCGCCCAAGTGCGCACGTTGATCGAGTCGCTGATGTCGATGGATCCCGAGGTGTCGCTGCCGGCGAGCGGCGCCCTCGCCGGTTATTTCCACGGCCTGCTGACGGGCGACGAGCTCGACGAGGGCTCGCTGTTCGGCGCGATGGTCAAGGCCGACGACAACGGCGACCACCTCACCAACGACGAGCTCATGGCGATGGCCTTCCTGCTCGTCATCGCGGGCCACGAGACCACGGCCGCGCTCATCACGAACGTCGTGCACGACGCGTTGGACAACGAACTGTGGGAGAAGGCCGCCGCCGACCCGGACCTCGTGCCGCTGCTCGTCGAGGAGACGCTGCGGCACAACTCGCCGGTCCGCAACGCCACGCACCGCATCACCACGGAGGCGCTGGAGATCGACGGCGTCGCGGTGCCGGAGAACACGCTGCTGCTGATCAACCTCGGCTCCGCGGGACGGTGCCCGGTCGCCCACGAGGACGCCTCGCAGTACCGGATCGACCGCTCCACGACGGCGCACGTGGCGTTCGGGCACGGACCGCACTTCTGCCTCGGGTCGGTGCTCGCGCGCCTGGAGACCGAGATCGTGCTGCGCGAGCTCACCCGCCGGTTCCCGCGCACCACCTACTCCGGCGACGAGCAGCCGAAGGTCACCGACAACGACATCATGGCCAGCTCGAAAACCCTTCCGGTCGTGCTGAGGGGCTGACTTAGGCTGGTCCTCATGGAGATCATCCGAGGGGGACGGGACCACGTCGACACGGCCGCGCTCATCTGGGCGCACGCGGTGACCGTCAGAGACGGTTACGACGCGGTTCCGTCTCTTGAGGAGGCACGTCCCGGCATCGAGAAGGCACTCGCGAACGAACCTTCGCTGTTGCTGCTGGCGGTCGAAGACGGTGCGGCGGTGGGCTTTCTGGCCGGCGGTCCACAAGAGACCGGAACGGCGTACATCAACTACGTCGGCGTGCACCCCGACGCGTGGGGCAGGCGCGTCGGCGAGGCACTGCTGCGCGCGTTGCCGGATGCGTTGAGCGAGCGCGGGTACACGGCCGCGGAGTTGTTGGTCTACGTCGACAACACGCGTGGCGTACGCCTGTACGAGCGCCTCGGATGGATCAAGGTCGGCGACCCGGCGCCGCATCCGCGCAACGGCCGAGTGGAGCAGCGCTACTCATTCCTTGTTGCATAACGCATACAAGCGCCCCGAACCGTTCAGCGGGGGATTAGGGGATCAACCCCAATGCGGCTGACCAGGGCTATCCCCGAGTCCATTTGAGACGTAACTTTTGTTCCATGTCAGTGCGCACCTTCGCCGTCGTGGTCGGTCTCGCGTTCCTGCTCGGTGGAGGTGCGATCTTGTTGGTGATGCTGGCCGTCGAAGCGCCCAGCGGGTCGCTCGTCCCGTGCGGCAACGGTCTGGGCTTCGGATTCGACGAGCCGGCGGTCTCCGCGGTCAGTCCGGCCTATGTGGACATCTGCGCCGATTTGAGGCATCGCAGACTGCTCTGGGCGTTGCCCGTGATCGCGGTGGGTGCACTACTGCTGATCGGCTCTTTGGTCTCTTCCCGCAACGCTACTCGCCGGTAAGGTCGCGGCATGACGTGGATGGTCTACGGCGCCAACGGCTACACCGGACGCCTCATCGCGGAGCTCGCGGTCAAGCGCGGCGAACGGCCGATCCTCGCGGGTCGCTCGAAGGAGAAGGTCGAGCCGATCGCGGACGCTCTGGGCCTCGAGCACCGGGCGTTCGACCTCGGTGAGGCGAAGGCCCACCTGGAGGACGTCGACGCCGTCGTGCACTGCGCCGGCCCGTTCGCCCACACCTCGGCGGCGATGGTCGACGCCTGCCTCGAGACCCGCACGCACTACCTGGACATCACCGGCGAGATCGACGTCTTCGAGTCGATCGGCCAACGTGACATCGACGCGCGCAAGACCGGCATCGTGCTGTTGCCCGGCGCCGGGTTCGACGTCGTCCCGACCGACTGCCTCGCCGCGATCCTGTCCAGCGCGCTGCCCACCGCCACGCACCTCGACCTCGCGTTCGTCGTCGGGGGAGGGGCGAGCGCGGGCACCACCAAGACGTCCGTCGAGGCCGCCGCCGTCGGTGGCCGCATCCGCGAGGACGGCGAGCTGAAGAGCGTCCGCATCGGACATCGCCGCCGCACCGCCTACTTCCGCTCCGGTCCGCGCGAGGTGGGCAGTATCCCGTGGGGCGATGTGTCGACTGCATACCGTTCGACCGGCATCCCGAACATCACGACGTTCACCACCGTTCCCGGCGTGCTCGGCCAGCTGCAGCAGGTGTTCGCGCCCGTGCTGCAGACGCCGCTCGTGCAGAACGTCGCCAAGACCGTCGCCGGCAAGGTCAAGGGACCCGACGAGCGCAAGCGCGCCAACACCAGGGCCGAGGTGTTCGGCGAGGCCTGGGACGCCAAGACCAAGGTCGAGTGCGCGATCACCACCCCGAACGCCTACAGCCTCACCGCCGACTCCGTGCTGCGCGCCATCGGCAAGATCAACGGCGTCGCGCCCGGCTCGCACACGCCGTCGAGCGCGTTCGGCGCCGACTTCGTGCGTGAGCTCGACGGTGTGAACGCGAGCGACATCCGCTTCAGCTGATCCGCCGTTTACCCAGGTCAGCGTCACCAATATATTAGTTGTGCAAAAGACGTTTGCGGACGACCGCAACGTCTTTTGCACAAGCGGGGAGGAGGCGCTGCACAGAGAGGGCGTGCGGGTCGACGACACCCTGGAAGCGCTGCGGGTGCTCGCGTTCGCGGACTTCGAGTGCTTCGGCTGGATCGCCTTCAACCGCGAGGACACCCCTGCCGGTCATCGCCGCCACTGTGCCGGGCGACACCGCGTTTTCGCGCTCCGGGACAACGGCTACGTGCGGATCCAGGCCCTGCACGGCGACCCGTCCGACACGCTCGCCTCGCACCTGCCGCCGCTCCCGCTCGGCCGCGGTGCCTCGATCAACGCCCGAGCCGAGGAAGCACCGAGCTCACGGGCGCTGGTCGAGCTGATGCAACGCCCGCGCACCGGCGCCGCGAAGCTCTACGCGGCGAGGCGCGACTGGTACGGACGGCGGCGGCGTTCGGAGTCGTTCGTCAGCATCATCGACTGCCCCGACGACCGCTGGCTGGTCGTCCGGTACGCCGTCAGCCGGGGCGAGCGGTGGATCCACGCCACGCCCGCGACGCGACCCATCGTCACCGAGTGGATCCGCCGCATCGCACGCAGGACTCGCCTTAGCAATGAGTCTTTTGCGGACGAAGTCCAAAGTCTCATTGCTAAGCAGCAGGTCAGCGAGTTGCGCCAAACCGATATATCAGTTCGAGTAGCTGATATATCGGTTCGCGCGATTGAGGATATACTACGCGTAGGTGTAGTGAATGCTGAAGAATCAGGGGACAGCTGGCCGTATGTAGTAAACATAGGCGTATGACTTCTGGGGTGCGTGCTCGGCCAGTCCTCGTGGAGACCGATGCCGGGGCTGATCCAGTCGTGCCGTTGCGCAGGATCGCCGGGCTGTTCCGGCCGCACCGTGCCGCGCTCGCCGGGTTGTGCGGGCTGCTGGTGGTGCAGGCCGGGCTCGGCGTCGTCGCGCCGTTCCTGCTGCGCGCGATCCTCGACGACGCGCTTCCCCGCCGGGATCCGTTCCTGGTGAGCCTGCTGGCCGTCGGGATGATCGTGGCCTCGGTCGGCAGCGCGTCGCTCGGCGTCGTGACGACCGGGCTGTCGAACACCATCGGTCAGCGGGTGATGAACGACCTGCGGGTGTCGGTGTACGGCAGGTTGCAGTGCATGTCGCTCGCCTTCTACACCAGGACGAAGAGCGGCGAGGTGTTGTCGCGGGTGTTCAACGACATCGGCGGGGTCGACAACGTGATCACCACGACGGCCGGGTCGGTCGTGCAGAACGCGACCACGGCGCTCGCGATCGCGACGGCCATCCTGGTGCTCGACTGGCAGCTCGCTCTGCTGTGCCTGGTGCTCGTCCCGGTGTTCCTGCTCTTCACCCTCAGGCTGGGAAAGAAACGCCGGTCGCTCGCCCGCGGTCGCACCCACCGGATGGCGAGGCTGACGACCCTGGTCGAGGAGTCCCTGTCGGTCAGCGGCGTGCTGCTGGCGAAGACGATGGGCAACGAGAAGACGATGCGGGACAGGTTCGGGGTGGAGTCCAGGGAGATCGCCTCGCTGGAGCGCACCGCCGCGATGGCAGGACGCTGGCAGACCGCGTCACGCGCGATGAGCCTCACCGTGATCCCCGCGCTCGTGTACTGGGGCGCCGGGCTGCTGCTGGCCGGAGGAGCCACGCCGATCTCACTGGGCACGGTCGTCGCGTTCACCAGCATGATGAACCGGCTGGTCGGACCGGCCACCGCGATGCAGTCGGTCGGCCAGAACGTGGCGACGTCGAAGGCGTTGTTCGCGCGCATCTTCGAGGTGCTGGACCTGCCGGTGGAGATCGAGGACCGGCCGGGCGCGCGGGAGCTGCGGCTGCGCGGCGGGGCGCTGGAGTTGCGCGGGGTGTCCTTCCGCTACGAAGACGGGCCGTGGACGTTGCGGGACATCGACCTCGAGGTGGCGGCGGGCACCACGACCGCGCTGGTCGGCTCGACCGGGTCGGGGAAGACGACGCTGGCCTACCTGGTGGCACGCCTGTACGAGGTGACGGAAGGCCGGGTGTGCGTCGACGGCACGGACATCAGGGACGTGACGCTGGAGTCGCTCGCCGCGGGCGTCGGCATGGTCACGCAGGAGACGTACCTCTTCCACGACACCGTGCGGGAGAACCTCCGGTTCGCGAAACCCGGCGCCACCGACGCCGAACTGGAAGCCGCGGCGCGGACCGCGCACATCCACGACACGATCGCCAAGCTGCCGGACGGCTACGACACCGTGGTGGGACAACGAGGTCATCGCTTCTCCGGTGGCGAGAAACAACGCATCGCCATCGCCCGCGTCCTGCTGCGCAACCCGCCGGTGCTCATCCTCGACGAGGCGACAAGCGCGCTCGACACCCGCACCGAACGCGCGGTGCAGGCCGAGCTCGACCGCCTGGCGGAGGGCAGGACCACGCTGGTGATCGCGCACCGGCTGTCCACTGTGGAGCGTGCGGACCAGATCGTCGTGCTGCACGAGGGGCAGATCGTCGAGCGCGGCAAGCACGAGGAACTGCTGGCGCGCAACGGCCACTACGCGCGGCTGGTGAACGGCGACAACCTCTAATGTGACGCCATGGCCGACGCAGCACCCATACAGTCCGACGCCGACCTGGCGCACCTCGCACGGGTGGTCCGGGAAGGCGTCGGACGGCTGAACTGGCGCATGCGGTCCGAGTCCGACAGCGACAGTCCCGGCCCTGCGGTGCTGGCCGTGCTGAGCAGGCTGCTCCGCGCCGGCACCCACACCCCGAAGGAACTGGCCGACGCCGAGCGCATCCAGCCGCAGTCGCTGACCAGGATCCTCGCCGGCCTCACCGAACGAGGACTCGTCACCCGCACCCCGGACCCGCGGGACGGGCGGCGGCACCTGATCACCATCACGCCCGCCGGTGTCGACGTGCTGCGCGAGTACACCGGCAGCCGGGAACGCTGGCTGTCCGGCGCACTCGAACGCGCTCTCACGCCGACCGAACGCCAGCTGCTGGGGCTGGCGGCGGAACTGCTCGTGCGGGTCGCCGACGCGTGACTAGCGCGGGGCGAGCAGGCTGGTGATCTCCTGCGAGGCGGACACCGTGAGCAGGTGCTGGAGGTTCTCCGGCAGCTCCTCGCCGCGGGCCTGCTTCGCCTGCGCGTACAGGCGGCCGGCGCGGTAGGAGGAGCGGACCAGCGGGCCCGCCATGACGCCGAGGAAGCCGATCTTCTCGGCCGTCTCCTTGTGCACGACGAACTCCTCGGGCTTCACCCAGCGCTCGACCGGGTGGTGCCGCGGCGAGGGGCGCAGGTACTGCGTGATCGTGATGATGTCGCAGCCCGCGTCGAAGAGGTCGGCGAGCGCCTCCGTGACCTCGTCGGGGGTCTCGCCCATGCCGAGGATCAGGTTCGACTTGGTCACCAGGCCGAACTCGCGGGCCTTGGTGATGACCTCGAGGGAGCGCTCGTAGGTGAACGCCGGGCGGATGCGCTTGAAGATCCGCGGCACGGTCTCCAGGTTGTGCGCGAGCACCTCGGGGCGGGACTCGAAGACCTCGTTGAGCTGTTCCGGGACCGCGTTGAAGTCCGGGATCAGCAGCTCGACGCCCGTGCCGGGGTTCATCTCGTGGATCTGGCGGACGGTCTCGGCGTAGAGCCACGCGCCGCCGTCCGGAAGGTCGTCGCGCGCGACGCCGGTGACGGTGGAGTAGCGCAGGCCCATCGCCTGGACCGACTCGGCGACGCGGCGGGGCTCGTCGCGGTCGAGGTCGGCGGGCTTGCCCGTGTCGATCTGGCAGAAGTCGCAGCGCCTGGTGCACTGCTCGCCGCCGATCAGGAACGTGGCCTCGCGGTCTTCCCAGCACTCGTAGATGTTGGGGCAGCCGGCCTCTTCGCAGACCGTGTGCAGGCCCTCGCGCTTGACCAGACCCTTGAGCTCCCGGTACTCGGGGCCCATCTTCGCCCGCGTCTTGATCCACGAGGGCTTCTTCTCGATCGGCGTCTGGCTGTTGCGGACCTCGAGCCGCAGCAGCTTCCGACCCTCAGGTACCACAGTCACGACCCCACCCTACGCTGCGCCCTCGCGTGTCCGGCGTCACGCACGTCTCGCCGAGGATAAGTGCCAGAAACCGGCTTCTGGTCGAGCATTCGTTGTTCACGATCTGTTGTTCACGGACGTTGCGTCGAACATGAAGAAACGTGACGAACGAAGATGGCTCCTTGCCCGGAGGTGACGACCGGGCCGGCCGGCGCCTTCCCCACTCCCCCCTCGGTGAGGGCGTCGGCCCAGTCAAGGCAGGTCCGGCGTGATCCCGGTCAGCTTGATCGTGAGCTCCCACAGGCGGTTCGCGGCGAGGTCGTCACGGGCGGCGGCGGTCATCCGTGCGACGGTCGGGTAGCCGCGCATGCCGTTGAAGCTGTCCGGTCCGTAGTACTGGCCACCGCGCGCGTCGGGGGACGTCGCCGCGTAGAGCTGCGGCAGCGCGCCCATCTCGACGGACTGCGAGAACAGGTGGCTGATCCGGCCGCCGAGCCGCAGCAGCAGGGAGTTGTGCGCGCTGGCCATGTTGTTGGTCAGGTCTGTGACCGTGACGCCGGGATGTGCGGCGATGGACGTCACGTCCGATGCGCGCCGGTCCAGCTCGCGTGCGAACAGTATGTTGGCGAGCTTCGACATGCCGTAGGAACTGCGGTAACCGTACGAGCGGTGCTCCCAGTTCGGGTCGTCGAAGTCGATGCGGCCGTACTGGTGCGCGAGAGAGGCGACCGTGACGACACGTGCGCCTGGGCGTTGCCTCAAGGCGGGCAGCAGCAGCCACGTCAGAGCGGCGTGGCCCAGGTGGTTGGTGCCGAACTGGCGCTCGAAGCCGTCGACGGTCTTGCCGTACGGGACGGCCATGATGCCCGCGTTGTTGATCAGCACATCCAGCGACTCGATCTTCTCCGCAGCGGCACGCACGGAGCTCAGGTCGGCCAGGTCCAGTTCGAGGACCTCGGCCGACCCGACGACCGACTGCCGTGCCGCCTGACCTCGCTGGACCGAGCGACAGCCCATGATCACGTGGGCTCCCCTGCCCGCGAGCACCTGGGTGGTGCGCAGGCCGAGACCGGAGTTGGCCCCCGTCACCAGGACGGTGCGGCCGGTCTGGTCGGGGATGTCGGCTTCGGTCCAACGGCTCATGGGGTCATTCCTACCGCCCGGTAACTGTCGAGCGATAGATGTGCGTCCAGTACCGCGCGCAACACCGGCTCGTCCGCGGCCAGTTCTGCGGTGACGAGGTGCTCGTCGACCGGGCCGTCCAGCGCCGCGGCCTCCATGCGCGCGGTCAGCTTGTTCTGCCAGCGGTGGTCGAGCGCCAGCAGCAGTTCGTGCAGCGACGAGAAGACGTCCGGATCCACGATCAGCGGTGCGGACGGGTCGCGGCGGGCGTCGCGCAGGACGGCGTCGAGCGCGTCGCGACGGCGGTAGTGGTCTGCCCAGCCCATGTCTCGTACCCCCGGTTTCTCGCATACCCTCGGTATGACACGACCATACCACCGGTACGTACCGTCGGTATGTGAGATACGTTTCGACCGTGCGAACACGGCGGGCCGAGTACTCGGAGTCGACCAGGCAGGCGCTCGTCGACAGCGCCGTCGACCTGTTCACCAAGCGCGGATACGCCGGGACGTCGCTCGACGAGGTCGTCAAACGCGCCCGCGTGACGAAAGGCGCGCTCTACCACCACTTCAGCGGCAAGCAGGCGTTGTTCGAGGCGGCTTTCGCGCAGGTCGAGACCCGGTCGATCGAGTCGCTGACCGCAGTCGTCACGGGGGAGGGCGACGCGTGGGAGACCGCGGTGGCGGGTCTGCGCGCCTACGTCCGCAAGTGCCTGGAGCCGGAGTACCAGCGGATCATCGTCCACGAAGCGCCGGTGGTGATGGGCTGGGAACGCTGGCGGGAGGCGGAGGAGCAGTTCAGCTTCGGTCTGCTGCGCACGGCCGTGCAGTTGCTCGTGGACGCGGGAGAGATCGAGGAAGCGCCCGTGGAGATCATGGCCCGGCTGCTGTTCGGGGCACTGTCCGCGGGGGCCAGCACGATCGCCAGCTCGTCCGACCCGAAGCGCACCGGGCGTGAGGTCGAGCGCGCGATCCTGCGTGTTCTGGAGGGTTTGCGCAAGAAGTAGTCGAGTTCCCCCCTAGCGACCGGGCGCAACGTCGATCACCACGCGGACAACGAGGTGGTCAGCATCATGATCGAACCGGTCAACACGCGCCTGGGACTCGACGGAAAGATCGCTCTGGTCACGTCGGGAACGCACGGGCTCGGTCTCGCCATCGCGAGCAAGCTCTGCGACAGCGGCGCCCATGTCATCCTCACGACCTCCGACGACGACGTCGACATCGAGCGTGCGAAGACGGTGCTCGCGGGCAGGCCCGGCTCGATGGCCGTGACACAGTTGGACATCCACGACGAGCACTCGGTGCGGCTCCTGTTCGACCAGATCAAGGAGCAGCGCGGGCGGCTGGACATGTTCGTGCACCACGCCGTGTCGCCGGACCTCACGCCGTTGCTCAACATCGTGGAGCCCCTCGCCAAGGCGTTCGTGGACGGCGGACGGGTGGTCATCGCCGGTTACACGGTGACACCGGTGCACGGTGTGATCCGGACGCTGGCGCTCGAGATGGCCTGGTACCGGGTGGCGGTCAACGCCGTCGTCACCACCGTCGTCGACAACGGCCCGATGAACGTCGACCCGGAACTGGTCGACCGGCTCACCGTGAAGAGCCCGTCCGGCAGGGTCACGCTGCCCCAGGACATCGGCGACGCAGTTGCACTTCTCTGCACGGATGAAGCCGGGTGGATCCAGGGACAGGTGATTACGGTCGACGGCGGTCTCGAATTGCTGGAGCGGTGGGGCGAGACCCGGTAGCGCTCCCAGGTCTCCCTATGCGTAGAGGACCGGTGACGCGCCGTAAGCACTTGATTGGCGATGTTAATTGCTCATAGCGCATTCGGAGTAACGTAATGCGCCCGAGGCTCAAATCCTTGTCCTGCTTGGTCGCCCAGTGTAAAACTCGAAATACTGACTGGGGGATTAGCGGGGGGCCGAGATGATCAGAGTACTACTCGCCGAGGACGTGCAAATGGTCCGGGGCGCGTTGGTGGCTTTGTTGGATCTCGAACCGGACATTGAGGTCGTCGCCTCGATCGCGAACGGTGACGAAATCATCGCTGCGGTCGCCAAGAACAAACCGGACGTTGCGGTCCTCGACATCGACCTCCCCGGCATGGACGGACTTTCCGCGGCGACCGTGATCAACGAAACCGCTCCGGAGACCCGCACGCTCATTCTCACCAGCCTCGGCCGGCCGGGCACTCTGCGCCGCGCGCTCAACGCCCGCGTCAACGGCTTCATTCTCAAGGACGCTCCGGTCGGCGAGCTCGCGGACGCGATCCGCGGTGTCTCGGTCGGCCGCAGAGTGATCGACTCGCAGCTGGCGCTCTCGGCGTGGGACACCGACGAATGCCCGCTCACCCCTCGCGAGCTGGAGGTGCTCCGGCTGGCCTCCGACGGCGCCGACGCCATGGAGATCGCCACGACGCTGTTCCTGTCGGTCGGCACCGTCCGCAACTACCTCACCGCCGCGACGGCCAAGCTCGACGCGCGCAACCGGGTCGACGCCGTCCGCATCGCCCGCAAGTCCGGCTGGTTCTAGACCGCCGTTTCCGGGCCGCCGTTTCCGGGCCGCCGTTTCCGGGCCGCCGCCCCGGTCGTCGCGCCGCCCTTCGCCGGCCTTTGCAACAGGTCTTTTGACGACGAAGTCCAAAGAGTCATTGCTAAGCTGCAGGTCAGCGCGGTGGGGCAAGATCGGCTTGGGCTGGATACGTCGACATAGGCGATATATCGCGGCGGCGAACCAATATATTGCGAGCTAATATATTGGTGCTGTGGGGCGTGCGATCAGGAGCGCGGGGACGGTGCCGGGATCGTGGCGTGCACGTGGAACGTGCCGTCGTCCACAAGGCGGGCGCTGAACGTGCCGCCCGCCGCCTGCACCCGCTCGGCCTGGTTGCGGACGCCGTTGCAGTCGGCCGAGGCGGGGCGGGCGCGGGCGCCGTCGTTGATGACGTCGAGCAGGACGGTGCTGCCGCGCTGGCGCACACCGATCGTGCAACTGCTGGCGTCGCTGTGGCGCAATACGTTGGTCACGGCCTCGCACAGGACGGCGGCGAGCACCGACTCCACCGGTTCGGGCAGCGGGTCGTGGTCGAGTTCGACGCGGACGTCGATGTTCGACGCGGCCAGCATCGCCTTCGCCGAGTCGGAGGTGTCGGCGAGGGAGAGCGGACGGTAGGCGCGGGCCAGTGAGCGCACGTCGGCCAGGGCGTGGTGGGTGATGTCCAGGATTTCGCTGAGCTGCTGCTTCGCGGTCTCCGGCTGTTCGCCGACGATCCGGTGCGCGAGCTCGCTCTTGAGCTTGATGGCGCTGAGGCTGTAGCCGAGCAGGTCGTGCAGGTCGCGGGCGACGCGCATGCGTTCGGCGGCGACGGCGGTGTGGATCTTGCTCGCGGCGACCGGAAGGTCGGGCGCGTCGGGTGTGTCGGGCGCGTCCGGAACAGGCCGAGGTGTGCCGAGGTAGGCCAGGAGCAGGCCGGTGGCTGCGGCGGCCACCGCTGCCTCGCCCGGTGACGCTCCGTTGGACAGGCCTGTGACCAGCACTGTCGCCGCGAAGGTCGGCCAGCCAGCCCACGGGGGCAGGACGAGCAGTGCGTTGCCGGCGACCAGGCCGGCCGCCGCGGCCCAGGCGTGACCCAGCACGAGCGGGGCCAGCAGGAGCAGCACCTGAGCGGCCAGGGTGACGTTCCTGGCGGTGGTGCCGAGTTCCCGGAAATATGTCAGCTGCAGTGCGAGCAGCAGTGCCAAATCAATGGCCAGCACCACCAATTCGGCCATGTCACGTGTCTGTAACACGAGGCGGCCGAGGTCGGTCAGGCAGGCCCCGGCGAACACTGCGATGACGACCGCGCGGTATCTGGGTATTGCGTGTGCGGCATTCAACGTTCCCCCAATGGGCGTGCCTCTCCGCGACATCGGCATACCGGCGCGCCCATGGTCGAATGGTAGACAGCCGAAGCATGCTCGCGTCGGCAACTGTATCGGTGCAGAAACCTGACCTGAAGACCCGGGCCGAGCCGATTTCACACAGAAGGACGAGTATTTCCCGGAACTCTTACCCAGCGTGTTCGGCCGATTACCGGACGAATTGGTTTGGGTTCGTTTGGACCTGTGAATATCTCATGCCCGCCGTAGTAGATGGCCATCTCGCACTCGTGGCGGGATACGTGGCGTTCGATAGCCCGGCTCAGGTGAACTTGATGGCACAACCAAGTAGGACCGCCGTCGATCAGGGGAGGATCCAATGGAGATCAAGGTTCTGGGCCCGCTGGAGGTACGGGAGAACGGTGTCTCGATCGCGCCGAGCGCGGTCAAGCCGCGTCAGGTGCTGTCACTGCTGGGGCTGCACGCCGGACACGTCGTGACCGTGCCGACGCTGATCGAGGAACTCTGGGGGATGACACCGCCGAGAAGCGCGCTCACGACGTTGCAGACATACGTGCTGCAGGTGCGCCGCCGCATCGCCACGGCCATGCCCGACGACGGTCCCGGTGTCGCGAAGAAGGTGCTCGTCACCAGGTACGGGGGATACCTGCTGGACGTGCCGCCGGAGAGCGTCGACGTGCGCAGCTTCGAGCGGCTCTCGACCGCGGGGCAGCGGGCGTACGAGGTCAACGACCTCGAGTCCGCCTCGCGCCTGCTCCGCTCGGCCGCCGAGGTGTGGCGCGGGCCGGTGCTGGTCGACGTGCAGATCGGCGTGCGGCTCAGCATGGAGGTCACCCGGTTGCAGGAGTGCCGGCTCGGCGTGCTCGAGACGCGCATCGAGGCGGACCTGCGCCTGGGCAAGCACCAGTCGTTGCTCAGCGAGCTGTCGGTGCTCACCGCGCAGCACCCGATGCACGAGAACCTGTGCGCGCAGTACATGCTCGCGCTCTACCGGGCGGGCCGGCAGTGGAAGTCGCTGGAGGCCTACCAGTCGCTGCGGGACACGCTGATCGAGGAGCTGGGGCTCGAGCCGTCCGAAAGGCTGCGTCAGCTGCAGCGGGCGATCCTGAGCTCCGAGCCGTCCCTCGACGAGCCGTTGTCCCCTCGCCAGCTGGAGCGCCAGCTCGCAGGCTGAACCCCTTCCGGGAGCTCACATCGTGGATACCACAGGCGCAGGTGCGTTGATCAAAGCGCTCGAGGACGTCGGCTGCGAGGTGATCTTCGGGATGCCCGGCGGGGCGATCCTGCCCGCCTACGACCCGTTGCTGGACTCGGTGAAGATCCGGCACGTGCTGGTGCGGCACGAGCAGGGCGCCGGGCACGCCGCGCAGGGGTACGCGTCGGCGACCGGGCGGGTGGGCGTCTGCATGGCGACGTCCGGACCGGGGGCCACCAACCTCGTCACGCCCCTCGCGGACGCCTACATGGACTCGGTGCCGATCGTCGCGGTGACCGGACAGGTCGCCCGTTCGGTGATCGGCACCGACGCCTTCCAGGAGGCGGACATCCGCAGCATCACCCTGCCGATCACCAAGCACAGCTTCCAGGTGACCGATCCCGCGGACATCCCGGCGGCGATCACGGAGGCGTTCGCGATCGCCGCCGAGGGCCGGCCGGGCCCGGTGCTGGTGGACCTGCCCAAGGACGTGCAGTCCGCACCGGTGAGGTACGTGCCGGCGGCTCCGGGGAACCGAACCCCTCATCCCGTCGTGTCACCGGTTCAGGTCCGCAAGGCCGCCCAGCTGGTCGCGACCTCGCGCCGGCCGGTGTTCTACGTCGGCGGCGGGGTGATCCGCTCCGGCGCCGCCCACGCGTTGCTGAAACTGGCCACCCGCACCGGGATCCCGGTCGTCACCACGCTGATGGCCCGCGGCGCGTTCCCCGACTCGCACCCGCAGCACCTGGGGATGCCCGGCATGCACGGCACCGTGCCCGCCGTCGCCGCGTTGCAGCGGGCCGACCTGCTGATCGCACTGGGGACCCGCTTCGACGACCGGGTGACGGGCTCGCTGCCCCACTTCGCGCCGGACGCCGCGGTGGTGCACGCGGACATCGACCCGGCGGAGATCTCCAAGAACCGCCTCGCCGACGTGCCGATCGTCGGCGACTGCCACGACGTGATCACCGCACTCAACGCGGTGGTCACCACGATCCCCGACCTCACCCCGTGGTGGGACTACCTCAACGGGCTGCGGACGACCTACCCGCTCGGCTACGACTGGCCCGCGGACGGCGCGCTCGCCCCGCAGTACGTGATCGAACGGCTGAGCACCCTCGCCGGCCCGGAGGCGATCTACACCTCGGGCGTCGGCCAGCACCAGATGTGGGCCGCGCAGTACGTGAAGTACGAGCGGCCCGGCTCGTTCATCAACTCCGGCGGCCTGGGCACGATGGGGTTCGCGGTGCCGGCCGCGATGGGCGCGCAGGTCGGCGCACCGGACCGCACGGTGTGGGCGATCGACGGTGACGGCTGCTTCCAGATGACCAACCAGGAGCTCGTGACCTGTGCCATCGAGGGCATCCCGATCAAGGTCGCGATCATCAACAACGGCAACCTCGGCATGGTCCGGCAGTGGCAGACCCTGTTCTACGAAGGGCGTTACTCCAACACGCGGCTGCACACGCACAACCGCGTGCCGGACTTCGTGAAACTCGCGGAGGCGCTGGGCTGCGCGGGGTTCCGATGCACCGATCGGTCCGATGTGGACGGTGTGATCACCGAGGCGATGACGGTGCGCGACCGCCCGGTGGTGGTCGACTTCGTGGTCGGGCAGGACGCCCAGGTGTGGCCGATGGTGGCCGCGGGAACCGGGAACGACGAGATCATGGCCGCACGGGGCATTCGTCCCCTCTTCGACGAGGAATGAGATGAACAGACATTCGCTGTCGTTGTCGCTGCGCAACGATCCCGGCGCGCTCGCCAGGGTCGTCGTGCTGTTCGCCAGCCGGGGCGTCGTCGTCGAGTCGCTGAGTCTCGACCCGACCGAACGCGCCGGGGTGTCCCGGCTCGACGTCGTGCTCGCGCTCCCACCGGACCGCCCTGTCACGCAGCTGGTGAAGCAGCTGGGCCGGCTGTACGACGTGGAGCTGGCGATCGAGGTCAGGTCCCAAGCTGCCTGACCGCAACGCATCAGGGCCGCCCCCTCGCTGAAGGGGCGGCCCTGAAAGCGTTTCTCAGGCAGCGTGTTCGCGCACCACGTCCGCGAACTGCTCCAGCGTCTCGCCAGGGCTGGGGCCGTCCAGAGCGGAGTGGATCTGCCCGGCGATCTCACCGTGCCGGTGCAGCTGCGCGTGTGTCAGCCGAACCTCGGTGGTGTTCTCGTCGACGGCCACGAAGTCGACCTCGATGAAGCTCGCCTTCACGTCGTCGAAGATCGGCCGCCAGCCAGGGCCGACGCGCCACGTCATCACCAGGCGCTTCGGCGGGTTCCACTCGGTGATCGTGCCCCAGGCGATCTCCTCGCCGTCCGCGCCCGTCTCGTAGTAACGGCCGCCGACCCGAGGCTCGATGGTGATCGACTGCCGGTCCTTCACGAACACGTGCGTCGGCGGCCACCACTCGAGCGGCTTCTCCGCGAAGATCGCGAACGCCTGCTCGATCGAGGCGTGCACCGTGACCGACTTGCTGACGTCGGGAACTTCCTCGGACATGAGACCTCCTTGTGCGCGTGCACGACCGGTGCCGTCGAGCGTGCCGACGCGGCCTCAACGTGAGGTCGAACCGGGGTGGAAGCGGGGATCGAGGTGTTTTCGAGAACGAACGTGCATCGTCATGTCGTTGCCCGCCAACGGAATGGGAGTCATCGCCGTGTCCGTCTACATCGAGGTCCTGACGTTCTACGCCCGGCAGATGCGGCTGCTCGACGCACTGGACGTCGAGGGCTACGCGAACACGTTCACCGAGGACGGCGTGACCGACCACGCGCACCGCGGCGAGAAGATCGAGGGGCGTGCGGCGATGATCGCCGGCGCCAAGCACGCGCTGCCGCGCTACGCGGGTGTCGCCGTGCGGCACTGGAACGACCACTACCTGGTCGACGAGGTCGACGAGAACACCCTCAACGTCACGTACTGCTCGCTCGTCACCCGCACGGACGCCGAGGGCGCGGTGACGTTCGAGCCGACGTTCTTCATCGAGGACGTGCTCGTCCGAGTGGACGGCGAGCTGCTCACCCGGTCGCGCACGATCCACCGCGACGGCCAGGCGAAGCAGGTCGCTCAAGCCTCCTGACCTCCGGCGACGAGCGGCTTGAGGGCGGCTCTAGCGCGGTGTCCGAGGCTGGGGCCAAACCGATTCCGAACAACGGAGGTCCTCCGCATGGCTACCGAGGCGATTCCCGCCAAGGCCCGGGAGGTGCGACTCGCCGCCCACGTGACGGATGTCGTTACCAAAGCCAATTTCGACGTCGTCAAGGCCCCCGTGCGGGAACCGGGTGACGGCGAGGTCGTGGTGCGCTACGACTACCTGCAGGTCACCGCGGTGATGCAGGACCTGATGAGGGAAGACGCGGACCTGCCGATGCCGACGTACAAGGTCGGCGAGCCCCTGTGGGGCTTCGCGGTCGGCAAGGTCGTCAAGTCCAACAGCCCAGACCTGAAGGTCGGCGACGACGTCGAGGGCATGAACGGCTGGAACGAGTACGCCGTTGGTCCCGCGCAGTCGTTCTGGAAGCTCGACCCGACGATGTTCCCGACGCCGCAGCACTACCTGACCCAGGGCCCCACCGCGTACCACGGCATCGTGGACATCGCGCAGGTGAAGGAAGGCGACACGGTGTTCGTCTCCGGTGCCGCCGGTGGCGTCGGCTCGCTCGCCGGGCAGATCGCCAAGTGCATGGGCGCCAAGACCGTCATCGGTTCCGCCGGCAGCCAGAAGAAGATCGACTACCTGGTGAACGAGCTCGGCTTCGACGCCGCCTTCAACTACAAGAAGGGCCCGATCGTCGACCAGCTGCGCAAGCTGGCACCTGAGGGCATCGACGTCTTCTTCGACGTCGTCGGCGGCGAGACGTTCGAGGCGGCCATCCAGGCGGCGGCGCAGGACGCGCGGTTCGCGTTGTGCGGCGCGCTGTCCGGGCAGGTGGGCAACGGCGACGGCGCGTTCCCGCGGCTCGACATCATGCACTCGATCGTGCGGCAGATCCAGATCCGCCCGTTCGCGACGTACCACACGCCGGACCAGATCTGGGCGTGGCAGTCGCACTTCAGCCAGTGGCTGAAGGAGGGGAAGTTCGTCTTCCCGCACACCGTCGTCGAAGGCGGGCTCGGCAAGGCGCCGCAGGCACTGATCGATCTGTTGCGCGGCAAGCACTCCGGCAACCTTCTTGTGAAGCTCACCTGACCGAATCAGGGGGAAACATCGTGGAGACGTCGTTACCGGTGTGGTCGGCCGCTGATGCGGACGGTGTGCAGCACGCCGTCCTGTCGGTGCCACTCGACCACGCCGATCCGGACGGTGCGCGGATCAGGTTGAAGCTCAGCCGAATCCCGGCTGCCGACCCAGCTCGGCGCCGCGGAGTGCTGATCGCGCTCAACGGCGGGCCGGGCGGGGACGACGGGTTCGGCGCGCGGATGCCGGTCGAGCTGAGGCGCGGCACCCCGTTGAACGAGGTGTACGACCTCGTCGGCTTCGACCCGCGCGGAACGGGGGACTCCACGTTCCTCGGCGCTGAGGCCAGTCCGGTGACCGCGAACTTCGACTCGCGGCCGCCGGACGAGCAGTTTCCGTTGCTGGCAGCGGACATGAAGGAACGCGAAGAGGGCTGTTCACGTGCCGGCGGCAACCTCCGCCGGCACGTGAACACCCGCAACCTCGCCCGCGACATCGACTTCATCCGCGAGTCGCTGGGCGAGGAGAAGATCAACTACATCGGGTACGCGTACGGGACCATGGTCGGCGCGGTGTTCGGCACGCTGTTCCCGGAGCACCTGGACCGCAGTGTGCTGGACTCGTGCAAGCATCCCGACTGGGACTGGCGCACGCAGTTCAAGTCGCAGGGGCCGGCGATCCGCAGCAGCGTCGACGCCTGGGCGGCGTGGACCGGTGCGCGGAGCAACACCTACGGCCTCGGGGTCGGTGCCGAAGCCGTGGTCGCCTCGGTCGAGGACATCGCCGCGAAGCTCGCCGCGTTCACGCCCAACGCGCTGCTGCGCACGTTGCTCGACCAGCGCATCGGTGTGCTGGCACCGCATCGGGCCCAGTGGGACGACCTCGCCCGGCTCGTGGTGGACCTCGGCAAGGCCACGTCGAACGACGACCAGGCCGCGGCCGAGGCACTGCTCGCCGGGCAGAGCGTGTGGCGTCCCGGGTCCACCATGGGCGGTCTGCGGGAAGCGGTGCTGGAGGCCGTGACGCTGGAGACCGAGTGGCCGACGGATCTCGAGCTCTACTACGCGGACATGCGCGAGTATCGCGACAAGTACCCCTACGGCTTCGGCGTGATGCGCGCACAGCCGTGGGTCGGCACTTTCGCGACGTGGAAGCACGCGGAGCCGGTGGTTCCAGTGGCCCGATCCGGTTATCCGGCAGGGCTTGTCGTGCAGAACGACCACGACTCGTGGAGCTGCTACGAGGGCGGCGCCCTCATGGCGAAGCGGCTGGGGCACCGGATGATCACGGTCGCCGACTCCGGCGGCCACGAGACGTATGCCTTCGACGACAACGAGGTCGTCGACGAGCTCGTGAACCGGTACTTGGTGGAGGGCGTGCTGCCGGAGGAGGACGTGACGTGCGCGGGTGACCCGCGTCCTGACGTTCCCGCCGATCCGGTGCGCTGAAAGCCTTTCCCACGCCTGAGGGCGGACCGTCAGCTGACGGTCCGCCCTCAGTTGCTTTGTGAATCCGGTGGAGCTGAAAGAGGTTCCCGTCCCGCGAGTGTTGCCCCGCCGCCGCGGAACGGGAACCCCTGACGTCCTACACGCGGGTCGCGGTGATCGTCGCGTTGGCGTTGGTGATGAAGTTGCCGTTGACGTCGTAGATCTTGGACACGCCCGAGCTGTTCAGGGTGTTGCCGACGATCTTTCCGGACTGGCTCACGTCGACGAACCCCGTCGGGTTGCCGTCGTTGTCGGAGAGGTGTTCCCGGACGGTGAACGTGAACGTGGCGGCACCGGTGGACTTCCACGTGCCGGTGCCCTGGCCGGTTCCGTGGCCGTCGCCGCCGGAGTGCAGGCACAGGGAGCCGGACGAGGTGAAACCGAGCTGGATCGAGCCGCTGCCGCCCTGGTGCTGTACGGTTCCGCTCCAGGCACCGACGACCGGGTGGACCTTGATCTGCATCTGGGTGTCAGT
Source organism: Lentzea aerocolonigenes (assembly GCF_000955955.1). Lineage (GTDB taxonomy): Bacteria > Actinomycetota > Actinomycetes > Mycobacteriales > Pseudonocardiaceae > Lentzea > Lentzea aerocolonigenes_A. The sequence goes on from NZ_JYJG01000001.1 coordinate 69,265, forward strand.
CACCGGGTCTGCTCCGACCGCTGTGGTGCTCGCCATGGCGACGCCACCGAGCGCGAGCGCGGTCGACGCGGCGAACACGGCTAACTTCCTGGCATTACGGGGCATTGGAATCAGTCCTTTTCAGATCGATGCGGTCGCAAGGCAGCTTTGACCACCGACCTTCAGAACCGGTGGAGAACGGCTGTTCGGGCTCGATCGCCCGCCACCTCAGGCTCAAGTGCGGGTCGACCACCTGGTGGGACGCTGCCTGTCCAGGGCCGGCGCGCACCCCCACGCGCGGCGCAGAACTGAAGGAGCCAAACCCAATGTCGAATGCCAACCCCGGGAGAACAGGCCTCGTCCTGCTCGCCTGCTGCGTGGGTCAGCTTCTGGTGGTGCTCGACGGCACCATCATGAACGTGGCCCTGCCGTCCATCGAGTCCGCGCTGAAGTTCGACGCGAACAGCCTGCAGTGGGTCATCAACGCGTACCTGATCCCGACCGCCGGCCTGCTGCTCCTCGCGGGGCGCATGGCGGACCTGTTCTCCCGCCGCGGGTTCTTCCTCGCCGGCATCGCGCTGTTCACCGTCGCGAGCCTCGCCGGAGGTTTCGCCCAGGACGCGACACAGCTCATCATCGCCCGCGCGTTCCAAGGTGTTGGTGTGGCGTTGATGTCTCCCGCGACACTGACGGTGCTGGGCACCACGTTCACCGAACCCGGCCAGCGTGCCAAGGCTTTCGGCTTGTGGGGTGCCGCCGGTGGTAGTGGTGGTGCGATCGGCGTGCTGGCCGGAGGTGTCGTCACCGACTGGTTGTCGTGGCGCTGGGTGCTGCTGATCAACGTGCCGGTCGGCATCGCGCTGTTCATCGTCGCTGCCATCTCCATCACGCCTCTGGCCAAGCACCAGGGACCGCGCAAGCTGGACATCCTCGGTGCCGTGTCGGTGACGGTCGGCATCGCCGCGCTGGTGTTCGGCATCGCGCAGGGTGAGCGCGAGGGCTGGGGCTCCCCGGTCAGCCTCATCTCGTTCGCGATCGCCGTGGTGGGCATCGGTGTGTTCCTCTTCGACCAGGCGAAGGTCGCGAGTGCGCCGCTCGTCCCGTTGAACGTGTTCCGCAACCGGACGATCGTCGCCGCGAACGTCTCGATGTTCTGCGTCGGTGCGGCGATGGCGTCCACGTTCTACTTCCTGACGCTGCTGATGCAGTTCGTGCTCGGGTACAGCCCGCTCACGACCGGCCTGTCGTACCTGCCGCTGTCGGTCGCGATCTTCCTCGGCGCCGGCATGGTCGCGCCGCAGACGAGCAAGCTGGGCGGCCGGTTCACGTTGATCAGCGGTCTCGTCACCGGAGTGGTCGGCCTCGGCTGGCTGGCCCTCGTCGTGGACAACAAGGCGACGTTCGTCGCCGACCTGCTCGGCCCGAGCCTGCTGTTCGGTGTCGGCGTCGGCATGGTGCTCGGCACCGTGGCGAACCTCGCCACCGCGGCGCTGCCGTCGCACCAGCAGGGCCTCGCGTCCGGGCTGCTCACGACCGGCCAGGCACTCGGTGGCGCGGCGGGTCTCGCCGTGCTCGTGGCGGTCGCCAACGCCACCGGTGGCGAGTCGCGCGTCCCCGAGGAGATGGCGTCGGGATACGCGAACTCGTTCCTGGGCACCGCCATCCTGCTCGTCGTCGCGGCACTCGCCGCGGTCGCGATCCCGAAGGTCGCGCGGTCCGCGTCGAACGAGTCGGATGAGTCGGCGCCGGCACCTGTCGTCGCGCACATCTGAGGCACGGCAACGAAAAAAGGGGAGCTTCCGGTGTGGAAGCTCCCCTTTTCGCAGTGGATCGATCTGGGTGGGTTTCTCAGTCGAGCACGCGCAGAAACGCACGCAGCTCGGCGGCGAGCTCCGCTGGACGTTCCAGGGCCGGGAAGTGACCGCCCTCGGACAGGTCCTGCCAGTACCGCAGATCGGTGAAACGGGTGCGGGCCCACGCACGCGGCAGCCACGCGTCGTTCGGCCACACCGACGCGCCCATGGGCACGTTCGTCGGCGGCATCGGCTCGGAGTCGAAGCTCTCCCAGAACAACCGCGCCGCAGAGGTGCCGGTACCGGTGAGCCAGTACGTCGACACGATGTCGAGCAGCTTGTCCTTCGGCACGGCCTGCTCGAGGTCGTTGTCGTGCCCTGCCCACGCCCAGAAGCGGTCGACGATCCACGCCAGCAACGCGGCGGGGGAGTCGTTCAGGCCGTAGCCGAGCGTCTGCGGGCGGGTGGCCTGGATCGCGGCGTACCCGTTGCGGTTCTTGCCGAAGCTCTGCATGCGCGCCATGGCCCGCTGGTCGCGTTCGTCGAGCTCCACCTGCTCCTGCGGCGGTCGCGCGAGCGGCATCGTGAGGTGGATGCCCGCGACGTGCTCGGGATCGGCGTTGGCCACGGCCGGCGACACCCACGAACCCCAGTCGCCGCCGTGCGCGACATAGCGTTCGTAGCCCAGCCGCGACATCAGCTCGGCCCACGCCGAGGCGATGTGCGGCACGGTCCAGCCGGTTTCCGCCGGCTTGTCGCTGAAACCGTGTCCTGGCAACGAAGGACAGACGACGTCGAACGCGTCGGCCGGGTCCTCCGGGTTCGTCAGCAGGTCGATGATGTCGAGGTACTCCACCACGGAACTGGGCCAGCCGTGGGTCATCAGCAACGGCATCGCGCCGGGATGCGGTGAACGCACGTGCAGGAAGTGGATGCCGACACCGTCGATCTCGGTGCGGAACTGCGGTACGGCGTTCAGCTTCCGTTCCGCCGCCCGCCAGTCGTACCGGTTCGCCCAGTGGTCGCACAGTTCCTTCAGGTACGCCAGCGGCGTGCCCTGGGACCAGTCGCCGACGGTTTCCGCGTCGGGCCAACGAGTTCTTGCCAATCGGTCGGTCAGGTCGTCCAGCGCGGACTGCGGGACTTCCACGGTGTAGGGCTCGATCTTCTGACTCACCTGCTCACCTCCGGGGGCACGGCGGACGGGTCGCGCCCGACGCTAGAAGGAGCGGCTCGACTCGTCCTGGAGCCCACAATGGACATTTGAGCGGGTCTCCAGGCGTCGCTGCCACGCTGGCCGCAGTCGACCAGGAGGACTCGTCATGACCACAAGTGCCGTCGAACCGGGCAGCACGGAAGCCGAGGAGACGTTTCCCTACCAACGGCAGTGTCCGTTCACGCCTCCGAAGCAGTACGAACAGATGATCTCCGATGATCTCACCGAGGTGACGCTGACCGGATCGGGCCTGCGGATCTGGACGATCACCGGTTACGAGACCATCCGCCAGATCCTCACCGATCCGCGGATCAGTGCTTCTCGCAAGCACGACAACTTCCCGTTCTACTTCATCGCTCCGCCCGAGTTCCGCACCGAGACCTCGTTCATCGGCTACGACAACCCGGAGCACACGAAGACCCGCCGCAAGGCCGCGGTCACGTTCACCTCGCGTCAGGTGAAGCGTCTCCGGCCGCGCATCGAGGAGATCGTCGACCAGTACATCGACAAGATCCTCACGATGACGCCGCCGATCGACTTCCACCGCGAGTTCTCGCTCGCCGTGCCGATGACGGTCATCTGCGAACTGCTCGGCATCCCGCAGGACGAGCACGACTTCTTCATCAACCACGGCACGTGCCTGCTCGGCGGCCACTCGACGCCCGAGCAGCGGCAGGCCGCGATCGTCGAGGTGAACGCCTACGTCGACAAGCTGATCACGTTGAAGGAGCAGGAACCCGGCGAGGACCTCCTGTCGCGGGCGATGGCGGAGTACGCCGCGTCCGGCGAGGAGTACACCCGCCGCGACCTGTTCAACATGATCCGGTTGCTGATGAACGGCGGCCACGAGACGACCGCCAGCATGCTGTCGCTCGGCACTGCGTGCCTGCTCGAGAACCCGGACCAGCTGCAGCTGCTGCTGGACGACCCGGAGGGCATGATCGAGCCGACCGTCGAGGAGCTCGTCCGCATCGCGACCATCGGCGACACCGCGATTCCGCGCGTTGCCCTGGAGGACATCGAGATCGCGGGCAAGACGATCAAGAAGGGCGACGGCATCCTGTGCCTGGGCCTCGCGGCGAACCGCGACCCCGAGGTGTTCCCGGAGCCCGACAAGGTCATCCTCGCCCGCGGCACGCGCAAGCACCTCGGGTTCGGCCACGGCCTGCACCACTGCATCGGTGCCGACCTCGCCCGGCTGGAGATGCAGCTGGTGTGGTCCAGGCTCTTCCAGCGCATCCCGTCGTTGCGCCTCGCGAAGCCGTTCCTGGAGATTCCGCGCAAGGAAGGCGCCGTGATCTACGGCCTGTGGGAGCTCCCCGTCACCTGGGACCTGGAGGCCGACTGATGGCGAAGATCACCTACGTCAACGCGGACGGCGACTCGACGATCATCGACGTGGCCAACGGCGACTCGGTGATGCGCGGCGCGGTTCTCAACGGTGTCAAGGGAATCGTCGCCCAGTGCGGCGGCGGGGCGTCCTGCGGCACGTGCCACGTGTACGTCGACCCGGAGAACACCAAGCCGCTCGCCGACATGCACCGGGTCGAGGACGAACTGCTGTACTTCACGGCCTGCGAGCGCAAGGAGAACAGCCGGCTGAGCTGCCAGCTGCCCGTGTCCGAGGAGCTCGACGGGCTTGTCGTGCACCTCCCCGAGAAACAGCTCTGAGAAGCAACTCTGAGGAGAGCAGACGCATGAGCAAGCGACGGGTCGCCCTGGTCACGGGCGCCACGAGCGGCATCGGCCTCGAGGTCGCCCGCAGCCTCGGCAAGGAAGGACACGCGGTGTTCGTCGTGGCCCGCACCGCCGAGAACGTGAACACCACGGTGAAGCAGCTGCGCGAAGAGGGCTACGAGGCCGACGGTGCCGCCACCGACGTGACGTCCACTGAGGACATTCGTGCCGCCGTGCAGAAGGCGGTCGACGTCTTCGGTCCCGTCGAGATCCTCGTGAACAACGCGGGTCGCGGTGGCGGCGGCATCACGGCCGAGCTCGACGAGGACCTCTGGCTGGATGTCATCGACACCAACCTCAACGGTGTTTTCCGCTTCACCAAAGAGGTTCTGAGCACCGGCCAGATGGTGCAGCAGTCCTGGGGCCGGATCATCAACATCGCCTCCACCGGTGGCAAGCAGGGCGTCGTGTTCGCCGCGCCCTACTCGGCGTCCAAGCACGGCGTCGTCGGCTTCACCAAGGCCGTCGGGATCGAGCTCGCGAAGTCCGGCATCACCGTCAACGCGGTGTGCCCTGGTTACGTCGAGACGCCCATGGCCGGCCGCGTCCGCCAGGGCTACGCGAACCACTGGGGCGTCACTGAGGAAGAGGTCCTGGAGAAGTTCAACGCCAAGATCCCGCTGGGTCGGTACAGCACGCCGGAAGAGGTCGCCGGGCTCGTGACGTACCTGACCACGGACACCGCGTCCTCGATCACCGCGCAGGCGCTCAACGTCTGCGGCGGGCTGGGCAACTACTGACATGCGTGGCGAGTCGGTAGTCGTCGTCGGGGCCGGGCAGGCGGGCTGCCAGGTCGCGGTGTCCTTGCGCGAGCAGGGACACCGCGGCCCCCTCACCCTCATCGGTGACGAGCAGGCCGCGCCGTACCAGCGGCCACCGCTCACGAAGGCCTACCTGGCGGGGGAGACCGACCTCGCCGGGCTGGTGCTGCGGCAGGACTCCTATTACACGGACCACGGAATCGGGCTGGTGACCGGCGAACGGGTCATCGGAGTCGACCGCTCGGCACGGGTCGTGGTGCTGGGCTGTGCGCGCACGATCAGCTACGACCACCTGGTGTTCGCGACCGGCGCGCGGCCTCGGCCGTTGCCGATCCCCGGCGCCGAGCACGTGCTGAACCTGCGCACGGTCGCCGACGCGGACGCCATCAAGCAGAAGCTGGACGGTCGCACCGGTCTCGACGTCGTCGTCATCGGAGGCGGGTTCATCGGGCTCGAGTTCGCCGCCGTGGTGCGGAAACTGCGTCACGAGGTGACCGTCGTCGAGACCCAGCAGCGGGTCATGCAGCGCGCGGTGTCCGAGGCGACGGCGCAGCACCTCACCACCCGCCACCGCAGCGAGGGCGTGACGGTGCTGACCGGCACCGCCGTGGCCGCGGTCGGGGAGGGGTTCGTCGAGCTGACCGACGGCACCGTGCTGGTCGCGGACCTGGTGGTCGCGGGAACCGGGGTGATCCCGAACGTGGAGATCGCGCAACGGTCCGGGCTCGCGTGCGACGACGGGATCGTGGTCGACGCGCACCTGCGCACGGTCGACCAGCGGGTGCACGCGGTCGGCGACTGCGCCCGGTTCGCGAGCCCGCTGACCGGTGGCCTCGCTCGCCTGGAATCCGTGCAGAACGCCACGGACCAGGCCACCAGCGTGGCTTCGGCCATCCTGGGCGCGGCCGAGCCGTACACCGCGCTGCCGTGGTTCTGGAGCGACCAGTACGACGTGAAGCTGCAGATCGCCGGGCTGACGGACGGCTACGACCGCACGGTCGTGGTCGGCGACCCGGCGGAGGGCAGGTTCTCGGTGTTCTGCTTCTCGGGCGACCGGCTGCTCGGGGTCGAGGCCTACAACCGGCCGATCGACTTCCTGATGGCCCGCCGGATCCTCGAGGCGGGCACCTCGCTCACCCCGGAAACCGTCGCCCGCCCAGGCTTCGACCTCCGCACGAGCCAGCAACAGGCAGCGTGATCATGTCCCGCTCGGAGCTTGATGAAGGGAACCTTCATAAACCTCAGGTG
>NZ_JYJG01000002.1 GCF_000955955.1 Lentzea aerocolonigenes
GGATGAAGGTTCCCTTCATCGAGCACGGAGCGGGTCAGATCCAGCCGGCGTCCTCGGCGATGCGGATGGCGTCCACCTTGTTGCGGCCGTTGAGCTTGGTCATGATCGTCGTCAGGTAGTTGCGCACGGTGCCGACCGACAGCGACAGCGCGACAGCGATGTCAGGAGCGTCGGAACCGTTCGCCGCGAGCCGCAGCACCTCGAGCTCGCGGTCGGTCAGCGGGCACTCGCCGCGGTCCCACGCGGCCAGGGCGAGCTGGCTGTCCACGACCCGTTCCCCGGCGGCGACCCGGCGGATCGCGTCGGCGAGTTCGGCGGGCGGCGCGTCCTTCAGCAGGAACCCGTCCACGCGGGCGGCCAGTGCCTTCCGCAACGTTCCCGGCCGGCCGAGCGACGTCAGCATCAACGTTCTGATCTGCGGCATCGTCTCGCGGATCGTCGTGGCGGCGGTCAGCCCGTCGAGGATCGGCAGATCGATGTCGATCACGCACACGTCGGGTCTGTGCTGCCGGGCCGCCGGCACGATCTTGTCGCCGGAGCTCACTTCGACGACCACCTCGATGTCCGGTTCGAGGTTGAGCAGCGCGATGAGAGCACCGCGCACCATGTGCATGTCCTCCGCGAGCAGAACCCTGATCATCGCGCCCCTCCGCGCGACACCATATCTCCCACCGTTCAGGTCGCGCTCCACGCCACGTCGGGGCGGGGCGTCGACGGTGCTCAGAAGGAGGCTTGACCGCAGTGCGAGTAGAGGATGTTTTCGTCAGGGGCAACGGGGTGCGCCTGCCCGCGACGCTGACAGTCGCGGAGGCCATCGAGTCGGGGGAGTGCGAGCCGAAGCTGGTGGCGCGGACGGACGTGCTGTCGGTCGTGGTGTCCCCGGACGAGTCGGCGGCCGAGATGGCGGTCGGCGCGGCCAGGAACGCGCTGCGGGCCGCGGACTCCGGCTCCGGCGACGTCGAGCTGATCCTGCACGCCACCACGTACCACCAGGGCCAGGACCTGTGGCCGGTCGGCTCGTACATCCAGCGCGAGACGGTGCGCAACAGCTGTCTGGCACTGGAGATCCGGCAGATGTCCAACGGCGGCCTGGCTGCGATGGACCTCGCCGTGGCCTACCTGGCGGGACGTCCGGGCAAGGACGCGTTGCTGACCACCGCGGACCGCTTCTGCCTGCCGGGCATCGACCGGTGGCGCACCGACCCCGGAACCCCTTACGGCGACGGGGCTTCCGCGATCGTGCTGTCGCGCCGCGGTGGATACGCGAAGCTGCTTTCGTTGGCTATCAATGCGGACTCCGACCTGGAACCGCTGCACCGCGGTGACGTGCCGATGGGCCTCGCGCCGTTCTCGCACCGCATGCCGGTGGACTTCGAGGACGCCAAGATCGCGTTCAGCCGCGAGTACGGCTTGTCCTACGGCATCAACAAGGCCAACGCGGGCCAGGCCGTCGCGGTCGAGGAGGCCCTCGCCGACGCCGACATGAAGATCGGCGACGCCGACTGGGTGATCCTGCCGCACTTCGGCCGGCGCCGGCTGGACGTGAACTACCTGCGCCCGTACGGGATCGAGCCGGAGCGCACCACGTGGGAGTGGAGCCGCACGGTCGGTCACCTCGGCGCCGGCGACCAGTTCGCGAGCCTCGGCCACCTGGTCGACGAGGGCCTGGCCCGCTCGGGGCAGCGGATCGTGATGTTCGGCGTGGGCGCGGGATACAGCTGGGGTTGCGCGGTTCTGGAGATGGTCTGAACGAACGTTCGAGGCCGTGTGGGGGACTCCCTCACACGGTCTTTTTTCGTCAGTTCAGGGGGATCTCGGCGCGCAGGCGGTACGTGTGCTCGGGCGTGAGGCCTGCGTGGAGATCGCCGCCGAGCGCGCGGACGCGGGTGGTGAGGTTGCCGATTCCGCTGCCGTCCCGGGACTTCCGGCCCGCGGTCGGAATACCGTCGTTGATGATGTCCATCGTGACCAGCGACGGTGAGCTGGACAGCAGGATCTCGCAGTGCTCGGCCTTGCTGTGCCGCAAGAGGTTCGTGACGCCCTCGCGCAACACCGTCGCGAGCGTGATCTTCACGTCCTTGGGCAGCTGGTCGCACTGGTCGATCCGGACGGTGACCTCGATGTCGGCCGCGGACAGCAACGCCCGCGCGGACTGGGTCTCCTCGTCGAACGACAGTTCGCGGTAGCTCAGCGCCACGGACCGCACGTCCGCCAGCGCCTGCCGGGAGATCTCCAGCACCTCCCCGAGCTCCTGCCGGGCCCGGTCGGGGTCGATCGTGACCAGCCGGTGCGTGAGCTCGCTCTTCAACGTGATCGCGGACAGGCTGTAGCCGAGCAGGTCGTGCAGGTCCCGCGCGAACCGCAACCGCTCCTGCGTCACCGCCGCGGTGGCCAGCTCCTCGCGGGCCTCGTGCAGTTCGGCCACCATGGAACGCAACCGGGTCAGCGCGTACAGCACCAGGCCGTGGTTGATCGTGGCCATGATGCCCCACGCGACGTCCACCGAGTCGAACCCGAGCGCGTCGAAGATGACGCCCTGCCCGATGGCGACCGCGAAGAAGCCCACCCACCCGGCGACGCGGGGCAGGAGCAGCGCCACCGACCCGGCTAGGAACCCCGGCACGGAGCTGAACGGGTCGCCGTACACGAGCTGGGGCACGTACACGCACAGCGCGATTCCGGCGATCACCGCGAGGCGGCGCGGCAGGTCCAGCTCGACGAGCGGACGGCTCACCAGGCCCAGTGCCAGCGCGGCCGTGCCCGCGATGCCCGCCGCGACGACCGTGATCCCCAGCGGCCCGAACTTGCCGTAGCCGTACCAGGCGAAGGTCATCGCCATCAGGCCGTAGCCGATCACCACCGCCGTGAGCAGGATCTGCGCGAACCGCGTCGCGATCATCGGCCCGGCCGGACGCGCGACGTGCGCCGGTTCCTCGGTCACGGGGTCGACCGGCACCTCGGCGTGCAGCCGGTAGGTGCGGTCCGGGGTGGTCTGGGTGAGCAGCGAGCCGCCGATCGCGCTGGTGCGGGCCGACAGGCTGGCGAGGCCGCTGCCCCGGTCGACGTCGGCCTGGGCGGGCGCGCCGTCGTTCACGATGTCGATCGACACCAGCCGGTCCGCGCCGCGGATCTCGATCGAGCAGCGGGTGGCGTGGCTGTGCCGCAACAGGTTCGTGACGCCTTCGCGCAGCACCGTCGCGAGCACCGTCCGGGATCTGGGGGAGAGTTCGGCGTGGTCGGCCGCGATCACGGTCGCGACACCGGCCGCGGTCAGCACGGACCGCGCCGACTCGATCTCGTCGGCCAGCGACAGCTCGCGGTAGCTCGACGCCACCGCACGAACGTCCGTCAAGGCCTCGCGCGCGATGCCGAGGATCTCGGCCAGCTCCACGAGCGCGCGGTCGGTGTGCGCACCGATCAGCTTGCGCGCCAGCTCCACCTTCAACGTGATCGCCGACAGGCTGAAGCCGAGCAGGTCGTGCACATCGCGCGCGAACCGCAGCCGCTCCTCCGACACCGCGACGCCGGCGAGTTCGGATCTCGCCGTCTCCAGCTGCTTCACCAGTGACGGCAGCCTCGACAGTCCGTAGACGACCAGACCCGCGACCATCGGCGACAGCAGGTAGTAGACGAGCTGCGGCACCACGTCCACGGACAAGGACTGGATCGCGGTATTGCTGATCGCCACCGCGCCGAACGCGAGCCACCGCACCCGGTTCGGGAGCACCAGCAACGCGCTGCCCGCGACGAAGCCGGGCATTCCCGCCCACGCTTCGGAGAAGAACACCACTGGCGCGAACGCCAGCACCGCCATCGCGCCGAGTGCCAGGTAGGCCTTGCCCGACCTGAGGTCAGCACCCGGTCTGGAGAACACCCGCAGCTGCAGGTAGCCGATCGTGAGCAGGCAGGCGAGCGAGCCCGCGACGCGCGGAGGGGTCGGGCCGGCCTGCAGGACGTAGGAGAAGGCGTTGCCGAGATAGTTGGCGAACACGACGCTGATGACGACGTACGCCAAACGACGGGACACCGATGAGCGTTCCTGTCGCAGCGTCACAGCAGCTCCCACGCGAGGGTCGGGACGCGGCCATGATACGGGCGCTTCCTCGGTTATCCCGTGTTTTGCACTTCCCGATCGGAGCAACATGACGGCGGCTCAACACCTCGCCGGAACCACGAGCTGGGCTCCCGCGAGATAGGCGACCACGTCGGCGACGAGCGACTGTTCGACCTGCAGCGCCTCGGCCACCTGGGCGATCGTGGTCTCACCCGCCAGCAGCGACTTCGCGATCTCGGTCGCGGGCGCGCTGTGCAGGATCACCTGGTACTGCGAACCGGGACACGCCAGCGCCTGGTCGCCGTTGAGCCGCTCGATCTCCGTGCCCGGCCGCATGGTGACCGCCTCGTCCGCGAGGATGTGCGGCAGGGTGAACACGGCGTCACCGGTCACCGCCATCACCGACAGGATCGGGCCGGCGCCGTCGTTCAGGCCGAGCGACGGCACGAGGCAGCCGCCGAGCTGGTCGAGCGTGTGCTTGAGCTTGCGCCAGACCAGGCACGGCCCGCTGCCGTTCTTCCACCGCACGAAGTTCTCGTGCAGCACGGAGATGTTCTCCAGTGCGACGGGACCGAGCGTCATCCGGTGCAACGCCTCGCGCACCAGCGGGCTGGTGTCGGCGATCTCGATCGCGCCCCAGCGTCCGTGCACGGTGAGGTGCTCGGTTCCCTCGACGACGAAGGCGTCCTCGAGCAACGACCACAGCGGACGGCCCGCGGGAACGTGGGACTGGGTCGTGGGCACCACGGGCGCCTCCGCTCGGGTCACATGAACAAGGGGGTCGGGTTGAGCTCTTCGTAGCGGCGGGGTTGTGCCAGTCGACCCAGTTGTACGGGAACGTCGTAGAGCCGCCCTTGAGCGAATCTTGACCAGAAGTGCCGCAGCCCCGGCACGACCACGCGCACCACGGGAAGCCCGAGGTCGGGCCTGGTCTGGTCGAGAACCAGCACCTCCATCCCGAGTGACGCCAGCGTGTCCTGCAGGGCGCGGATGTCGTCGATCAGGTCCGGCCGGTGCGTGTGGCCGTGGTGGGACACGTCCCTGGCCGGCTGCTCCGGATCGGGTGCCAGCCAGGGTTCCGCGGCGAGCCGGGTGTTCTCGAACCAGCGGCGCGTGTCGACGTCGAACGCGGTGATGTCGACGGGCTCGCAGACCATCGGCATGCACTGGTTGAGCTCGGTGAGAGCGCGGCGGGCGGCTATCCGCGGGTCCAGGTGCGCGCCGCAGCCGAGCATGATGTCCTCGCGCGGCCCGTCCGTGCGGCGGGACACCGCGACCATCACCGGCACGCCCAGGTCCACGGTGACGTCGAGCAGCCACACCTCGCGGCCGAGGCCCGCGTGCACGGCTCGGCACTCGTCGATCCACGGGTCGCGGAACGAGTCGAGGTCCATCACGGGCATCGGGGTGCGGTTGTACCACCAGATGGCGACCGCGTCCCGTTCGACCAGCTCCAGAAGTCCTTGCAGCACCGCGTCTTCCAGGCTGCTGCCCGCGGCGCAACCGTTGGAGTTGGACGTGACGCTCGGCGGACAGGGGGCGCCGAAGTAGCACATCCCGGTGGGCAGGAGCTTGTGCCGCTGCTCGGTGAGGGACCACAACGGGGTCCAGTCCATCACCTCGTCCTCGTCGAACGGGGTGGTGACGTGCTGGAGCCTCGAATGGCTCGCGTTCCAGGCGTCCCGGTCGTCGTACTGACGCGGGTGGTAGTGCTGCACGGTGTCTGGGTGGATCGCCGGCTCGCCCAGCGACCGGTAGCTGCCCTGCACCCGCGCCTCGTTGCCGCAGAACGCGCCGCTGCGCCGTTCCACGGCCTCGCACAGCGCGCCGACCTCGGCGTCGAGCGGCGTCACGCCCTTGCCGCCGGTGTCCGCGCGCAATGTTGAGCGCAATCCTTCGAGCCCGTCGCCGGCGGCCGCGATGTTCGAGCCGGACCAGAAGGAGTTGAAGAACGCCGGGCCGGTCTCGTCGCGCTGGATCTCCCGCACGATCCCGGTGACCGGGCCGACGAGGTGCCGATAGCTGTCGAGCACCTCCTTGGGCGACGACGACCGGTGGCCGCCGCCGTCGCAGGAGCGCTTCATCCGGCTGAGGAGCGCGACCGGCTCGAACGCGCGGCGCGCGACCATCCCGGGGTCGCCGCAGCCGGAGCACTGCGGGCGGACTCGCACGTCGTGCTGCGCGACCTGCATGGTGAGGCTGTCGTAGCTCCAGATCGATCGCTGCGTGTCGTGGCGCAGGCCGGCGAGCCACTTGGTCGCCTCGACCGCGGCGACCCCCAGCGCTGTGGCGGTGAGCGACGGCAGCCCGATGGCCGCGCGTGGTGCGGGACCTCGTTGTCCGCACCTTGCGCGCACGTGGGCCTCCGCCGACCGGTTGGCTGACAGCCGGGTGGCCAGGCAACGCCAGCACGGCCCGTCGCCGGGGGTGAAGAAAGGACCGACGCACACCTGCGCACCTACCGGCTTGACGAGCAACCACGGGGTGCCGGCGGCGCGATGTGCCGAGTCGATGTCGCGCAGTTCGGGAGCCAGATAGTCGGCACACGCCACGACCGTCAGGTCACCACTCCCCGAGGTGACCGTGAGTCCGTTGCGGTGCAAGGCTTCCACAAGAGTGTCGCGGTTGATGCCATCGATCGCGACGACGGAGACGAGCGACTTCGTCGTCGCCGCCACCGCACCCGCCGCGTCGAGGCCCGCCGCGTCCCAGTACGCGAGTGCGGCCTGGGTGCCGGCCGAACCGTCCTCCCGGCCGCGCTTGCCGACCAGACCCGCCGCGGAGAGCCGCCTGAGCATGCGTCCCACCTTGTCGGCGGGCAGGTCCGCGGGTGCGTCGCGCAGCAACCCGGCGAGGTCGCGGGTGCCGTCCAGCAACGGAGCCAGCACCTCGACGTGAGCGCCCTGGATCGCGGTGACCCCGGACTCCCCGAAGAGGTAGACGGCCTCGCCCCGCACGATCTGCGGCCGGAGGTGTCGTTTGAACCCGATGCGTTGGTCGCCCGGTTCGGCCTGGTCCTCTCTCATGCCGCGAGGACCTCTTCGAACCTGACGACCGAGCCGCCGGGCGAGGTGCTCGACCACGGAACACCGATGAGGATGTCGATCGAGGCGTCATGGTCGAATTCGTAGATCTTCATGTCATCGGAGTCGTCAGTGGCGGTGGCGACGGAAGCCAGGTGCTCCACGGTGACGGTGGGGTACATGTGCATCTCCGTTATTCGCGTGTCAATTGGTGTGGGTCAATTCTGCGGACCTGGCGTAATGGCTGGGTAGTTACGGCCTAATGCGCATCGGTATGAAGTTTTCATACCGGCGCACAGGGTGAACTCATCCGAGATCGAGGACCGGTGCACTAACGCGGCCCCGTTGGGCCGAGCAGACTAATCAGGTGCTCGGAGAAGGAGGAGGGGTCACGATGCAGATCAAGGTCCTGGGGCCGGTCGAGGCCAAGGTGAACGGTCGCTCGGTGACGCCCACGGCAGCCAAGCCGCGGCAGATCCTGGCGCTGCTCGCGCTGCACTCCGGATCGGTGGTGTCCGTGCCGACGCTGATCGAGGAGCTGTGGGGCGACCGCCCGCCCCGGAGCGCGCGCACCACGTTGCAGACCTACATCCTGCAGCTGCGCAAGCTGATCGGGGACGCGCTGTCCGCGTCCGGCGAGAGCGGCGCGAAGGAGCTGCTGGTCACCCGCTACGGCGGCTACCTGCTCGACGTGCCGCCGGAGGCCGTCGACGTGCACGAGTTCGAGCGCCTCGCCCGCACCGGCCAGCAGGCCCACGAGGTCGAGGACTACCCGTCCGCCGCCCGGCTGCTGCGGCAGGCGCTGGAGATGTGGCGCGGTCCCGCGGTCGTCGACGTGCGGCCGGGAATGCCACTGGGCATCGAGGTCGTGCGCCTGGAGGAGTCACGGCTCAGCGCGCTCGAAGCCCGCATCGACGCGGAGCTGCGGCTGGGCAAGCACAAGGCGTTGCTCAGCGAGCTCTCGGTGCTGACGGTGCAGAACCCGATGAACGAGAACCTGTGCGCGCAGTACATGATCTCGCTGTTCCGCGCGGGCCGGCAGTGGCAGGCGCTGGACGCGTTCAAGGGGTTGCGCAACACGTTGATCGACGAGCTCGGCGTGGAGCCTTCGTCCCGGCTGCAGTCTTTGCAGCACGCGATTCTCACGTCCGATCCGCGGCTCGACAGCGCGGAAACCCGTCAGTTGCAAAGGCTTCTCGCCTGAGTCCGGCTCCAGCGGCCCCCGTCACACTGTGGCGGGGGCCGTTTTTCTTTGTACCGCAACGGTTTCTTCGAGGACGTCTCCAGTCGTCCACCACCGCGCGCTGACAACATCACTGATAGGCGTGCGGAAACCGCCCGCTGGAGGAAAGGAAGAACAGCCGTGAGCGCACTGACCATCGAGGGCCTCAAGGAGATCCTCAACGAGGCCGCGGGCGAGGACGACTCGTTCAAGCCGGGCCAGGACATTCTCGACATCCCGTTCCTCGAGCTGGGCTTCGACTCCCTCGCCCTGCTGGAGACGGTCGCGCTGATCAAGCGCAAGCACGGTGTCTCCGTCGCCGACGACGAGATGGCGTACATCGAGACGCCGCGTCAGCTGCTGGACAAGGTCAACGGACAGATCGCGGCCTGACCGCCGGCGAGACGAAACGGAGACGGACATGACGCACACCACCACGCACACGGTCATGATCGGTGCTCCCGCCAAGGTGGTCTACGACCTGGTCGCGGACGTCACGACCTGGCCGTACACCTTCGGACCCACGGTGCACGCCGAGGTGTTCGAACGGGACGGCAACACCGAACGGTTGCGGTTGCACGCGTTCGCCAACGGTGACGTGCGCACGTGGACGTCCCGTCGCGAGCTCGACCCGGCGAACCTGCACATCAAGTTCCAGCAGGAGCGTTCGGCCGCGCCCGTCAAGACGATGGGCGGGGAGTGGCGGATCGTCCCGATCGCCGACTCGGCGACCCGGGTCGATCTGCTGCACCACTTCACGGCGGCACAGCCGGAAGCGGTGGACCTGATCCTGAACGCGGTCAACAACAACAGCGACGCCGAGCTGGCCGCCCTCAAGCGGGCGGCCGAGTACGGCGACGACTACGACAAGCTGGTGCTGTCGTTCTCGGACAGCATCACGATCCACGCGGGCCGCAAGGACGTCTTCGAGTTCCTGTACCGGTCGGACCTGTGGCCGCAGCGGCTGCCGCACGTCGCCCGGCTGGACCTGAAGGAAGCTGTCACCGGCGTGCAGTCCATGGAGATGGACACGCGCAGCCCGGACGGGTCGATCCACACCACGCACTCGGTGCGGGTCTGCTTCCCGTACGACAGCATCGTCTACAAGCAGACGGCGACGCCGCCGATCATGGCGGCCCACGTCGGCCGGTGGACGTTCCGCGACATCGGTGACGGCATCGAGGCCGGCATCGAGGCGACCTCCCACCACACGGTCGTCATCCGGCCGGACGTCATCACCGACGTGCTGGGGCCTGACGGCACGCTCGAGCGCGCTCGCGAGCTGATCCGTCACGCGCTGGGGACCAACAGCCTCACGACTCTCCGGCACGCGAAGGAATTCGCCGAGAACGGATGAGGTGGCGCGATGGGGTTAGGTGGCGCGGAACTGCTCACCGCCGCGGCGCGTGCCGCGAGCCGCAACGGGCTCTACGTGGTGTCCATGTACCTGGAGAAGGCAGCGGTCGAACATCAGCGCAAGGGTTGCCCCTCCGAAGTCGGGCATTGCGCTTATGAGATCGAGGCATCCCGTGTACTGCTGTCGGGGTTCTAGATGAAGCTCTACGACATCTCGCTGCGTCGCGCCGGACTGTCCATCACGGACAGACTGGTCGCGGCGCGGCGCCTCGACGCGCTCGGAGTCGCGTTCGCCGACGGAGGCAGGTCGGCCCGGTTCTACCACCGGGCCGCGCTGGAACTCCGGTTGCGGGCCACCACCCTCATCGCTTCCGGTGGTGCGGAGGATCTCGCCGCACTGCTCGCCGCGGAGACCCCCGCGGTGGCAGTAGTTGTGCAAGGGCACGGCTTTTCGGTGATCCGGGATGCCGTGCGTCAACTCGTGCGCGCCGAACGGCGAGTGATCGTCGAGGCGCGGGACTTCTTCGACGGCTGGCTCATCGACCCCGACAACGCGTTGGAGGTCGTGCTGACAGCCGCGGAGGCTGGGGCGGAAACCGTGTTGCTGCACGACACAGCAGGCAGTTTGTGGCCTGACCAGATCGGCGAGATCACCGAGCTGGTGGCGGAAACCGGTGTGCCCCTTGGTTTCGGTTGTCATGACGACGGCGGAACGCTCGCGAAGCAACTGTTCGCGGCGGATGCGGGGGCTGAACTCGTACAGGGGTTCTACGCCGCCGTTCGAGGTGGCCTCGATCGGGCCGTTTCACCATCGGTTCATTCGGCAGAAACAGGTATCGCTCCCGTGCCCTGTCCGAGATTGGAGCAGACCGTGTCCGCACACAAGGCGATTGGAGGTGTCCGATGAGTCGTCGCGCCGTCATCACCGGGGTGGGCGTGGTCGCACCTGGTGGCATCGGAACGAAGGCGTATTGGCAACTGTTGTCCGAAGGGCGTACGGCGACTCGCATCATCACGCACTTCGACGCGTCTCCGTACCGCTCCCGCATGGCGGGTGAAGCAGACTTCGACCCCGTGCGCGAAGGCCTTACGCCGCAAGAGATCCGCAGGCTCGACCGCGCGGCGCAGTTCGCCGTCGTGGCCGGCCGTGAGGCGATGGCCGACTCGGGCATCGAGTTCGACCAGCTCGACCCCGGCCGCATCGGTGTCTCGCTCGGCACCGCGGTCGGTTGCACGACCTCGCTGGAGCGCGAGTTCATCGTCGGCTCCGACCGGGGCAAGTACTGGGAGGTCGATGCCTCCTACGCGGTCCCGCACCTCTACGACTACTTCACGCCGTCCTCGATGGCGACGGAGCTGGCGTGGACGGTCGGCGCGGAAGGGCCGGTCTCCGTGGTCTCCACGGGGTGCACCTCCGGCCTGGACTCGGTCGGATACGCGGCCGAGCTGATCATGGAGGGCTCCGCGGACGTCGTCGTGACCGGCGGCACCGAGGCCCCGCTCTCCCCGATCACCGTGGTGTGCTTCGACGTCATCCGGGCGTCCAGCACCCGCAACGACGACCCCACCACCGCCTGCCGCCCGTTCGACAAGACGCGCGACGGACTGGTGCTGGGCGAGGGTTCCGCGATCATCGTGCTCGAGGAGCTGGAACACGCTCGGGCTCGCGGTGCCCACATCTACGGTGAGGTCGCCGGTTTCGCCTCGCGGTGCAACGCCTACCACATGACGGGCCTGCACCCCGAGGGCATCGAGATGTCCGACGCCATCAACATCGCGCTGAAGCAGGCGCGGGCTGACGCGACGGACGTCGGTTACATCAACGCACACGGTTCGGGCACCAAGCAGAACGACCTGCACGAGACGGCGGCGTTCAAGCGTTCGCTGGGCGCTCACGCGTACAAGACGCCGGTCTCGGGCTTCAAGTCCATGATCGGGCACTCGCTCGGTGCGATCGGGTCGCTGGAGATCGTCGGCTCGCTGCTGGCGTTCGAGCAGGACCTCATCCCGCCGACGGCGAACCTGCACGAGCAGGACCCGGAGTGCGACCTCGACTACACGCCGCTCGTGGCGCGCGAGAAGAAGGTCGACACGCTCCTGACGGTGGGCAGCGGTTTCGGTGGATTCCAGAGCGCCATGGTGCTCAAGAAGGTGGAAGGGGCAGGCCGGTGACTCGGGCGGTGGTGACGGGAATCGGCATCGCGTCGCCGAACGGGCTGGGGCCGACCGCGTACTGGCGGGCGACCCTGCACGGTGAGGCGGCGATCAAGCCGATCACCCGGTTCGACAGTGCGAACTACTGGGCGAAGATCGCCGGTGAGGTGCCGGGCTTCGAGGCAGGCCGGCACCTGCAGGGCCGGCTGCTGCCGCAGACGGACCACATGACGCGGTTGACGCTCGTGGGCACGGACTGGGCGTTGCGCGGCGCGGGTGTGCAGCCGAACGACATCCCGGACACCGACATCGCGGTGATCACCGCGGCGACGGCGGGCGGGTACGAGTTCGGTCAGCGGGAGCTGCAGAAGCTGTGGCACCAGGGCCCGGAGTACGTCTCGGCGTACCAGTCGTTCGCGTGGTTCTACGCGGTCAACACGGGCCAGATCTCCATCCGCCACGGCACGCGCGGTCCTGGCGCCGTGGTGGTCTCCGAGCAGGCCGGTGGCATCGACTCCATCGGGCACGCACGGCGTCAGCTGCGCAAGGGCGTGCAGCTGGCTCTCACGGGCGGTATGGACTCGTCTCTGTGCCCGTGGGCGTGGGTTGCCCACCAGGCATCGGGTTGCTTGTCCCGCAACAACAACCCGAAGCGCGCCTACCTGCCGTTCGACCGCGACGCCGCTGGTTACGTCGCGGGCGAGGGTGGCGCGATCATGGTGCTGGAGACTCCGGAGTCAGCGGCCGAGCGTCCCGGCACCCGGATCTACGGCGAGATCGTCGGGTACGCCGCGACGTTCGACTCGAAGATGCCTTCGCGGGAGCCGGGGTTGAAGCGGGCGGCCGAGCTGGCGTTGCGCGACGCCGGCATGGACGCCTCCGAGATCGACGTCGTCTTCGCCGACGCGGCGGGGATTCCCGAGCTCGACAAGGCCGAGGCCGAGGCGATCAAGGGCATCTTCGGGCCGTACGGCGTGCCGGTGACGGCGCCGAAGACCATGACCGGGCGGCTGTTCGCCGGTGGTGGCTCCTTGGACGTCGCCTCGGCGATCCTCTCGATCTACTGGTCGGCGATCCCGCCGACCGTCAACGTCGAGAACGTCGTGCCGGAGTACGAGCTCGACCTCGTGATGAACGAGGCGCGGCACGGCAAGATCAAGGCCGCTCTGGTGCTCGGGCGCGGCAAGGGCGGGTTCAACTCCGCCATGGTGGTTCGCGAGTACAGGTGATGTTCACCCGCACAGGGGTCGTGAGGTCTTCCTCGCGGCCCCTGTCGCTTTTCTGGAGGCTTCCTGTGGATGTAGCACTGATGTTTCCCGGGCAGGGGTCGCAGTACCCGCGGATGGCGGCGTCCCTGTACGGCGTGGAGCCCGTGTTCACCTCGGTGATCGACGAGGTGTTCGAGCTGTTCGGTGACGTGGGTTCTCTTGCCTGCGAGGACTGGTTGGCGGGCAACGACATCGACCACGTGTCGCGCGCGCAGCCGTTGCTGTTCGCGGTCGACTACGCGTTGGGGCGCACGGTTCTGTCGTGGGGCGTCAAGCCTGTCGCGTTGATCGGGCACTCCGCCGGTGAGGTCGTCGCGGCGACGTTAGCGGGCGTGTTCACGTTGGAAGAGGCTGTGGGGTTGGTCCGGGACCGGGTGGTGTCGGCGGTGCCGATTCCGTCCGGCGGGATGCTCGCGGCGGCGGCTTCCGAGGCGGATCTGTTGCCATACCTGGAAGGCGACGTGGCGATCGCGGCCGTGAACTCGGCCCGGCAGACGATGCTGGCCGGGTCGGACGCGCCGCTGGCTCGTGTGCGTGCCCGGCTGGAGGCGGACGAGTACATCGTCGTCACCGTGCCGGCCACCACGCCGTTCCACAGCCCGGCGATGCAGCCCGCGGTGGACGAGGCGCTGGCTTCGTGGACTGCTTCGCCTGCCGCGCCGTCGATGCCGGTGTACTCGGGGTACACGGGTCAGCTGATGACCGCGGAAGACGCCTTGTCCGCGCGGTTCTGGACCCGGCAGCTGACCGACGCCGTCTACTTCGGACCGGCGTTGAACGAGCTCGTCGCGATGTACGACGTGTTGCTGGTGGAGGCTGGTCCTGGCCAGACGCTGACGTCGTTCGCGCGTCGTACGAAGGCCGTGCGCTCCGGTGCTTCGCAGGTGCTGCCGTTGCTCGACGGCTCGGATTCCATCGAGGCTGCGCGCGCTCGCCTGGTGTGACACATAAAAGAGCCGCCCTCGTCCGGAGGGCGGCTCTTTGTCTGGCATCTAGGGCCTGTATCGACGTCCG
>NZ_JYJG01000003.1 GCF_000955955.1 Lentzea aerocolonigenes
CCTCAGGCGCGACTCTCATCGACCCCGGACGTCGATACAGGCCCTAGTCGGTGCCGCGGACGATGTGGTCTTCGTTCTCGGGTGGTGACATTTCGTTGTTCTCCATACCTTTTACGGTAAGGATGGTGATTCAGCTCTCACTTGAGAGCTGCTCGTCGAGAAGAGCGACCGCCCTGGTCCATCCCGCACCGGCGCCCTTGATCTTCACCGGGAACGCGACGACGGTGAAACCGAAGTCCGGCAACGCCTCCAGGTTGCTGAGGCGTTCGATCTGGCAGTACTCGCGGTCGCGGCCGGCGAAGTGCGCCGGCCACAGCACGCTCTCGTCCTTGGTCGCCAGGTAGCGCTTGACGATGTCCGGGAACGGCGCGTCGAGGCTGAACGCGTCCGTGGCGATCACCTTGACTCCCAGGTCCAGCAACATGTTCGTGGCAGGACCGTCGAGCCCGGTGTAGTCGGTGAAGTAGGTCTGGGTGCCCGCGTGCTCGGCGGCGCCGGTGTCGAGGATGACGATGTCCATCGGCTTCGGGGTGTACCCGATGCGGGCGAACTCCTTCTCCAGGACGTCCGGGCCGATGGCGCCGGTGCCGTGGCCGCGGACGTCGAGTTTCACGCCGGGGTTGTGGAACCACTCCAGCGGCATCTCGTCGATGTGGCGCGGGATTCCGTTGCCGTACGTGGTCTTCGAGCCGTAGTGGGACGGCGCGTCGACGTGCGTGCCGGTGTGGGAGGTGAGGCTGATCCGGTCCAGCGTCAGGAACTCCGAGTCCCGCAGCACGGACACGTCGAACTCGATGCCGAGCCTCGCCTTCAGCGTCTCGGCCATGTGGTCGGCACCCTGGGCGGCCGTGAGCACCTCGTGCGTCACCGGGTCCGCTTCGTACGCGGATGCGTCAATGTGGGAAGACAGATCGATGATGCGCATGTGCAGAGCTTGGCGGGCGTTCCTTGAGCACGTCTCAAGACGCGGTGTGCATGGTTTTCCCCAGTCGCGGAAGTCCGATTCAGGGGAGCCATCTCATGATCACGTTCGTCAACCGCTTCACGCTCACCGGTGACGCCGAGGAGTTCGAGAAGGCCTTCGACGAGACGGCGGCGTTCCTGCGCGAGCAGCCCGGCCTGATCAAGTACACCCTGTCGCGCCAGCTGGACGACCCGGCCTCGTACATCAACATCGCGTTGTGGGAGAGCGCCGACGCCCTGCGCGCCGCCTTGGCGCACCCGGACTTCGGCAACCACGCCAAGGCGATGCGCGGTCTCGCCGAGTCCGTCGGCGCGCTCTTCACGCCGCGCCTGTCGTTCGAAGCCTGATGGGCCCTCTGGCGGGGTTGAAGGTCGTCGAGTTCGGCGGCATCGGGCCCGGTCCGCACGGGGCGATGCTGCTCGCGGACCTCGGCGCGGAGGTCGTGCGCGTCGAACGTCCGTCCGGCGGCCTGTCCGTGGTGCCGGACGCCTCCCGCGACTTCCTGTTGCGCGGCAGGCGTTCGGTGGCCGCGGACCTGAAATCTCCCGACGGCCGTGCCTCGGTGCTGTCGTTGATCTCGTCGGCGGACGTGGTGATCGAGGGCTTCCGTCCCGGCGTGCTGGAACGGTTGGGGCTGGGGCCTTCCGACTGCCTGGCGGTGAATCCGGGCCTGGTCTACGCGCGGATGACCGGGTGGGGGCAGACCGGACCGCTCGCGGATCGGGCCGGGCACGACATCAACTACCTGTCGCTGACCGGTGTGCTGCACGCGATCGGCAAGCCGCCGCTGAACCTCGTCGGTGACTTCGGTGGCGGGTCTCTCTACTTGGTGCTGGGTGTGCTGGCGGCGTTGTGGGAACGGCAGCGCACCGGGCGTGGCCAGGTCGTGGACGCGGCGATCGTCGACGGTGTGGCGTCGCTGGCGCAGATGATCTGGTCGATGAAGTCGCAGTCGGTGTGGGAGGACGCGCCCGACTCGAACCTGCTGGACGGCGGGTGCCCGTTCTACTCGATCTACGAGTGCGCGGACGGCCGTTCGGTCGCGGTCGGTTCGCTGGAGCCGCAGTTCTACGCGTTGTTGTTGTCCGGCCTGGGGTTGTGTCCGGACGACCTTCCGTCGCAACTGGACCGTGACGGATGGCCGTTGCTGCGCAAGACGTTGGCTGAGGCGTTCCTGACCCGGACGCGGGACGAGTGGGCTTCCGTGTTCGCCTCGTCCGACGCCTGCGTGACCCCGGTGCTGACGTTGGAGGAGGCGGCCACGCACCCGCATCTGGTGGCACGTGGGGTGTTCACCGCGGATGGTGCCGCCGCCCCTGCGCCGCGTTTTCTATAGCTTGCCGAAGAACTCCATGATGTCCTCGGCGTGCGCCCGGGGTTCCTCCATCGCGACGAAGTGGCCGCCGGGGTTGCCCGCACCCCATCGGACGATGTCGTTCGTCTGCTCCGCGAGCCGGCGAATCCCCGGCGCCCCGTGGTAGACACCGGTCGGCGCGTGCTGCTGTCCGGTCGGCCAGGCGAACCTCGTGTTGTCGTACATGAACCACGACGAGCTCGCGGCGGTGGCGGTGAACCAGTAGATGCTCGCGTTGGTGAGCAGCTGGTCGCGGTCGATCGCCAGCTCCGGCAGCGCGGTCGTGGGCGTGAACTCCTGGAACTTCTGCATCAGCCAGCCCAGCAGCCCTGCCGGTGAGTCGGTCCAGCCGTAGGAGAACGACTGCGGCGCGACGCGCAGCAGCGAGTGGTGGTCGACTGCGTACTTGGACCACTGCTCGATCTGCGCGAACACGGCTCGCTCGTCCTCGCTCAGTTCCGCGGTCTCGTCCGGAAAGCCGAGTCCGCCGTCGATGTGCACGCCGACCACCCCGTCCGGATCGGCCTTCGCGACCTCCTGGGAGATGTACGCGCCGAGGTCTCCTCCTTGCGCGCCATAGCGTTCGTAGCCGAGCCGGTGCATCAGCCCGGCCCACATGCGCCCTGTTTTCGCGGTGCTGAACCCGATTTCCGTTGGCGCGTCGGAGAAACCGAAGCCGGGCACGGACGGCACCACCACGTGGAAGTGCTCGGTCAGCAGCCCGATGGTGCCGGTGAACTCGACGATCGAGTTGGGCCAGCCGTGCGTGAGGATCAGCGGGAGGGCGTCCGGGTTCTTCGACCGCACGTGCAGGAAGTGCACGCGCAGCCCGTCGATCTCCGTTGTGTACTGCGGGAACTCGTTGAGCCGCTGTTCCTGAGCACGCCAGTCGAAGCCGTTGCGCCAGTGGTGCGCGAGGTCCTTCAAGTAGCCGACCGGGACGCCGCGGCTCCAGCCGTCGCCGGGGAGCTGCTTCGGCCAACGCGTCTGGTCGAGCCGGGCGTGCAGGTCGTCGAGGTCGGTCTGCGGGACGTGGAGCTGGAACGGCGTGATCGTCATGCCCGTGACGCTATTCGTGAAGTAGGACAGGTCCGGTCCCAGTTCGCGTCCCATTTCGTTCGCACGACTAAGTTGTTGTTCGTGGAACTGCGCATCTTCACCGAGCCCCAGCAGGGGGCGAGCTATGACGACCTGCTCCGGGTGGCCCGGACGGCCGAGGACGCCGGGTACGGCGCCTTCTTCCGCTCCGACCACTACCTCAAGATGGGGTCGGCCGACGGCCTGCCCGGCCCGACGGACCCGTGGATCACGTTCGCCGGCCTGGCCCGCGACACGTCGACGATCCGCCTGGGCACGCTCATGACGGCCGCGACGTTCCGCTACCCCGGGCCGCTCGCCATCAGCGTCGCCCAGGTCGACCAGATGTCCGGCGGCCGCGTGGAGTTCGGCATCGGCGCGGGCTGGTACGAGGCCGAGCACACCGCGTACGGCATCGAGTTCCCGCCGCTCAGCGTCCGCTTCGAGCGCTACGAGGAGCAGCTCGCCGTCATCACCGGTCTCTGGGAGACGCCTCTCGGCGGCACCTTCTCGTTCGAGGGCAAGCACTACACGCTGACGGACTCGCCGGCGCTGCCGAAGCCAGCGCAGGAGCGCATCCCGGTGCTGATCGGTGGCATGGGTGCGAAGCGGACGCCTGCTCTGGCCGCGTCCTTCGCCACCGAGTTCAACCTGCCGTTCGTCGGCATCGGTGCCGCCGTCGAGCAGTACGCGCGCGTCGACGCCGCGTGTGCCGAGATCGACCGCGACCCCGGCGAGATCATCCGCTCGGTCGCGCTGGTCGCCTGCGTCGGCCGCACCGACGCCGACGTCGCCCGCCGTGCCGCCGCGATCGGCCGTGAGGTGTCCGAGCTCAAGCAGAACGGCATCTGCGGCACGCCGGCCGAGGTCGTCGAGCGCATCGGGACCTGGCGCGAGGCGACCGGTGTCCAGCGCGTGTACCTGCAGATGCTGGACCTGGCCGACCTCGACCACCTCACCGAGATCGCCGAGGACGTCGCGCCCCAACTCGGCTGATATATCGGATATCGGCTATTGGATATCAGGCCAGCGCGCGGCGTACGGCGTCCGGCATGGGCATCGCATACCGCGCGTATGGCCGCCGATATCCGATATATCGCAGCTGCAACCCGGGATCGTCGAGGTAGCGGCCTTCGAGTCCGTCCTCGCCGAGCACGAGCTTGAGCCCGCGCCCGAGCATCGACGGCGAGTCGAGGCCGAAGCGGTCGCGCAACACATCGGCGGCCGCGTGGTCGCCGAACTCCAGCGCTGCCCGTCGCACGGACGCGACCGGCACCATCGCGTACTGGTCGTCCGCGTGCACCCCGTTGCCGTGCGTGAGGTTCAACGCGCGGAGAGCCTTCTGATGCGCCCCGCCGTCGAGCCCGAGGTAGTACCGCTCCCAGTCGCTGACCTGGATCTGACCGTCCCACGTGCGGACCGGTGCGGCCACCGCCGCCGCGCCGGTCGCCGAACTGACGGTTCCGGACATCAGCACCGTGACACCGGCAGCCGTGAACAACTGGCGTCGAGAAAGCCTCACGACGCACCCTCCTCCGAAAGCCCGCGAGTTCCCCGCCGCGGGGCTACGGAATGCTAGCGAAGGTGATCCCGGGCGCGACGGGGCCAGTGCGGGTCAAAGTGCGGTCCGTCAGGGGGAGCGTTCCGTCAAGGGCCGCGAGCACAGAGTCACGAGCCAGCGGCAGCACCTCGGCCACCGTGACGTCCCGGCCCAGCTCGTGGGACAGCGATGCGACGCCCGCGTCCTTGATGCCGCACGGGATGATGTCGCCGAACGCCTCGAGGCTCGCGTTGCAGTTGATCTCGAAGCCGTGCATGGTCACGCCGCGCTGCACCCGGATGCCGATCGCGGCGACCTTGCGCTCGGGACCGCGGTCGTCGGCGGGGATCCACACGCCGCTGCGGCCCTCGACCCGGCCGGTGTGCACGCCGAGGCGGTCGCACACGTCGATCAGGCCCTGCTCGATGCGCCGCACGTACTCGACGACGTCGATCGGGTCGGCCAGCTTGACGATCGGGTAGCCGACCAGCTGGCCGGGGCCGTGCCAGGTGATCTTGCCCCCGCGGTCGACGTCGATGACCGGGGTGCTGCCACCGACCGGGCGTTCCTCGTCGAGGGTGCGGCGGCCGCACGTGTAGACCGGGGGGTGTTCGAGCAGGAGCATCGTGTCCGGCGTGCTGCCGTCGGCGCGCTGTTCCGCGATCTCCTTCTGCAGGTCCCACGCCGCCATGTAGTCGATGAGGCCCAGCTCACGGACGACGACGGGGTCTGACGAGGTGCGGCACGAGTTCACGACCCGACGTTACCAACCCCAGCGCGAGTGCTGCCACGAGTCCCACACCCGTCACACCCAGTACTGCGCCGATGACGTCCGTCAGCCAGTGCATCTCCAGTACGACCCGAGCGAAGCCCGCGACCAGCACCGCGAGCACACCCCACAGCACGCCGCGTTTCGTCAGCACGACCATGGTGAACGCCACGGATGCCACCGCCACCGTGTGCCCGCTCGGGTAGCTCGGCAGGTGGTACTCCAGCGGCCGAGCCCGGTCGAACAGCCACCGCGTCAGCAGCGTCGCGCAGCAGATCGAGTGCAGTGCGAGCGCCTTCCACAGCCGCGGATCACGCCGTCGCCACGCCAGCACGACCAGCACGGCGGCGAACCCCCACCCGATCGTCGGTCCCAGCACGAGTCCGGTCGCGAACGCGGCCGTCCGCAGCCACTCGGGGCGGGGGAGCACGTCGTTGACCCAGACGTCGAGCCCGGTGACCTCGGGCATTCCCAGCAGGATCCACGAGATCACCAGCACGGCCGCGACGACACGGGTCATGCGACCGCCGCGTTCAACGCCGCCGGCAGCGCGGGATGCATGAAGTGGAAGCCCTTCTGCTCCAGCACCTTCGGCGTGAGGCCCGGACCGCTGAGCAGCAGCTCCTCGGCCATCTCGCCGCCGAGCAACGTCTTCAGCGCGAACGCCGGCACCACCCACGGCGTCGGCCGGTTCAGCGCCGACCCGACCGCCTTGGTGAACTCGGCGTTCGTCACCGGCGTCGGGCCGGCGACGTTCACGGGCCCATTTATATCGTCGTGCTCGACGACGAACCGGTACGCGGAGACGACGTCGTCAAGCGACACCCACGGGAAGAACTGCTCGCCGGTCCCGAGCTTGCCGCCCAGGAAGAACTGGAACACCGGCTTCAGCCGGCCGAACACACCGCCGGACGGCGAGATGACGACTGCGGTGCGCATCAGCACGACACGAACGCCCGCTTTCTGCGCCACGGACGTCGCCGCTTCCCAGTCCTGGGTCAGCCGCGACATGAACGTGTGCCCGCCGGGAGCGTCCTCGTCCGCGAGCCGCGAGCCGGTGTCGCCGTAGAAGTGGGCGCCTGAGGAGTTCACCAGCGCAGGCACGCCGTGCTCGACGACCGCGGCCGACAGCACCTCGGCCGGCACGATGCGGCTGTCGTGTAGCACCTGCTTGCGCGCGTCGTCCCAGCGCTTGTCGCCGATGCCCGCGCCGCAGAGGTTGATGACGGCGTCGACCCCGTCGAACGTCCCGTCGTCGATGCGCCCGGCGTACGGGTCCCAGCCGCGTTCGTCCGGAGCGGCGGCTTTGCGGCGCACCAGCCGCAGCACCTCGTGACCGGCGGCGCGCATCGACGCCACCAGGCTCGTCCCGATCAGTCCCGACGATCCCGCGATCACAACCCGCATAGGTAGATCGTTCCCCACTCAACCATCGCCTGCACAGCAATACATCGCATACCGGACACAGGATGTGCCGAAGGCCACCCCGGCAAACCGGGGTGGCCTTCAGGTCACACTTCTACTGATATCCAATATATCGGATATCAGTCCTGCTCAACGGCGTCAGAGACCGAGATCGGCCTCGAACGCGCCCTCCTCGAGACGGTTCTTGACCGTCGTGAGGAAGCGGCCCGCGTCGGCACCGTCGACCAGGCGGTGGTCGTAGGTGAGCGCGAGGTACATCATCGAGCGGATCGCGATGGTGTCGTTGCCGTCCTCGTCGGTCATGACGACCGGACGCTTCTTGACGACGCCGACGCCCAGGATGCCGACCTGCGGCTGCTGGATGATCGGGGTGTCGAAGAGCGCGCCGTTGCTGCCGAGGTTGGTCAGCGAGAACGTGCCACCGGCGAGCTCGTCCGGCGTGAGCTTGTTCGAACGGGCGCGCGCCGCCAGGTCGCCGATCTTGTGGGCGATGCCCGACAGGTTCAGGTCACCGGCGTTGTGGATCACGGCGTTGAGCAGGCCGCGCTCCGTGTCGATCGCCAGACCGAGGTGCTCGGCACCGTGGTAGGTGACCTCCTTGCGCTCCTCGTCGATCGACGCGTTGAGCACCGGGTGGGCCTTGAGGGCCTCGATGGCGGCCTTGGCGAAGAACGGCAGGAACGTGAGCTTCGCGCCCTCACGAGCCTCGAACGCCTTCTTCGCCTGGTTGCGCAGCCGGGCGATCTTGGTCACGTCGACCTCGAACACCTGGGTGAGCTGCGCCGACTGCTGCAGCGACTCACGCGTGCGCTGCGCGACGATCTGGCGCAGCCGCGGGAGCTTCTGCACGGTGCCGCGCTTGCCCGAGTTGTCGACCGCGGCCGGGGCGGCGGTGCGAGCGGCGGGAGCCGCGGGAGCAGCAGCGGCGGGAGCCGGAGCCGGGGCCTTCTTGGCCTCGACGGCGGCGAGCACGTCCTGCTTGCGGATGCGGCCACCGACACCGGTGCCCTTCAGCGAGCCCAGGTCGATGCCGTTCTCCGACGCGAGCTTGCGCACGAGCGGAGTGACGTACGGCGTGCCGTTGGCGTCGTCCGAAGAGGACGGTGCGGCGGGCGCGGCCTGCGGGGCCGGAGCGGCGGGAGCCGGAGCAGCCTGCGGGGCCGGGGCAGCCTGAGGTGCCGGGGCAGCCTGAGGTGCCGGCGCCGGGGCGGCCTGCTGCGGGGCGGGCTTGGTCTCCGGGGCGGGAGCGGCGGCCGGAGCCGGGCTGCCCGAACCGATGACGGCGAGCTTGCCGCCGACCTCGACGGTCTCGTCCTCACCCGCGCTGATCTCGAGCAGCGTGCCCGCGACCGGCGAGGGGATCTCGGTGTCGACCTTGTCGGTCGAGACCTCGAGCAGCGGCTCGTCGACCTCGACGCTGTCGCCGACCTGCTTCAGCCAGCGGGTGACGGTGCCCTCGGTGACGGACTCGCCGAGCGCGGGCATCGTGACGTCGGTGCCCGAGGCACCACCGGACGGCGCGGCCTGAACCGGGGCGGGCTCCGGAGCGGCTTCCTCGGCGGGCGGCGCGGAAGGCGTCGTCTGCTGGGGAGCTTCCTGAGCCGGGGCGGGCGCGGGCGCGGCGGGAGCGGCGTCACCGTCGCCGATGACGGCGAGCTCGCCACCGACCTCGACGGTGTCGTCCTCCTGCGCGACGATCTTCTGCAGGACACCGGCCGCCGGGGACGGGATCTCGGTGTCGACCTTGTCGGTGGACACCTCGAGCAACGGCTCGTCCACCTCCACCCGGTCGCCTTCCTGCTTCAACCACCGGGTGACCGTGCCCTCGGTGACGCTCTCACCGAGTGCGGGCATCTGGACGGAGAAGGCCATTGTTCGCTGACTCCTCGTGCTCTCGTGTGGCTGACTTTGTATGGGGATCGGTCAGCCGTGCACGTGCAGCGGCTTGCCGGCCAGGGCGAGGAAGGCCTCGCCGAGGGCTTCAGTCTGGGTCGGGTGGGCGTGGATCAGCGGAGCCACGTCCTCCGGGTAAGCCTCCCAGCTGTAGATCAGCTGGGCCTCACCGATGAGCTCGCCGACGCGTTCGCCGACCATGGTCACGCCGACGACGGGGCCGTCGGGCGCCTTGACCAGCTTCACGCCACCGGCGGTCTTGAGGATCTGGCTCTTGCCGTTGCCCGCGAGGTCGTAGATGAAAACCTCCGCGGAACCGTACTTCTCCTTCGCGGCGGCCTCGGAAAGACCGACGGAGGCGACCTCGGGCTTGCAGTAGGTGACGCGCGGGATGCCCGCCTCGTCGATCACCTTCGGGTTCTGGCCGGCGATCTCCTCGGCCACGAAGATGCCCTGCTGGAAACCGCGGTGCGCGAGCTGCAGGCCAGGCACGATGTCGCCGACGGCGTACACGTTCGGCAGGTTCGTGCGCAGGCGCTCGTCGGTGATGACGAACCCGCGGTCGATCGTGATGCCGGCCTCCTCGTAGCCGTGGCCCGCGCTGTTCGGGCCGCGGCCGACCGCGACGAGCAGCAGGTCGGCGTCGAGGACGTCGCCGTTCTCCAGCGTGACGGACACGCCCGAGTCGGTCTGGGTGGCGCCGGTGAACTTCACCCCGGTCTTGAACTTGATGCCGCGCTTGCGGAACGCGCGCTCGAGCTGCTTGGACGCGTACTCGTCCTCGGCCGGCACCAGACGGGGCAGGGCCTCGACGATGGTCACGTCCGCGCCGAACGACCGCCACACGCTCGCGAACTCCACGCCGATGACGCCGCCGCCGAGGACGACGACCTTCTCGGGCAGGTAGTCGAGGTTGAGCGCCTGGTCGCTGGTGATCACGCGGCCGCCGATCTCCAGACCGGGGAGGCTCCGCGCGTACGAGCCGGTGGCGAGGACCACGTTCTTGCCGACGTAGCGCTGGCCGTTCACGACGACCGTGTTCGGGCCGACGAACGTGCCCGCGCCCTCGACGAGGGTGACCTTGTTGGCCTTCGCGAGACCCTGCAGGCCCTTGTAGAGCCGCGAGATCACGCCGTCCTTGTACGAGTTGACGCCGGCGATGTCGATGCCCTCGAGCGAGCTCTTCACACCGAACTGGTCGCCTTCGCGGGCGTTGTCCGCGACCTCGGCCGCGTGCAGCAGCGCCTTGGTCGGGATGCAACCGCGGTGCAGGCAGGTGCCACCCAGCTTGTCCTTCTCGACCAGGACGACGGACAGGCCGAGCTCGGCCGCGCGGAACGCGCAGGCGTAGCCACCCGATCCACCGCCGAGGATGACGAGATCGGCGTTGGTGGCCGACTCCAGTTCCGGCGAAGTCACTTCGGATCTCCTCGGGATTACTTACTACGCGCGGGTGCGCGCGAGGTACGCGGCCATCTTGTCACTAGTTGCCAGAGCATGGTGATCCGGCATAGGACACCACGCCCTGTTCTGATCATTCACCTACTCATAACACCCTCACCTGGCACCATGGTGGAGGGAAGCGCGGGAGGTGCTCGATGGGGCTGTTCGATCGTTTTCGCAGGAAGTCGCGTCCAGGTGTGCTGCGAACGGCGTCCAACCAGGACACGAGCCACCTCGAGCAGTGGACGAAGAGCCGCCACGGCGTGGAGGCCTACGTGGAGCCGAAGACCACGGTGACCGAAACCACTGTGGTCCTGGTCGCTCACGACGGCGAGTGGACTCGCCGCCGTGTCGCCTCCCCGGACGCGGCCAGAGCGTTCGCCCGCAAACAGGGCATGCCGATCTACGACGCCGGCATCGTCGGCTACCCGAAGCGCATGCGCGACTACACCGCGCGCAAAAAGGCTTCAGGCGATCTCTAAGCGTTGACCACCGGTTCGTGGCGCACCGGGAAATTGACGCTCGCCGCGATGAAACACATCGAGTGCGCCTTCTCGTGCAACGCCTGCGCGGTCTCCCGGGTCGCCGGATCGGCCACCGTCACCACGGGGTTGAGCACCACCTCGGTGAACCGCCCGGACCCGTCCGGGTGCTCCGCCATCGTCCCTGCCGCGTGATCGCGGTACCCGGTGACGACCACGCCGTTGACCGACGCGAGATGCAGGTACCACAGCATGTGGCACTGCGAGAGCGACGCGAGGAGCAGCTCCTCGGGGTTGTACCTGCTCCGGTCACCCCGGAACGACGGATCCGACGACCCGAGGATCAGCTCCTTGCCCTCGGCTCGGACCTCGTGCGCACGCTCGTAGTCCTTGTACCCGGAAGTCCCGCTCCCGGTGTTGCCGGTCCAGACGACGTCCACTTCGTACCGATGCGTCCCCATGTGGAAATACTCCTCTCACCGGGGCCTCCGCACCTAGCCCTGTGAGACACGCGTCTCCGTTCAGCCGCCACCCGACAGCGTCAAACCGATATATCAGTTCGGTCGACCGCACTTGACCTGCACCTTAGCAATGACTCTTTGGACTTCGTCCGCAAACGAGTCGTTGCAACGGCGAGGTCGGCGCGGCCCGAACAATGGCGTGGAAATGTGCGCCGGAAATGCGACGGGCGGAGCCCCGAAAGGAGCTCCGCCCGTGACGAAAAAGCGAGATCAGCCGTTGGCCGCGATGTCCGCCAGCACCGCCGCGATGGTGCGGACCGGAACGCCGGTGCCGCCCTTCGAGGTGTACCCGTACGGGCCACCGGTGTGGAACGCCGGGCCCGCGATGTCGATGTGCGCCCACTGCACGCCCTCGGCCACGAACTCGCGCAGGAACAGGCCCGCCGCGAGCATGCCGCCCCAGCGGTGGCCGGTG
Source organism: Lentzea aerocolonigenes (assembly GCF_000955955.1). Lineage (GTDB taxonomy): Bacteria > Actinomycetota > Actinomycetes > Mycobacteriales > Pseudonocardiaceae > Lentzea > Lentzea aerocolonigenes_A. Next base: position 11,884 of record NZ_JYJG01000003.1, read on the forward strand.
ACGTTCGCAAGGTCGGCCAGACGGGAGTCGAGGTCCGCGCGGAGCTCCTCGGGCAGCGGCATCGGCCACGCCGACTCGCCGACCGCGGTGCCGATGGCCGCCACGCGGTCGCGGAACTCCTCGGAGCCCATGACGCCCGAGGTGCGCTTGCCCAGGGCGACGACCTGCGCGCCGGTCAGGGTCGCGGTCTCGATCAGGTAGTCCGGGCCGTCCTCGCACGCGCGCACGATGGCGTCGGACAGGATCAGGCGGCCCTCGGCGTCGGTGTTGAGCACCTCGACGGTCTTGCCGCCGTACATGGTCAGCACGTCGCCGGGGCGGTAGGCGTCGCCGGACGGCATGTTCTCCGCCATCGGGATCGACGCGATGATCTCCAGCGGGTACTTCAGCTTCGCGGCGAGCACCATGGTGGCGACGATCGCGGCGGCGCCCGACATGTCCGAGGTCATCTCGTCCATGCCCGCGGCCGGCTTGATCGAGATGCCGCCGGTGTCGAACGTGATGCCCTTGCCGACGAGCGCGACCTTCTTGGTGGCCTTCGCACCCTTGTACGAGATGCGCACGAGCCGCGGCTGGCGCGCCGAACCGCCGCCGACGCCCAGGATGCCGCCGAAGCCCTGCTTCTTCAGCGCCTTCTCGTCGAGCACCTCGACGTCGAGACCGGCAGCCGTGGCGAGCTTCGCGGCGCGGTCCGCGAACGAGCCCGGGTAGAGGTCGTTCGGCGGGGTGTTGATGAAGTCGCGCGCGATGGCGACGGACTCGGCGATCGCGACGGCGGCCTTCAGCGCGGCCTTGTTCTCCTTGGAACCGGCGGCGTGCAGGTCGACCTTCGCGACCGCGCCCTCGCCCTTGTCCGACTTGTACTCGGTGAACGAGTACGCGCCGAGCAGCGTGCCCTCTGCGGCGGCCGCGACGTGCAGCGAGGCCAGGGTGTTGATGGCGCGCTTCTTGCCGGCCAGCGCGCGGGCGGCGACACCGGACGCGCGGCGCACCTGCTCCTCGCCGGCGGTCTTGCCGAGACCGACCGCGAGCACGAGCGGGGCGGCGAGCTTGCCGAAGGTGGGCACCTTCACCAGTTCGTCGGCCTTGCCGGAGGCGCGCAGGGTGCCCAGCACCTCGAGCAGCGCGCCGTCGAACGCGGCGGCGACAGCTTCGGCACCGGGCGCGAGCTCCAGACCGTCCGCACCCTGCAGGGTGCCCACGACGACTGCGTCCGCGGCGGTGGTGCTCAGGTCACCTTCGGTGAGGGCCAGCTTCGGGGCTGTCACGTGCTGCTCCAGGGTTGTACGTGGTAGGGGTGCTCGGAATCGTGACCAATGCTAAAGGTCCGGCTGTCCACCAACGCCGAGGCCCGCCACGTTCGGCCGCAATCAGTGACGTTGACAGTTGCTCACAGTGGTGCTTTGGGGGCGGTTCGCCCATTTCGCGCATCAGTCGACCGGGTGGTTACGACCGGATGCCGCATCTGCGAATGTGTACCGGTGACCCACAAGCCCCGCGAGATCGTTGCGACGGTCGCGCTCGGTCTCCCCGCGGTGCTCGGTGCGGGGGTGTTCGCCGGATTCGCCCCAGCCGCAGGCCTTGCGGGCTGGTGGGTGCTCCCGGCGCTGGCCATCTCCGCGCTCGCCGCGCTGTGCTCTGCCTTCTCGACCGCCGACCAGTCCCGTGCCTACCCCGACGTCGGTGGCGGTTACGGATACGTGCGCGCGCAGCTCGGCGTGTGGCCCGCACGGATGACGGCGAGCGTCCACCTCCTCGGGCGGTGCGCCATGGCGGCGGCGGTGGCGTCGATGTTCGGCGCGTACGTGGTGCCGGACCAGCCGGTGATCGGCGCGCTCGTCCTCGTCGCGGGCACGGCGCTGCTCGGTGCGGCCGGGTTCCGGTTCGGCACGGGGGTCAGCGCGCTCGCGTCGCTGGTGGTCCTCGGCGTGCTGGCACTGGTGATCGCGTCGAGCTTCTCGATCGAACCGGTGCCGTCGGCGGGGGAGGCGGGCACGGTCAACGAGCTCGTCGGCGTCGCGGGCCTGATGTTCATGGCGTTCGCGGGTTTCGAACGGATCACCGCGCCTGGTCGCGGTGAGCGGCCGCACTCGGTGTCCGCGCTGAAGTTCGCGATTCCAGTCCTCATCGGACTGTCCTTCGTGGTCTATCTGGCCGTGGGTGCCGGTGTGCTCCGTCAGCTCGGCAGCGCGCGCCTCGCGTTGTCGCCCGCGCCACTGCGAGACGCGCTCACCGCAGCAGATGCGGCCGCCTTGGTGCCGTTGGTGCAGATCGCAGCGGCGGTGGCCGGCGTGGCCGCGTTGCACTTCGTTCTCTCGTCCGCGCACCGCACGCTGACGGGCCTTGTCGAGGACGGTGACCTGCCGTCCCGCCTCAAGCCGAGCGCGCTCACCCTCGCCGTGGTGGTGGGTTCCGCTCTCGCCATCGTCTTCATGCCGATGGCGACCGCACTGGGTGTGGCGGCGTGCGCGACGTTGTTCTACTACGCCTTCACGAACGCGTCGGCCCGGGTGCTGCTGCAGAACGACCGCACGTGGCCGATGCGCACGGCCTGTCTCGGACTCGGGCTCTCGGTGCTGCTCGCGATGAGCATGCCGATCCCGGCCATGCTCATCTCGCTGGCGGGGCTGGGAGCCGGTACCGGGCTCATCGGTTCGACAGCAGCACTGAGAGGAAAACGAGCAGCGTCACGCCAACGCACACCGCAAGCCCGATGACGCGGCCGTTGTTGGACGGGCCGTTCTTCCTGATGCTGTAGTACGCGAGCAGGAAGAGCGCGGCGAAGATCGTCGCGACGACGACACCCGCGACGCCTCCGAGCATCCAGCCGTCGATGAGCGTCACGCCGGTGCCCAGGACGAGCAGCGCAGCCTGCAGGACGGTGCGGACGTCAGCACCTGTTGAAGATCGTTCCCCCTCGGTCATGGCAGGGGACTTTAGCGAGCCCGAACTAGTAGGACGTCCGAGTTTTGAGAAGACGATTTTCCGTATCCCGACCAGCGGGTTACCGTGCTCACATGACGAGCGAGTTGCCTTTCACCCGGACTCCCCACCCGCACCCGGCGACCCCGGAGCGCGTAGCGGAGGTACTTGCCAAGCCGGGCTTCGGGCAGCACTTCACCGACCACATGGTGACGATCCGCTGGAACCGCGAGAAGGGCTGGCACGACGCTGAAGTCGGCCCCTACAGCTCTCTCTCACTCGACCCCGCGGCAATGGTGCTGCACTACGGCCAAGCGATCTTCGAAGGGCTCAAGGCCTACCGCCAGCCCGACGGTTCGATCGCGTCCTTCCGCCCTGAGGCCAACGCCGAGCGCTTCCGCGCCTCGGCCCGCCGCATGGCGATGCCCGAACTTCCCGACGAGCTCTTCCTCGAGTCCGTTCGGCAGATCCTCGCGGTCGACGACCGCTGGGTGCCGTCCGCGGAGGAGGAGTCCCTCTACCTGCGGCCGTTCATGATCTCCACGGAGAAGGGCCTCGGCGTGCGACCCGCGTCCGAGTACCTGTTCGTGCTGATCGCCTCACCCGCCGGCTCCTACTTCGCGGGCGGCGTCCGCCCGGTGAGCGTGTGGCTCTCGACCGAGTACGTGCGCGCCGCCCCCGGTGGCACCGGCGCTGCCAAGTTCGCCGGCAACTACGCCGCGTCCCTCGTGGCGCAGGCGCAGGCCGCCGAGAAGGGCTGCGACCAGGTCGTCTGGCTCGACGCGGTGGAACGCCGCTGGGTCGAGGAGATGGGCGGCATGAACCTGTTCTTCGTCTTCGGCGACAAGGTCGTCACCCCGGAGCTGACCGGCACGCTGCTGCCCGGCATCACCCGGAGCTCGCTGCTGGAGCTGGCCTCCGACCTCGGCCTGACCGTCGAGGAACGCCGGATCTCCACCGACGAGTGGGAGAAGGCCAACGCCTCCGGTGAGCTCACCGAGGTCTTCGCCTGTGGCACGGCCGCGGTCATCACGCCGGTCGGTCACGTCAAGCACGCCGGGGGCGAGTTCGACGTCGCCGACGGCGGCACCGGCTCGGTGACGGCGAAGCTGCGGGAGCGCCTGACCGGCCTCCAGCACGGCCACGTCGCCGACGCCCACGGCTGGATGACGACCCTGAAGGCCTAAGCGATCACCAGCACGGCCAGAAGCGCGATTTCGGCGGCAGCACCGAGCACATCACCGGTGATGCCGCCGAAACGCTTTCCGGTGTGCTTCACGAGCCCCCACACCAGCGCGGCCGCGACGACGACGGCGACGACCGCCCGCCACCCGAGCGGGACAGCCGCAGCGGCGAGCACCACCCACGTGCCGACGACCAGCATCGGATGCTGTGTACCGGCTACCAGCGCGCCCAGCCCCTCAGGCCGCGCTGCGGGCACATTTCGCATACAGCAGACACTGAACGCCGCTCGGCTCGTCGCGAACGCGAGCACTACGACGCCCCAGTGAGCGTGTGGGAGTGCCGCAGCCTGCGCCCCCAGCACAACGATCAGCGTGACGACCCCGAACGGCCCGGCGCCGCCGTCCTTCATGACCTGAAGCGCGCGCTCCGGCGGTCCGTAACACCCCAGACCGTCTGCAGTATCCGCCAGACCGTCGAGGTGCATACCGCGTGTGGACAGCGCGACGACGCCGACGACCAGGAACCCGGCTACCAGCGACGATATGTTGCATACAGTCAACAGCCAGAGCATGCCGAGGACGAACGCGCCGAGCAGAACGCCGACAATCGGCGTGTATGCAATGGCCCGTCCCGCCGCCTTGCGGTCGACATGATCGACCCGTAGCGGCAGGACCGTCAGCCACGAGAACGCGAGCTTCACCCAGTCATGTTTTCTGCGGTCGTATTTTCGGCGGTCGTATTTTCGACGGTCGTGTCTTCTGGGTCCGTGTTTTGTTGGGTCGTGTCTTCTCGGTTGGTGACGCCCGCGCTCTCGAACGTCGCCATCTCCGCGAGCACCTTCACCGCCGAGATCAGCAACGGCAGCGCCGCCACCGCACCGGAGCCCTCGCCGAGCCGCATCTCGAACTCCAGCAGCGGCTTCAGGTTGAGGTGCCCGAGCGCGATCGCGTGCGCGGGCTCGGCCGACTGGTGCCCGGCCACCCACCACTCGCGCGCACCCGGCGCCAGTTCCTCGGCGACGACCGCGGCCGCACCGACGACGACGCCGTCGAGCACGACGGGAGTGCGCCGGACAGCGGCCTGTGCCAGGAACCCGGCCATCGCGGCCAGGTCAGCGCCACCAGCGGTCGCGAGCAACGCGATCGGGTCGCTGATCACCAGGCGGGCCCGGCGCAGCGCGTCCCGGATCGCCGCCGTCTTGCGCATCCACGCCTGGTCGTCGATGCCGGTGCCGCGGCCGACGACCGCGACCGGCTCGGACCCGGTCAGCGACGCGATCAGCACGGCGGCCGGAGTCGTGTTGCCGATGCCCATGTCGCCGGCGACGAGCACGTCGGCGCCCGCGTCGACCTCTTCGTCGGCGATGGCGCGCCCGGCCGCGATCGCCAGCTCGCACTGCTCACGGGTGAGCGCGTCCTCGCGGTCGATCGACCCGGACGACCGCCGCACCTTGTGCGCGCTGACGGCGGCCGGGGTGTCGGAGTCGACGGCCATGTCGACCACGCGCACGGTGGCGCCCGCGACCTGCGCGAGCACGTTCACGGCGGCGCCGCCGGTGAGGAAGTTCGCGACCATCTGGCCGGTGACCTCGCTCGGGAACGCCGACACGCCCTGCGCCGTCACGCCGTGGTCGCCCGCGAAGACGACGACGCGAGGCCGCACGAACGGCTTCGGCGGCACGACGCCCTGGCAGGCCGCGATCCAGTTGCCCAGCTCCTCCAGGCGCCCGAGCGAGCCGACCGGCTTGGTCAGCACCGCGTGCCGGGCCTCGGCCGCGCGCAGAACGGTCTCGTCCGGCGGTTCAACCGGCGGGAACTCGGTGCTCACCTGGTCGCTCCTATCCCTGCTTGTCGTCAGCGCAGTTTCAACGGGATGCCCGCGACGAGCAGCGTGACCTCGTCGCACACCTCGGCGACGCGCGCGTTGAGCGCACCGAGGTGATCGCGGAAGAGTCTGCCTGAGCGCGTCGAGGGAACGACGCCGAGGCCGACCTCCGCTGTCACGAGCACGAGGCGCGCCCGGCACGTGGCGACCGAGCCGACGAGCTCGCCGACGTGGTGAGCGATCGCCTCGGTGCCGTCCCCTTCCCACGCGTCGGCGTCGTCCAGCACGCTGACCAGCCACGTCGAGAGGTCGTCGACCAGGATCGGCGGGTCCTCGTACTGCGTCGCGGTGAGCAACGCGGGCAGGTCCGGCGGCGCGGACGCCTCGACCGTGTGCCAGGTGGACGGACGCCGGGCGACGTGCAACGCGATGCGCGCGTCCCAGTCCGGGTCGTCCGGGTAGCGGCGGGCGGTTGCGACGTAAGTCACGGCGGCGTCGGTGAGCAGGCCTTCCGCGTGCGCTGACTTGCCGGAACGCGCTCCGCCGAGCACGAGAGTGCGAGATGACAAGAGTTAGCCTTCGTCCCATGGAGTTCCGCTGGCGCTACCAGGATGCCCAAGGCCGCGACGTCGCGGGGCCGGACGTGATGTTCGCCGACCAGACGGAGGCGGAGGAGTGGTTCAGCGCCGAGTGGCGTGACCTGCTCGACGTCGGGGTCGAGCAGGTCACGCTGCTGCGCTCGGAGTCCGAGGTGTACGGCCCGATGAGCCTCCACCCGGCTACCTGATCAGCCCTGGGCGGTGAGCCGCGGGTCGTCGGTGATGACGCCCTCGAGGACGTTGTCGATCTGCTTGAGCACGTCGTCGTCGAGCTCGATGTCGATCGCCTTGACGTTCTCGAAGACCTGCTCCGGACGTGACGCGCCGATGATCGCGGACGCGACGTTCGGGTTCTTGAGCACCCACGCGACGGCGAGCTGCGCCATCGTGACGCCGGCTTCCTCGGCGATCGGCTTGAGCTGCTGAACGGCGTTGAGCACGTCGTCCCGCATCCAGCGCGAGATCATCTGCGAACCGCGCGCGTCGGCGAGGCGCGAACCCTCCGGCACCTCGGCACCCGGCAGGTACTTGCCGGTCAGGATGCCCTGCGCGACGGGGGAGAAGACGATCTGGCTGAGACCTTCGCGCTCGCACGCGGGGATGACCTGCGGCTCGATGACGCGCCACAGCATCGAGTACTGCGGCTGGTGCGACACGAACGGCACCTGCAGCTCACGGGCCAGCGCGGCACCGCGGGTGATCTGCTCGGCGGTCCACTCGGAGACACCGACGTAGAGGACCTTGCCCTGGCGGACGAGGTCGGCGAACGCCAGCATCGTCTCTTCCAGCGGAACGCTGTAGTCGAACCGGTGGGCCTGGTACAGGTCGACGTAGTCGGTCTGCAGGCGCTTCAGCGACGCGTTGGCCGACTCCATGACGTGCTTGCGGCCAAGCCCGCGGTCGTTGGCGCCGCCGGGACCGGTCGGCCAGTAGACCTTGGTCAGGATCTCCAAGGACTCGCGCCGCTCGCCCTTGAGCGCCCGGCCGAGCACCGACTCCGCGGCCGTGTTCGCGTAGACGTCGGCGGTGTCGAAGGTCGTGATCCCCGACTCCAGCGCCGCCTTCACGCACGCGTGGGCCTGCTCTTCTTCGACCTGCGAGCCGTGGGTGAGCCAGTTGCCGTACGAGATCTCACTGATGGACAGGCCGCTGCGGCCGAGTCGACGGAACTTCATACATCGGAGCTTAAACCGAAATCGTTCGTGCTGCTAATGAACTTCGGGTGCCCGCCAGACCAGCGAATACCGCCAGAACACGTGCCTGCGGATGCGCGCGCCGGGCGTGATCTCCGCGGCTGCCTCTCGGATCTCCGGCAACGTCGGCGCGGTCATCACCACGGGCATCTCGGTGTCGTGCGGCTTGCCGCCGGTGCCGTTGAGGGCCTTCGCGACGCCCACGATCGCGTTCGCCGGCAACGTCACCAGCTCCATCGCCCGGTCGGCGTTGGTCGACATCATGTACAGCCCGATAACGATCAGCGTCCCGCCCGGCTCGGTGAGCTCGGCGAGCCGCGTCAGACCCTCTCGCAACGGCAAGTGGTGCAAGCTCGCCTCAGCCGTGACGACGTCGAACCGCCCGAGGTCGTGGGTGAGCACGTCGCCGTGGATCCACTTGATCCTGTCGCTGGTCGCGCCGGCCCGTTCGATCATGCGCTCGCTGGCGTCGATCGCGGTGACGTTCCCGGCCCGAGAAGAGTCACTGATCGACCGCGCCAGATCGCCGAGGCCGCAGCCGACGTCGAGCGCCGACTCGGCCCGAGACGGCAACTGCCGGAGCAGCCAGCGGCGGTACCACTCGTTGTGGTTCCACCGCAGCTTCTCCGGCAGCTGAAGCTTGCGCTGCTTCGCGCGCACTACTTGATGGCTTCGCCCGGCTTCACGCGCGGCTTCGGGACGCGGAGCCTGCGCAGCTGACTCGCGCGGATGAACGAGTACCAGCCGATGGACAGGCCCTTGATCGGCTCGGTCGGGAACTTCGCCCGCACCTTCTTCGTGACGAGCCGGCCGAGCACGAGGCCCTCGATGACCATCGCGATCAGCATGAACGTCGTCGCCAGCGTCGCGTACCGCTGCACCGCGAGCGACGGTGTCAGCAGCGCCACGAACACCAGGATCGCGAGCGGCATGAACAGGCCCATGAGGTTGCGGCGCGCGTCGACCAGGTCGCGGATGTACGCCTTCACCGGACCGCGGTCGCGCGGCAGCAGGTACTTGTCCTCGCCGGCCATCATGCGCTGACGGCGCTCGGTGGCCGCGGCACGGCGGTCTTCCTTGCTCACCTTGTTGCCGCGCATGCGCTTGAACGCCTCGCGCTGCGTGCGGGGAGGCGGCGGAACCGGACCATTGCGCCGCCCCTGCGCCTCGCGCCGCTTGGGCGTGGCCTTCCCCTTGGCCGCCGTGCGCGCCTTGTCGAGCGGCTCGGCGAGTTCTGCCCCCGACTCGGGGGACTCGGCGGCGGTGGCGGACTCGTCGGAGTTGCGGCGCAGGAACCTCACAACACAAGGGTAGGACAGGGGTTCTTCTGTACCTTTCGCGAGGTGCGCGTACTCATCGCTCCGGACTGCTTCGGCGGCACCCTGACCGCCCGCGAGGCCGCCGACGCCATCGCCACCGGCTGGCGCGAGGCCAAGCCCGACGACGCCGTCACCGAACGCCCGCTCGCCGACGGCGGCCCGGGTTTCGTAGACGTTCTGCACGCCGCGCTGGGCGGCGATATCCGATATATCAGCGTGACGGGCCCGCTCGGCAAGCCCGTCGAAGCCCGCTTCCTCAGCCTGCACACCAACGGTCGACGCGTTGCATACATCGAGTCCGCAGAGGCGTGCGGCCTGCATCTCGTCCCTGTCGACCTCCGCCAGGAGGCCTGTGAGACGGCGACAACGCGAGGTGTGGGCGAGCTCATCGCGGCAGCTGCGGATGAGAACGATGTCATCACGATCGGACTGGGCGGCTCCGGCACGACCGACGGCGGCGCCGGAATGCTCGCCGCACTTGCCGAAGGAGGCGTCGCCTTAACTGATATATCGCTCGTCGCCGCGTCCGACGTCGAGAACCCGCTCCTGGGCCCGCACGGCGCCGCGCGCACGTTCGGCCCGCAGAAGGGCGCGTCCCCGGAAGCCGTCGAACGCCTCGAAGCCAAGCTCGCCGCGATGGACGTCCTCAAGCCCGTATCCGATATATCGGGCGCGGGAGCAGCGGGCGGCCTGGGCGCCGCGCTCCTCTCGCTCGGCGCGACGATGACGTCCGGCGCCGGCCTCGTCCGCGAGCTCACCGGCCTCGACGCCGCCCTCGACGACGCCGACGTCGTCGTCACCGGCGAAGGCAGCTTCGACTGGCAGTCGCTGCGCGGCAAGCTCATCACCGCCGTCGCGAGCGGCGCCGCCGAGCGCGGCATCCCGTGCGTCGCCATCGCCGGGCAGGTGAGCGTCGGCCGCCGCGAGATGGGCGCCGCGGGCGTCCAGGAGGCCTACTCGGTCTCCGACCACGTGGGCTCTGTGCAAAAGTCGATTGCGGACGCCCGCAAAAGTCTCATTGCAACGGCCCGGCACGTAGCCGGGCAGTGGTCGCGGTAGCTGGCGATCCGGCGGTACCAGGACTCAGGCTCCGACCGATATATCGGTTGGCTTGAGGGTGGTCTACGTGACAGTCGACACTTGGGGCGACATGAGGCGTCGCTGTGGGACCATGGGAGTGGAACAAAGCGGGGAACGCCCGTGTTGTTGAGGGGCGAACCGCCCGCAAAGGACCTCTTAGGAGAGCCATGACGACCGCTCAGGATGCCGCTTCGACCTCCGAGGCGCCGACCCACGGCGTGACGCTGACCGATGCGGCCGCCTCCAAGGCGAAGGCGCTGCTCGACCAGGAGGGCCGCGACGACATGCACCTGCGCATCGCCGTCCAGCCCGGCGGTTGCGCTGGTCTGCGCTACCAGCTGTTCTTCGACGAGCGCTCGCTCGACGGTGACGCGCTGGTCGACTTCAACGGCATGAAGGTCGCCGTTGACCGCATGAGCGCGCCCTACGTCGAAGGTGCCGTCATCGACTTCGTGGACACGATCGAGAAGCAGGGCTTCACGATCGACAACCCGAACGCCGGCGGGTCGTGCGCCTGCGGCGACTCGTTCCACTAAGGCGAACAAACGCGCGAGGCCGCGTTCCCGCACGGGAACGCGGCCTTTCGCTGTGCACCGGGAACCTGACTGGGGATCAGCCCAGAGGTTCAAAGCCTATTTTCAGCGCATGTGTTCAGGCGCCGTACTCGGCCAGGCCTTCGACCTGGTGGGTGCACCGCTCGTCGACCTCCCAGGGCGCGGCCGCGCGCGGGGTGGGAAGGGGGTGCTCGGGATGCGTCAGAGCGAAGGGGAGCTGCGCGCAGTCGTCGATCAGCTCACTCATCGTGCTCGCCTCGGGGATCGTCACGTCCCGACCGTATGACGGTGGTCTGACCTGCGGTAGCCCTACCAAACGGTAGTCTTCACAGCTGCACTCATCCGGGTGAGTTGTCACGTAGAGCAACAAGGGAAAGAGGAGCCGACGTGCCGGTAGCCGTGTGCGGCAGCATCGCGACCGACCATCTGATGCACTTTCCGGGCCGATTCGCGGACCAGCTGGTCGCGGAGCGTCTCGACCGCGTGTCACTGAGCTTCCTGGTCGACGACCTCGTGGTCCGCCGCGGAGGCATCGGCGCGAACATCGCGTTCGGCCTCGGTGTCCTCGGGGTGCGCCCTGTGCTCGTCGGTGCCGTCGGCAAGGACTTCGACGACTACCGCTCGTGGCTCGAGCGGCACGGCGTCGACACGTCGGGCGTGTACGTGTCCGAGGTCGCGCACACCGCGCGGTTCGTCTGCACGACGGACGACGACATGTGCCAGATCGCCTCCTTCTACGCCGGTGCGATGGCCGAGGCGCGCAACATCGAGCTCGCGCCGATCGCGAACCGCGTCGAGAACGTCGAGCTCGTCGTGATCAGCCCCGACGACCCCGCCGCGATGCTCCGGCACGCCGACGAGTGCCGTCAGCGCGGCTACAAGTTCGCGGTCGACCCGTCGCAGCAGCTGGCCCGCATGGACGGTGACCAGGCGCGCACGTTCATCGAGGGCGCCGAGTACCTCTTCAGCAACGACTACGAGTGGGAACTGCTGCTGCAGAAGACCGGCTGGACCGAGGCCGACGTCCTCGCCCGTGTCGGCAAGCGCATCACGACGCTCGGTGCCAAGGGTGTCGAGATCGTCGACAAGGACGGTTTCTCGCTGCACGTCCCCGCGGTGCCCGAGGTCGCGAAGACCGACCCGACCGGTGTCGGCGACGGCTTCCGCGCGGGCTTCCTCGCCGGCATCACCGCGGGTCTGAGCATCGAGCGGTCGGCTCAGCTCGGCTCGTTCATCGCCGTCGAGGTGCTCGAAACCGTCGGTACGCAGGAGTGGGTGCTGGAGCGCGAGGCCGCGCTCGCCCGCATCCGCGGCGCGTTCGGCGACGAGGCAGCGCAGGAGATCGCTCCCGTCCTGCCGTGATCGCTGGGACGATCGCAGTGATGATCGTTGGGATGATCGTTGGGATGATCACTGGCATGATCGGACAATGGGGACGTACCTGTTCGGCGGCACCGGTGAGTTGCTCGACCCGCAGTACGACGCGCTGAGCTCCCTGCTCGACGCGGGCACGTTCGCCCGCGTCGAGCAGCTCGGCATCGCGGACGGCTGGCGCTGCCTGGAGATCGGGGGCGGCGGGGGATCGGTGGCGAACTGGCTCGCCGACGTCGTCGCGCCGTCCGGGCACGTGACGGTCACCGACGTGGACATCTCGCGGCTCGAGGAACGCGACAACGTCACGGTCCTGGAACACGACGTGGTATCCAACATATTGCCCGGCAACGCGTTCGACCTGGTCCACGCCCGGCTGGTGCTGTTCCACCTCCCCGCCCGCGACGCCGTCCTGCGCAAGCTGCGCGACGCGTTGCGCCCCGGCGGCTGGCTCGTGCTCGACGAGTTCGACTGCCTCCCGCTCGAAGTGCTCAGAGCAGCCCCGGACGACGCGAAGCTGATCATGCGGGTGAAGAACGCCCTGCTGACGTTGCTCGAACAGGCGGGCGCCGAGCTGGCATGGGGCGCGCGCATCGAGAAGGCGCTGGTCGACACCGGTCTGCACGACGTCAGCGGCTCACGCGAGGTGCAGGAGTGGCAGGGCGGCTCACCGGGCTGCCGGCTGCTCGCCACCACCGCACGCCAGGTGCGCGCGAAGCTGCCGCTGTCCGACGACGAGTTCGGCCGCTACCTGGAGCTGATGGCGTCGCCGGAGACGATTGTCAGCTCGTATGCAATATGTAGTGCGCAAGGTCGCAGGTAAGCGAAAGGGCCCCTCCGGAGAGGGGCCCGACAGCGCGGCTAGAGCTTGACCGGGTAGTGCGGTTCCGGCACCACCGGCTTGATGCGGCCCTCGACGAAGATGCCGTGCCAGATCATGAACACCAGCAGCGCCCAGATGCGGCGGCTGTGGTCGATGATCCCGGACCGGTGCTCCTCGATCAGGCGCAGCACCGCGTGCTTGTCCAGGTACTGGTCCGTCTGCGACGTGCGCACGATGTCGACCGCCCAGTCGTGCATCTCGTCCTTGAGCCAGTGCCGGATCGGCACGGGGAAGCCGAGCTTGCGGCGGTTCAGCACGTGCGCCGGCACGATGTCGCGAATCGCCTTGCGCAGCGCGAACTTCGTGGTGTCCTTGGTGATCTTCAGCTCGCTCGGGATCTGCGAGGCGATCTTGAAGACCTCGGGGTCGAGGAACGGGACGCGCAGCTCCAGCGAGTTCGCCATGGTCATCTTGTCGGCCTTGACCAGGATGTCGCCGCGCAGCCACGTGAACAGGTCGACGTGCTGCATGCGCGTGACCGGGTCCCAGTGCTGCGACTCGCGGTACGGCTGGGCCGTGACGTTCATGTGCGACACGTTCGAGTCGTACGTGCGCAGGACCTCGCGCAGCTGCGGGTCGAGGAAGATGCGCGCGTTGCCGTAGTAGCGCTCCTCCAGGCTCAAAGCGCCACGACGCAGCAGGTCCTTGCCGCGCACGCCCTGCGGGATCTTCGTCGAGACCTTGCCCATCGCCTTGCGCAGCGCGCCCGGCACCTTCTCGAACGCCGCCAGCGACAACGGCTCGCGGTAGATCGTGTAGCCGCCGAACAGCTCGTCCGCGCCCTCACCGGACAGCACGACCTTCACGTGCTGACGCGCCTCACGGGCGATGAACCACAACGGCACCAGCGCCGGGTCGGCCACCGGGTCGTCGAGGTACCAGGTGATCAGCGGCAGGGAGTCCATCATCTCCTGCGCGCTGACCGTGCGGACGACGTGCTTCACGCCGATCAGCGCCGCAGACTCCGCCGCGACGTCGACCTCGGAGAAGCCCTGCCGTTCGAACCCGGTCGTGAACGTGATCAGGTCCGGGTTGTGCTCCTTGGCGAGCGCCGCGACCACCGTCGAGTCGATGCCGCCGGACAGGAACGAGCCGACCGTCACGTCCGCGCGCATGTGCTTGGCGACCGAGTCGCGCAGCGCCGCCGTGATCTCGTCGTACAGCGCGTCCGCCTCGGCCTCGCTGCGGACCGTGCGCACCTTGAAGCTCGCCGGGAAGTAGCGCTCGAACTTCGGCGTCTCGCCCGGCGTCAGCGTGAACGAGTGCCCGGACTCGACGCGGAAGATCTGGTCGTGCAGCGAGGCGGGCTCCGGCACGTACTGCAGCGTCAGGTAGTGCTGCAGGCCCTTGACGTTCATCTTCGGCTCGATGCCGAGCGTCGGGGCGATCTCCAGCAGGATCTTCTTCTCGCTGGAGAACGCGACACCGGCCTGGCCCTGCGCCCAGTAGAGGGGCTTGATGCCGAACGGGTCGCGGCCGCCGAACACGACGCCGCGCTCGGAGTCCCAGATCATGAAGGCGAACATGCCGCGCAGCTTCGTGATCGCCGCGGGACCGAAGTAGTGGTACGCGGCGACGATCGTCTCGGTGTCGCCGTCGGTGTGGAAGACCGCGCCGTAGGACTCGGTGAGCTCCGCGCGCAGCTCCAGGTAGTTGTAGATCTCGCCGTTGAAGTTGATCGTGTACCGGCTCGGCGCCTCCGGCGGCCCCCAGGTCAGGGGCTGGTGGGAGTGCTCGATGTCGATGATGGCGAGGCGGTTGAAGCCGAACACGACCTCGTCGACCCGCCGGGTTCCGCTCTCGTCGGGGCCGCGGTGCCGCATGCAGCGCAGTGCGGCCTCCACCGCCGGGCGCGCGCTCTCGGCCTCGTTCTCGCTAGGGCAAACAAGTCCTGCCAGGCCGCACAAGGGTCTCGCACCTCACAAGAAATACGACGGGGAAGACCTCAGTATGCCGAAGCGGCTCTGTGTGACCGAAACTGCACCGCAGCGGCAGTGCCCCCAAGGGGTGAGCGAGGTTGCGCTGGGCTACGCTCCCGCTTGATCCGTTGGCACGGCTGTAGTTGTGAACGAGGAGGCGGGCGAGCAGTGGGCCTGAAGGAGGGCACCAGGGCATCCCGGCTGGCGAAGACCGCCGGGCTGGTCGGCCTGGTCGGTATCGGGGCCACCGGTTGCTCCACGGACGAGGTGCTGCGCTTCGGCTGGCCGGTGGCCGTCACGCCGCAGGCCGAGAAGATGCGCGAGCTCTGGACCTGGTCCGTGATCGCCGCGCTCGTCGTGGGCGTCATCGTGTGGGGCCTGATCCTGTGGTCTGTGGTCTTCCACCGCAAGAAGTCGGAGGAGCTGCCGCGCCAGACGGCGTACAACCTCCCGCTGGAGATCGTGCTCATCGTCGTGCCGACGGTGATCGTGGCGGTGCTGTTCTACTTCACCGCCATCACGCAGAACTACGTCACCGACAAGTCGGCCAAGCCCGACGTGAACGTCGACGTGATCGCGTTCCAGTGGAACTGGGAGTTCCAGTACCCGGACTTCAAGACCGACGAGGGCAACGTCGTCAGCACGGTCGGCACCTCGGGCGAGATCCCGGTCATGGTGCTGCCGGCGCACAAGCGCATCCAGTTCAAGCTGCGCTCGACCGACGTCATCCACTCGATCTTCGTGCCGGAGTTCCACTTCAAGCGCGACGTCTTCCCGATGCCGGAGAAGAACAACCAGGACAACGTCTTCCAGATCGACCAGATCGACCGTCCCGGTGCCTTCGTCGGCCGGTGCGCCGAGCTGTGCGGCTCCTACCACTCCGCGATGAACTTCGAGGTCCGCGCCCTTGAGGAGGCCGACTTCGCCAAGTACATGGAGTACCGCAAGGAGATCAACGAGAAGACGGGCAAGACGTACACCACGGCCGAGGCGCTCGCGAAGGTGGGCTGCAAGGACTGGTGCTCGCCGCTCGCCACCACGACCACCCCGTTCAACACCGACCGGACCGCCCGCGAGGCCTCCGGCTCGGGTCAGAAGTAGGGACACGCAACGCGATGAAGATCGAAGCTCGCGTATTCGACCTGGTGATGGGTTTCTCGTTCCTGATGGCCGTCGTGTACGGCTACTGGACGCACGCGGCGACCGGCCACGTCGAGCCCACCGGCACGGTGGCGCTCGCGCTGACCGGTGGCCTGGCCCTCATCACCGGCACCTACTTCCGGTTCGTGTCCCGCCGCATCGAGGTGCGGCCTGAGGACAACCCCGAGGCCGAGGTCTCCGACGGTGCCGGTGAGCTGGGCTTCTTCAGCCCCGGCTCGTACTGGCCGGTCGGTCTCGCGGCCGCGGCGGCGACCGCCGGTGTCGCGGTGGCGTTCTGGCACGTGTGGCTGCTCGTGATCGCCATCATCATGGTGCTGGTCATGGTCGGCGGCCTGGTGTTCGAGTACCACACCGGTCCCAACCACGACTGATATCCGATATATCGGATTTTGCTCGTCGAGGCCCTCTCCGTTCGCGGAGGGGGCCTCAGTCGTTCCTGTGCCCGTTCCTGGGCCGATATCCGGTATGTGATGTACCGCATATCGGATATCGGCGGCGTCCGATATATCGCATATCGCGCAAAGGGCCCTCCCCGCCGCAATGGCAGGAAGGGCCCTTTGAGGTCCTGAGTGCGTCGCTGACGCTTACGCGGCGACGGTCACCTTCTCCGGGGTCTTCTGGTACGCGTCGACGTACTCCTGGCCGCTCAGGTCCAGGATGCGGTAGATGATCTCGTCGGTGACGCTGCGCAGCACCGGCAGCGACTCCTGCATGCCGTCGTAGCGGCTGAAGTCGAGCGGCTCGCCGAAGCGGACCGTCACGGGGACGATCTTCGGGATCTTGCGGCCGACGGGCTGCACCTTGTCCGTGCCGATGATGCCGACCGGGATGACCGGGGCCCCGGACTCCAGCGCCATGCGCGCCACACCGGTGCGGCCCCTGTGCAGCATGCCGTCCAGCGACCGGGTGCCCTCGGGGTAGATCGCGAAGGCATCGCCGCGGGCCAGGATCTCGGCGGCGGTGTCGAGCGCGGCGCGGGCGTCACGGCCCTTGCCGCGGTGCACCGGCACGTGGCCGAGCGATGAGAAGAACCAGCGGGACAGCGCGCCCTTGAACCCGGTGCCGGTGAAGTACTCCGCCTTCGCGAGGAACGACACGCGCCGCGGGACCACCATGGGGATCACGACGCTGTCGATGAAGCTCAGGTGGTTCGCCGCCAGGATGACCGGGCCGTCGGTGGGGATGTTCTCCAAGCCTTCCACCACGGGGCGGTAGACAACTCGGGCTGCGCGCGCGACGACATGCTTCATCACCGGGTAGAGGACCATGCCTCCAGCATTCCAGGTGGCGATTGCCGGCGCGTTACCACGTGGTGCGCATCTCCGGCCCGTCACTCGCTCGGACTACGCCGATGCGGCGGCCGTGCGAGCACGGTCACGCGTCGACGACGACGCGTGACCGAATCACCCCTTCAGGGCTGTTGAGAGCTCCACCCAGCGACTCAGCAACGAGGCCGCCCTGCCTGAGTCGATGGCGTCGGCCGCGCGGCTCAGCGAGGCCGTCAGGTCGGCGTGCAGGTCGTCGGAGAACCCGCCGTGCGCCGCGATGGCCCCGGCCGCGTTCACGAGCACCGCGTCGCGCACCGAACCCGTCTTGCCGGCCACCAGGTCGCGGACCACCTGGGCGTTGACGGACGCGTCGCCGCCCTTCAGGTCCTCCTCGCGCGCGGGCTTCACCCCGAGCACGGCCGGGTCGATCGTCTCCGTGCGCACGACACCGTCCTGGGCGAGCCAGGCAGACGTCGTCGTGGTCGTGGTGATCTCGTCGAGGCCGTCGTCACCGCGCACCACCAGAGCGGTGTTGCGACGGCGCGCGAACACCCCGGCGATCAGCGGCGCCGCGGCAGCCCGCGCGCAGCCGATCAGGCCGACGGAGGGCTGCGCCGGGTTCGTCAGCGGGCCGAGCAGGTTGAACGACGTCGGGATGCCGATCTCGCGCCGCACCGGGCCCGCGTGCCGGAAGCCGGGGTGGAACACCGGCGCGAAGCAGAAACCGATGCCCAGCTCGGCCACCGTCGCCCGCACGCCGTCCGGCGGCAGGTCGATCGCGACGCCCAGCTCCTCCAGCACGTCCGCCGTGCCGCACTGGGACGACGCCGCGCGGTTGCCGTGCTTGACGACCGGAACACCGGCGGCGGCCGTGATGATCGCGGCCATCGTCGAAATGTTCACCGAACCGGAATGATCGCCGCCGGTGCCCACGATGTCGGTCGCCCGCACGCCCACGTCGAACCGCCGGGCGTGGTTGAGCATCATCGTGGCGAGGCCGTCGATCTCCTCCGGCGTCTCGCCCTTGGCGCGCAAGGCGACGATGAACGCCGCGATCTGCGCGGGCGTCGCCTCGCCCGACATGACCTGGTCCATGCCCCAGGACGTGTCGTCGGCGGTCAGGTCGACGCCGTCGAGAAGTCTGTTGAGCAGCGAAGGCCAGGTGCGGTCGCTCATGGGGTGTCAGCCCTTGACGACAGGAAGCGCCGAGCCCCGCAGCACCTCGGCCACGGTCTCGGCGGCGGCCAGCGGGTCGAGCGGGTGCACCAGCACCGCGTCCGCCTGCGACCAGGTCGCGAGCCAGCGGTCGTCCTTGCGGCGCACCGCGACGACGATCGGCGGGCAGTTCGTGATCTCGTCCTTGAGCTGCCGGGACAGGCCCATGCCACCGGTCGGCTGCGCCTCGCCGTCGAGGATCAGCAGGTCGACGGTGCCGTTGTCCACCTCGTAGAGGACGTCGGCGATCGCACCGGCCTCCACGTAGTCGACGCGCGGCAGATCCGGCGCCGGGCGGCGGCCGACGGCAGTGATGATCGTCTCACGCACCTCGGGCCGGTGGCTGAACACCAGGATCTTCGTGGTCTGCGTGCTCATCTCACGATCCTCCGCTGCTACTGCTGACTGCGGTCCTGAAGAAAAGTGACCAAGGTCGCCGCGATGTTATCGGGCCGGTTGCAGGGCGTCCCACCCCAGGGCTTCGCCTCCCAGCCGCTGCGCCAGTGACGCCATCCGCGAACGCTCCTGAGCACAGTGCAGCGCGTCCAGCTTCTGCACGCGACTGATATGCGATATATCACCGGCGACGAGCACCCAACCGTCCGGAGTTAGTAGCTCTCGCGCGCGTTCTACCTGTTCAGACGGTATGCGCACATGGTGGCGGAGCACCGCGAGCTCGTCGGCACGCCACTGCGGGGAACGGGCCAAAACGGCCGAATCCGCCTCGACGATGTCGAACGCCTCGACGACCACGACAAGCGCCGGATCGTCGATCGACAACGAGGGTTCGTCACGTCGGCCCAGCAGTTCCCGCAATCGGCCCAGCAAGCCCATCCGTTGATCTCCTCCCAGTCACCGGCTGTGTGACCCAGCCGACCCATGATCCGCGCAGGACCCGATGGGCGGACGGAAATTCCGCAGGCAATAATGCTGCGCGTGACCACGGCAGCGCCTTCAATCGGCCAGCGCGTGCACTCGCTGAACCGCCCGAACATGGTCAGCGTCGGCACGATCGTCTGGCTGTCCAGCGAGCTCATGTTCTTCGCTGGCCTCTTCGCCATGTTCTTCACGGTGAAGGCCCAGAACACGGCGGAGCACTGGCCGCCACCTCCCACGCACCTCAACGTCCCCTACGCGGCGGTCTTCACGATCATCCTGGTCGCGTCGTCCTTCACCTGTCAGTGGGGCGTGTTCGCGGCGGAGCGCGGCGACGTCTTCGGTCTGCGTCGCTGGTACATCGTGACGTTGATCATGGGCGCGATCTTCGTAGGCGGTCAGGCGGGTGAGTACTTCACCCTCGTCGAAGAGGGCACGACGATCCCCTCGTCGGCCTACGGCACCGTCTTCTTCCTGACGACCGGCTTCCACGGCCTGCACGTCATCGGCGGTCTGATCGCGTTCGTCTTCCTGTTGATCCGGACGAAGCTCAGCAAGTTCACGCCGGCACAGGCCACCGCATCGATCGTCGTGTCGTACTACTGGCACTTCGTCGACGTCGTGTGGATCGGCCTGTTCGCCATCATCTACATCGTGCCCTGACCCAGCCGGCACGCAGCCAAGCCACGAGCTCCCGAACTGACAGCAAGGGTTGCCGCACACCATGACCACCACGACGAAACGCCCGCGCGGCGCCCGCACGAAGCTGCGCCGCCGGGTCGCCGGACTGCTCGCCCTGGGCTTCGGCCTGCTGAGCGCCGGCATGCTGTTCGCCGCGTTCGCGCCCACTGCCCAGACCGCCCAGGCGCAGCAGCAGGACGCCCTGGTCCGCCAGGGCGAGCAGATCTACCTGAACACCTGCGCGGGCTGCCACGGCAAGTCCCTCGAGGGTGTCAAGGACCGCGGGCCGAGCCTGATCGGCGTCGGCGACGCCGCGGTCTACTTCCAGACCTCCTCCGGCCGCATGCCCATGGCGCGGCAGGAGGCGCAGGCCACTCGCAAGCCCACGAAGCTCTCCGCCGAGGAGATCAGCGCGCTGATGGCCTACATCACCGCGAACGGTGGCGAGGGCCCGAAGAAGCCCTCCGAGTCCGGTGAGGCCCTGCGCGGAGACAACCCGGCGCGTGGTGGCGAGCTCTTCCGCCTCAACTGCTCGAGCTGCCACAACTTCACGGGTCGTGGTGGCGCGCTGTCGTCCGGCAAGTTCGCGCCGACGCTCGACGGGGTGACCGAGGAGCAGATCTACACGGCGATGCTGACCGGCCCGCAGAACATGCCGAAGTTCGGCGAGCGCCAGCTCACGCCGGAAGAGAAGAAAGACATCATCGCGTACGTCAAGTCGGTGACCGACGGGAACAACAACTCCGGCGGTAACCCCCTGGGCGGGTTCGGACCCGTCTCGGAAGGCTTGATCGCATTCATCGTGGGCATCGCCGCGCTCATCGGCGTGACCCTCTGGATCGGAGCCAAGGCATGAGCGGCGACAAGCCGACCGAGCTGCCCAGCGAGGCAGAGCTCGCGGAGATGAGCCGGGACGACCTCGTCAAGCTCGGCACGAAGATGGACGGCGTCGAGCTCGTCCACTACGAGGAGAAGTGGCCGGTCTCCGGCACCCGCGCCGAGCGTCGTGCCCAGCGCGTCGTCGCGACGTGGTTCATGATCTCCGCGCTGTCGGGTCTCGCGTTCCTCGGCGTGTTCCTGTTCTGGCCGTGGCAGTACGAGGCGCCCTCGAACGAAGAGGGTCACCTGCTGCACATGCTCTACAACCCGCTGATCGGCCTGTTCCTGGGCCTGTCGGTGGTGGGCCTGGGCGTCGGCGCGCTGCTCTACACCAAGAAGTTCATCCCGGACGAGATCGCGGTGCAGCAGCGCCACGACGGTCCGTCGGCCGAGGTTGACCGCGCCACCCTGGTGGCCGAACTCGCCGACGCCGGTGACCGCAGCGGCATCGCCCGCCGCAGCCTGATCAAGCGCACCGCGGGCCTCGGCGCCGGTGTGCTCGGTCTGGGCGTGGCGGCCGTCCCGCTGGGCGCGCTGATCAAGAACCCGCACGCGGACAGCGAGACCAAGGCCTCGCTGTGGCACACCGGCTGGAAGGCCGAAAAGGGCGAGAAGGTCTACCTGCGTCGCCACACCGGCAACTTCCACGAGGTCTCGCTGGTGCGTCCCGAGGACGTCGAGCCCGGCGGCTTCGAGACGGTGTTCCCGTTCCGCGAGTCGGAGCGCGACGACGAGCACGCGCTGGTCGCGGCCCTCAAGCGGGCCGACGCGCCGGTCATGCTCATCCGCCTGCGCCCGAACCAGGCGGTCACCAAGCGCGCCGGTCAGGAAGACTTCAACTTCGGCGACCTGTTCGCGTACTCGAAGATCTGCACGCACCTGGGTTGCCCGACCTCGCTGTTCGAGCAGCAGACCGGTCTGCTGCTCTGCCCGTGCCACCAGTCGCAGTTCGACGTGTTCGAGTACGCCAAGCCGCGGTTCGGCCCGGCGACCCGTCCTCTTCCCCAGCTACCGATCACTGTGGACGAAGAGGGATACTTGGTTGCCCGCAGCGACTTCATCGAGGCTGTGGGTCCGGCGTTCTGGGAGCGGAAGTCATGAGTGCCATCACCACGCCGACGAAGCCGGCCAACGCCGCCGCGCGCGTCGCAGGGGCGGCGGCCAACGCTGCCGACGAGCGGTACCACGCGGCCTCTGGCCTGCGCAAACAGCTGAACAAGGTCTTCCCGACGCACTGGTCGTTCCTGCTCGGTGAGATCGCGCTGTACAGCTTCATCGTGCTGCTGCTGTCCGGTACGTACCTCGCGCTGTTCTTCGACCCGTCGATGACCGAGGTCACCTACAACGGCTCGTTCGAGAACCTGCGCGGCATCGAGATGTCGCGGGCGTTCGCGTCCACGCTCGACATCTCGTTCGAGACGCGCGGTGGCCTGTTCGTCCGCCAGGTGCACCACTGGGCGGCGCTGCTGTTCATGGCCGCGATCGTCGTGCACATGTTCCGGATCTTCTTCACCGGCGCGTTCCGCAAGCCGCGTGAGATCAACTGGGTCATCGGCATCGTGCTGTTCATGCTCGGCGCGATCGAGGGCTTCCTCGGCTACTCGCTGCCGGACGACCTGCTCTCGGGCACCGGCTTGCGCGTGATGGCGGCGCTGCTGATCTCGTTCCCGGTCGTCGGAACCTGGATCAACTGGCTGATGTTCGGCGGGGAGTTCCCCGGCACCAACATCATCCCGATGCTCTACACCGCGCACATCCTGCTGATCCCGGCGATCATCCTCGGCCTGATCGCGGCGCACCTCGCGCTGGTCTGGTACCAGAAGCACACGCAGTTCCCTGGCGTGGGCCGCAAGGAGACCAACGTCGTCGGCGTCCGCATCATGCCGGTGTTCGCGGCCAAGGGCGGTGGCTTCTTCGCCATCGTCGTCGGTGTCATCGCGATCATGGGTGGCGTCTTCCAGATCAACCCGATCTGGAACTTCGGCCCGTACAACCCCGCGCAGATCTCCGCCGGCTCGCAGCCGGACTGGTACATGGGCTGGACCGACGGCCTGGTCCGCATCTGGCCCGCGTGGGAGTTCTACCTGGGCAACTACACGATCCCGGCGCCGTTCCTGCCGTTCATCCTCGGTCTGCCGCTGCTGACCGGCATCGCGGCGGTGTACCCGTGGATCGAGAAGAAGATGACCAAGGACTACGCGCACCACAACCTGCTGCAGCGCCCGCGCGACGTGCCGGTCCGCACCGCGCTCGGCTGGATGGCGATCACGTACTTCATGGTCCTGCTGCTCATGGGCGGCAACGACATCTTCGCGTACAAGTTCGACATCTCGTTGAACCTGACGACGTGGATGGGCCGCATCGGCATGCTGGTCCTGCCTCCGATCGCGTACTTCATCGCGTACCGGATCTGCATCGGCCTGCAGCGCGGCGACCGCGAGGTGCTCGAGCACGGTGTCGAGACCGGCATCATCAAGCGCCTGCCGCACGGTGAGTTCATCGAGATCCACCAGCCGCTCGGCCCGGTGGACGACCACGGCCACCCGCTCCCGCTCGCCTACCAGGGCGCGTCGGTGCCGAAGAAGATGAACAAGCTCGGCTCGGCCGGTCACCCGGTCGCCGGCAGCACGTGGTCCCCGGACCCGGTCGAGGAGACCGTGGCCCTGGAGAACGCGCGGGCGAAGAAGCACGTCGCCGAGGAGATCAGCGCGGAGGACAGGGCAGGCGAGCTCGCGGGCAAGCCGTCCGACCCGAAGGCCTGATCTCGTTCTAGAACTGTGAAAAGCCCCCGTGAACCTTCACGGGGGCTTTTCGTTACGTCAGTTGCGCCGAATGATTTCCGCGGCTGCTCTGATCGTGGCCTTGCTGTGGTTACTGGGCGTCATCCAGGCCGATGGCGAAGGCCGCCTCGTCGTCTCGCTTCGAGTAGCTGCGGAACGCGATGTGCGTGTCGGTGTTCAGCACGCCCGCGACCTTGCTGATCTTGCCGGGCACCAGCGCGGCCAGGTCCTCGTGCTTGCTCACCCGCACGAGCGCGATCAGGTCCACGTCACCTGCGCAGGAGTACACCTCGGTGACGCCGTCGATGTCGGCGATCTCCTGCGCTGCCTCGGGAATGCGTTCGGCGGCGGCCTGGATCAGCACGATGGCGGTGACCACGCTGTCCTCCTCTGGTCTCAGCACGGGTAACTAAAGCACTCGTAGTCTGCCCTACCGGCTTATCGCTGGCGTGAGGACGTCGCTGCGAGCGTGGGTCCCCTCATTCCCGGTTTTGTCTTCGAGGTGAACCCGTGTTCGCACGCAAGCTGATCGCCGAGGTGGCCGGTACGACCATCCTCTGTCTGTTCGGAATCTCCGCCGCTGTATCCGTGGTCGCCGCGGGCAACGAACCGTCCGGTCTGCTCATCGTCGCGCTGGCCCACGGGCTCGCGTTGATGGCCGGCATCTACGCGTTCGGCGCCATTTCCGGCGCGCACTTCAACCCGACCGTCACCATCGCTCTCGCGGTGTCCGGTCGCGTGCCGTGGCGCGAGGTGCCGGCTACGTCGGCGCACAACTCGTCGGCGGCGTCCTGGCTGCTTCGCTGGTTCACGTCGTGCACGGCTCTCGGGCTCTTGAAGCGGGTCTGGGCGTGACTGCTTTCGGTTCCGGTGTCACCGCGACTCAGGCCTTCGCCGCCGAAGCGCTCGGTGCGTTCATCCTCGTGACCGCCGTCTTCGCGCTGGCCGTCAACCCCGGTGCCCCTCGCGGTCTGCACGGTGTCGGGATCGGCCTGGCGCTCGCCACCCAGATCCTCGCGTTCGGTCCCGTCGCGGGCGCCTCGGTGAACCTCGCCCGCACGTTCGGCCCCGACGTCGTCCTCACCTTCACGGGCGGCGACCCGGCCTGGAACCTGCTGCCGGTGTACCTGATCGCCCCTGTTTTCGGCGGCGTCCTGGCGGCCGGCCTCTACGCCCTGAGGACCTCCACGTCCCGCCACCTGAACGTCCCCAGCCCTCGCTAACTCGTCTCTTTGTCGACATCCCAACTGATATATCGGTTCGCCCCACCCGCGCTGACCTGCTCAAACCCTGCCTCATGCAAAAAACGTTTGCGGACGTCCGCAAACGTTTTTTGCATAACTGATATATCGGCGGGGCTCGGTGGGTCAGCTCCAGCGGTCGTGCAAGGGGCGGGCGCCCGCGGCTTGCTCGGCCCACGGGACCCAGGCCGCTGCGGCGCCGGCGGGGGACGACCAGGGTTCGTCCGCGTAGACGAGGCGGGTGCCCGGCTGGTCGAGCCAGCGCAGGACCACGCCGGTTTCTTCCGGAGGGGCGCCGCGGAGGGGACCGGCCGTGGGGACGACGGTTTCCGCCGACGCGACGAGGGCGTCGACGACCGGCATCGGGCGGGTGCCGCGGCGAGCGACTCCGGCTGAGGCGAGGCGGCCGTAGCGGACGACCGAGAACTCCCAGCCGCCTTCGCGATCCGGGCGGGCGGCGACGAGCTGGGGGAGTGCGGCGAGGGCGGCCAGGCGTTGGGCCCGGTCCAGTGAGCGGACCAGGCCGGCCAGGCGGTCGCGGCGGCGGGCGGCTTCCTCGAAGCGCTCGGCTGAGGCGAGGCCGCCCAGTTGGGTGATGAGCCTGCGCAACGGGTCGGCGCTGCGGCCGACGACCAGGTCTTGGACGGCGACGACCGCCGGGGAGTACTCCTCGACGGTCTGGCGGCCCGCGCACGGGGCTTGGCAGCGGCCCAGTTCGGCCAGTGCGCAGGGCGAGGCGCGCTGGTTCGTCGCCGGGATCTTGATCGTGCAGGAGCGCAGCGGGACGGCGTCGAGCAACGCGTCGGCCACCGACTCGGCTGTCTGGCGCGTGCGGAAGGGGCCCAGGGCGCCGTCGCGGGGGTTTCTGACCAGCGACAGCCGCGGGAACGCCTCGTCGGTCAGGACGAGCCACCAGGCGTGGTGCGGGTTCTTGGACCTGCGGTTGTAGGCGGGGCGGTGGGCCCGCAGCAGGCGTAACTCGCGCACTTCGGCTTCCAGCGGGTGAGCGCATTCGACGGCGTCCACGCGCACGGCGAGGGCGACCATCTCGCGGAGTCTGCGGCGGCCCTCGCTGGCGGTGAAGTACTGGCGGACCCGGCGGCGGAGGTCCGAAGCGGTGCCGACGTAGAGCACCTCTTCTTTGGGGCCGCGGAAGAGGTAGACGCCCGGCTTGGACGGCAGGTGGGCGGCCAGGGAGCGCTTCCGGCGTTGCTCCGGGGTGACTTCCGGGAGGTAGGCCAGCAGTTCTTCGAGTGAGTGCACGCCGACGTTGCCGACGCGTTCCAGCAGCCCGTGCAGCACTTCGACGGTCGCGCGGGCGTCGGCCAGGGCGCGGTGGGTCGGCCGGGTCGTGGTGTGGAAGAGGTCGGCCAGCGCGGACAGGCGGCACGACGGGGCCTCGTCGCGGCTCAGCACGCGCCGCGCGAGTTTCACCGTGCAGACGACCGACGGCTTCGGCCAGCGGTAGCCGTGCCGTTCGCAGGCCGCTTTGAGGAAGCTGATGTCGAAACCCGAGTTGTGCGCGACCAGCACCGCTCCAGCCGCGAACTCCAGGAACGCGGGCAGCACCGTGTCCAGCTTCGGCGCGCCCGTGACCATCAGCTGCGTGATGCCGGTCAGCTGGGCCACCTGCACGGGGATGCCGCGTTCCGGGTCGACGAGGGTGGCGAACTCGCCGAGCACCTCGCCGGCGCGGATCTTCACCGCGCCGATCTCGGTGATGGCGTCCTCCTCGTTGCTCCCGCCCGTCGTCTCCAGGTCGAAAACGACGAACGTGGTGTCGCGAAGGGGCGTACCGAGCTCGTCGAAGGACAGTTGACCGGTCACGATGTGGGACGGTAGCGACGGGGTCTGACAATTTTCGGCGCTCGGTCGTTCGCAGGGGTGCTGACCTGCGGTTGCAGGGGTCGTCGAGCGCCGGTGCTGATCCTTTTCCAGATCATTGTTCCGGAGGCCGGAGATGTCCGTGCGCTGCTCAGGCACGGGGGCTCTAGCCTGTTGGGGTGCCAGACCCGATGCCCGAGCCCGAGTTCGACGAGCCTGCCGAGGAGGCAGGCGAGTCCGCAGATGAGTCCACTGTGGACTGGGCGGCCCTGCCGGAGCCGTTGCGGGCGAGACTGGCGGAGCTCGGTGCGGACGCGTTGGGCGAGATGGCGAAGGTCGACGTGCCGCAGCATCTGCGGCCGGTGGCGAAGTTCGCGCCGACGAAACGGGCCCGGCTGGGTGGCGCGCAGGTCGTCGCGGGCCTGCGGAACTCGGCCAACTTCCGCACGGCCGTGGTGGAGTGGCTGGGCAAGAACCGGCCGTCGACGCTCGAGGTGACGTCGCCGGACCCGGTGACGGCGGCCGCGGCGGCGGTGCTGACCGGTGACGACGTCGCGCCGCACTACGTGGAGCTGGTGTCGCGACGGGTCGGCGACGCGACGTTGCGGGCCGAGCGGGATGCCGCCGTGGTGCGGGCGGAACGGCTCGAAGGTGAGCTCGAACGGCTGAAGGCCGAGCGCAGCCAGCTCGACGGTGCGGCGGAACGGATCCGCGCGGATGCCGAGATCGAGCTGGAACGCCTGCGCAAGCGGTTGCGGGAGCAGGGCGTGAAGCTGCGCGAGGCCAAGGACGCCGCCGAGGCCGCGGCCGCCGAGGTGGACAAGATCCAGGTGCGTACGGCAGAGGAGGTCAAGCGCCTCACCGCCGAACGCGACCGGGAGCGGGAACGCGCGGAGACCGAGCGCGGCAAGGCACAGCGGGCGATCGCGGATGCCGAGGTGGCCCGCCAGTCCGCGCGGGAGGCCCGGCAGGCGGACGAGGTGCGGCTCGCGCTGCTCGTGGACACGCTCGACGGTGCCGTGACGGGTTTGCGTCGCGAGTTGGCGTTGGGTGGTGGCACCGGGCCGCGTCCTGCCGACCTCGTGCGGGGTGCCAGTGCGTCGCAGGGGGCAGTTGGGCGCGTGGAGGACCCGGCGGCGCTGGACCGGCTGCTGGCGTTGCCCGCGGTGCACCTGGTGGTGGACGGCTACAACGTCACGAAGACCGGTTACCCAGAGCTTTCGTTGTCGGATCAGCGTGATCGGCTCGTGCATCAGCTGGCGGTGCTCGCCGCGCGCACGGGGGCTGAGGTGACGTTGGTGTTCGACGGCGCTGGGGTGGTGGCCGTGCCCGCGGCGGCTCCACGGGGCGTGCGCGTGCTCTTCAGCGATCCTGGTGTTCTGGCAGATGACGTGATTCGTGCGCTGGTCACCGCGGAGCCCGAGGGGCGTCCTGTGGTGGTGGTGACGTCGGATCGCGCGGTCGCCGACTCGGTGCGACGTCGCGGCGCGCACCCGGTGCCGTCCGCTGTGTTGCTGGCCCGTCTCGGGCGCGTTTGAACACCCGGTAGCCTGACCCGGAATCGATCTTCGGCTCGGTCTTCGGGCTCGATCTTGACGGTCTTGTTCTCGCGAAGGGGATCGGCGGCGTGTCGTCGCGCAAACTCACCCGCGGTGTTCTGGTTACCGCCCTGTTCTTCGGTGCTCTGCCGGCCGTGTCGTTCGCCGCGCAGCCGGCTGATCCGGCGCGCGCGTACGCCGATCTGACGGCGCAGGCGACCAAGCTCAACGAGGAAGTCCTGCGGGCGCAGGAGGATCTGGTCCTGCGTCGGGCCGAGCTCGAACGCGCCTCGGTGGATGTGGCGGCGGCGCAGCAGATCGAGCGGCAGGCGAAGTCCGACGAGGACGGTTACCGCGGCCAGGTCGACCTGATCACCCAGGCGTCGTTCGAGGGTGCGCGGTTCAACCAGCTGTCGGCGCTGCTCGTCGCGGACTCCCAGCAGGACTTCCTGAACCGCCTGGAGATGATGCGGGTCCTGGCGTCGGACAAGGCCGACTCGCTGGCCCGGCTGTCGGGCGCCGTTGAGAAGGCGCGTCAGGCGCACCAGGCGGCGGAGAACTCGCGCACTCGTGCTGCCGAGGCCGCTTCGGCGGCCGAGCGGTTGAAGGCCGACCTCGACGGGCGCAGCCGCGCGCTGCAGGCGCAGATCAGTGAGGTGCGTGCCGCGTTGACGCGGCTGCC
Organism: Lentzea aerocolonigenes; assembly: GCF_000955955.1. GTDB lineage: Bacteria > Actinomycetota > Actinomycetes > Mycobacteriales > Pseudonocardiaceae > Lentzea > Lentzea aerocolonigenes_A. The sequence continues at coordinate 40,878 of NZ_JYJG01000003.1, forward strand.
CGCGCCGGTCGTGAACCGGCTGCGGGATCCGGGCGACCGGTCCGCGGTCAGCGTGCCCGCGGGGACGGCCGGGATCGCGCTGGCGTTCGCACTGGCGCAGCGCGGGGACGAGTACCGCTACGGCTCGACCGGGCCCGACCAGTGGGACTGCGCCGGCCTGACGATGAAGGCCTACGCGTCCGCGGGGCTCAACATTCCGCGCACGTCCGGTGGGCAGGCTGCGGTGGGGCGGGTGGTCACGCGCGGCGAGGTCCGTGCGGGCGACCTGATCGTCTACTACTCGAGCCGGTCGCACGTCGCGATGGCTGTCGACAACATGCGGGCCGTGCACGCCTCCACTGAGGGGCAGCCGGTGAAGATCGCGCCGATCGACGCCATCGGGCCCATCGCGGTGATTCGGCGCATCGAGGGCTAGCGTTGCGCCGGTGAAGCACCTCAGGCCGTTGCTGGCGATCACGGTCGCCATGACGTTCCTGCTGGGCCTGACCGTTGCAATGCGGCCTGTTGAGTTGCCGCCGACGGAAACTGTTCATTGCAAGGAAGCGGTGCTGACGGCGTCGTCCGGCACCGTGACCAGCAGTTCTTGTGATGGCGAACTCGCTGGACGTGCATTGGGTGTGTTGGACGACTCGGTGTCGGGTGTAGCCGATATATTGGATATCAGTTGGTCGCGACGGGTCGACGTCGTGATTCCGGCTTCGGACACCGAGCTCGTGTCGCTCGTCGGACCGGCGTTCGCGGACATGGCCGGGATCGCGATTCGTGACGGTTCCGGGCAGCGCGTGGTGCTCAATAGGGTGCGTGCGGCGGCGTTGACTCCGTTGGAGTTGCGTGTGCTGCTGCGGCACGAGATCACCCACGTGGCGACGCGCGACCTGACGTCGGACTCGGCGCCGCTGTGGCTGGTCGAGGGGTTCGCGGACTGGGTGGCGTTCCACGGGCTCGGGCTGTCGCTGCGCCAGGCCGCGCCGTTGCTCACGTCCAGTGTCTCGGCGCTGCCCACCGACTTCAGTGGTGCGGGGCGTGATCTGGCTTACCAGCAGGCGTACTCGATCATGGTCTACCTGGAGTCGAAGCTGGGGGAGCGGGGCGTCGTCGACTTCTTCCTGCAGCACGCTTCTCGGTCCGCTGTGGAGCTGGGGGCGGTCGACGTGGCGGGCTGGCGCGAGTTCCTGCGGTCGAGCATCGGATAGCGTTGGGTTCGTGCGCCGAACCTTGCTGGTGACCAACGACTTCCCGCCTCGCCCCGGTGGCATCCAGTCCTACCTGCACGCGTTGGCGACACGGCTGCCCGCGGACTCCCTCGTCGTGTACGCGCCGAAGTGGAAGGGCGCGGCGGAGTTCGACGCGGCGCAGCCTTTCCCGGTGGTGCGGCATCCGACGTCGCTGATGCTGCCGACGCCCGATGTGCTCCGGCGTGCTCGTGAGATCGCCCGCGCTGAGTCGTGCGAGGCGGCGTGGTTCGGGGCGGCGGCACCGCTGGCGTTGCTGGCGCCGTCGCTGGGGTTGAGCCGCGCGGTGGCGTGCACCCACGGGCACGAGGTCGGCTGGTCGATGTTGCCGGTGGCGCGGCAGGCGTTGCGGGCGATCGGGTCCGGTGTGGACGTCGTGACGTACGTCAGCCGCTACACCCGTTCGCGGTTCGCGGCGGCGTTCGGGCCGATGGCGGCCTTGGAGCACCTGCCGTCCGGTGTGGACACCGATCTCTACCGCCCGGATCCCGCCGCGCGGGCCGAGATTCGTCAGCGGTACGGGCTGGGCGACCGGCCGGTGATCGTGTGCGTGTCGCGCCTGGTGCCGCGCAAGGGACAGGACGTCCTGATCCGCGCCCTGCCGCTGATCCAGCGCACGGTGCCGGACGCGGCGTTGCTGATCGTCGGTGGCGGGCCGTACCGGGGGACGCTCGAGCAGATGGCGGCCGGCTCGCGTGACATCGTGCTGACCGGCTCGGTGCCGTGGGAGGAACTGCCCGCGCACTACAACGCCGGCGACGTCTTCGCGATGCCGTGCCGCACCCGTGGCCGCGGTCTCGACGTCGAGGGGCTGGGCATCGTCTACCTGGAGGCTTCGGCGACCGGGCTGCCCGTGATCGCCGGACGGTCCGGCGGCGCGCCGGAGACCGTTCGCGACGGCATCACCGGCAACGTCGTCGATGGGCTCAACGTCGAGAACGTCGCCGAGAGGATCGCGATGTTGCTCGCGGATCCCGAGATGGCGGCCAAGATGGGACGCGCCGGACGTGAGTGGGTGAGCGACCACTGGCGGTGGGATCAGCTCGCGCACCGCCTCGAAGGCCTCATCGGCTGAGCCGTATCCAATACGCGATATATCACGCTGCGCCCGATGTGAGCGGAATTTGCGCGGCCGAAATATGCGTGCGATGGCAACGGTATGGGCGTTGTATACAGCAAGTCGCCGCTGTGTCCGCGCCCACGGCTTGTGCTCGGGCTGTATTCCATCCGCTGTATGCAAGCTGCATCCGCTGTGAGCAGGCCGTCGACGAGCAGTCGGCCGCCTGTATGCAGGTCGTGTGCGGCGGCGGTGCGCTGAGTACATCGGATAGGCCGGATTCAGCTGGTATGCGATATATCGGATATTGCGCTGCATATGACAACGTTGTCATGAAGCGATACATCGGATATCGGTGGTGTCCTGCATATTGGATATCGGTCAGGGCTGGATGAGTGCGCGGGCCCGGATTTCCAAGGCGCGCAAGCCCAGTTCCGAGCTGCGGCGTGCGGCTTCGTCAGCGGCGGACCGGGACTCGGGATGGCGGTCGAGATCGCGCCACACCACGGCCAGTCCGATCAGCGCGCGGACCTCGCCGGACGCGTAGCCGATGCGCCGGGCCGTGGCGAGGGCCTGGCCGAGGAGCTCGGCGGCGGCGTCGAAGTCGGACAGGGCGCGGCGGACGTCGCCGAGCGTGATCCGCACCGAGGTCGCCACCTGCGGGTCGCCGCCGTCGGCGACGAGGGACAGCGCGCGAGAAGCCAGGGACAGCGCGGCCGGGGGGTTGCCGGAAGCGAGCTCCAGGGCGGCCAGGTTCTCGAGGGTCTCCGCCTCGCCGGCCGGGACGTTGCCGATCTCCAGGGCGCGGTCGAGGTGGTCGCGGGCCTCGCCGAGGCGTCCCTGCAGGCGCAGCGCCATGCCGAGGTAGGTGTGGCTGTCGGCGTTCGGGGCGAGCGCGAGGGCCTGGGAGAAGTGGTCGACGGCGCCGTCGATCTCGCCGAGCTCCACGGACAGCTGGCCGAGGTTGTAGAGGCCGGTGCTGATGCTGTCGGCCGAGTGCAGCATCGCCAGGCAGCGGACCAGGGCTTCCTTCGCCTCGGTCAGCTGTCCGGAGCGGCGGTGCACCAGGCTGAGGTTGTTCAGCACGCTCGCCTCGGCGTCCTTGTCGCCCAGCGCCCGGTACAGCTCGATCGCCTGGTTGTGGTGCTCGACCGACAACGCGTACTCGCCCAGCCGCAGGTAGAGGGTGCCGAGGTTCGCGTGCATGGCGGCCTCTGCGGGGTGGTTCGAGGACGCGACCGCCGCCTGCAGGCCGTGGTGGGCGGTCGCGAGCCATTCGCCGACGTGCTGGCCGATCCACAGGTAGCCGCGCAGCGCGTCGGCCAGCTGCCACGCCATCGGGGCCGGACCGTGCTCGGCGGCCTGCTGGATGGCGGCGGTCAGGTTCGGGCGTTCCGCGTCGAGCCACGCGAGCGCCTCGGCGGAGGTCGTGATCCTGGGCGCGGGGCCGGTGGAGGACGTCGGCAGCCGCACGATGCCGGGGTAGAGCAACTCGGCGCAGCGTTCGACGCCGCGCAGGTAGTGGTTCAGCAGGACCGTCCAGGCCAGCTGTTGCTCGGCCGGCGTGTCCGACTCCTCGCGCAACGCCGCCGCGTAACGCACCAGCTCGTCGTGGAACCGGAAACGGCCCGGCGCGAGCGAAACCACCAGCTGGGCGATCTCCAGCACCGTCAGCAGGCCCTCGGCGTCCACATCGGCCAGAGCCGAGGCGGCCTCCGCGGTGAAGTCCGGGCCGGGTACCAGCGACAGCAACCGGAACAACCGTTGCGGCGCCGGCGGAAGCGCCGCGTAGGCCAGCTCGATCGGCGAACCGGAAATCGTCACGTCGCCGCGCCCAGCCAGATAGGCCGCCGCCACCCGCAACGCCAGCGGCAGGTGCCCGCACCGGGAGGCCAGCTCGGCGTGGTCACCGGGACCCAGCAGCCGGCCGAGCAACGCCGCGGACTCGGCGGGAGCGAACACGTCGACCGGCACCGTCCGCGCGCCGTTCATCGCGATCAGCCCGCGCAGGTCGTCCCGCGACGTCACGATCACCCGGCACGACGCGGTCCCCGGCAGCAACGGCCGCACCTGGTCCGGCGCGGAAGCGTTGTCCAGCACCAGCAGCATCCGCCGGCCCGAGACCAGCGAGCGCAGCATCGTGCTCTGCTCGTCGGCGTCCGGCGGGATCTCGTCCGGCGGCACCCCGAGCGCGCGCAGGAACCGCGACAGCACGTCCATCTCGTCCGCGGGCGGCCCCAGCGAGTAGCCGCGCAGGTCGACGTACAACTGCCCGTCCGGGAACCTGTCCCGCAGCAGGTGCGCCATGTGCACGGCCAGCGTCGTCTTGCCCACGCCCGGCTGTCCCGCCAGCGTCACGATCGGCACCGACCCGCCGGTGATGAGCCCGGAGATCCGCTCCACGTGCTCCACGCGCCCGGTGAAGTCAGCGATGTCGTCCGGCAGCCGCATCGGCGACGCGGGCGCGCGTTCCGGCTCGCGCTCGGCGACCGGAGCGGCCAGCGACGGCGCTCCCACGAGGATCGCCTGGTGCAACGCCCGCAGCTCACCGGACGGATCGATGCCGAGCTGCTCGTCCAGGGTCCGGTCGAGCTGCCGGAACGCCTCCAGCGCCTCCGCCTGCCTGCTGCTGCGGTACAGCGCGAGCATCAGCTGCGCCCAGAACCGCTCGCGCAACGGGTGGTCCCGCGTCAGTGTGAACAGTTCCGGCACCAGGTCCGCGTGGTTGCCCAGCGCGAGCTCCACGTCGATCCGCTGCTCGTGCACACTCATCAGCAGCTCGGTCAGCCGCGGCGCGTTCTCGGCGTACAAGGTCTCCGACGGCACGTCCGACAGCACCGGACCACGCCACAGCTCCAGCGCCTCGGCAAACGCTTTCCGCGCCGTGACCAGGTCGTCCGCCGCGGCAGCCGCCCGTCCACGAGCAGCAGCGTCAGCGAACCGGTGCACGTCCACGGCCAGCGGGTCGACCCGCATCCGGTAGCCGTCGGCCGCGGTCTGGATCAGCGACGGATCACCCAGCGCCGCCCGCAGCCGCATCACGTACGTCTGCAACGTCCCACGAGTGCGGGCAGGCGGTGCGTCACCCCACAGGTGCTCGACGAGTTCCGTCACGGGAACGACGCGGTTCGGCCGCAGCAGCAACGCCGCCAGCAACGCCCTGTGCTTGCCCGCGCGAAGCACCACCGAGGCGCCGTCCAGACGCACGTCCAACGGGCCGAGCAGCCGGAACTGCGGACCCGAAGTCATTGCCTTCCCTTCGCGCGAGCCGGATCATCCCCCTGTACCGGACAGCCTAGTTGCGCCCGGAGTCGCGCACTGTCGCCGAGTGACATCGGCGCGTCAGCGATACGTCAGCGTCGTTTGGCAATCTTCTACACGTCCCGGTCGGGGGGCCGGGGCAACAAACTTCTCGGGTTCCGCAGAAGCCCTGCGGATCACGATCGCTGGGGGTCGAAAGGCCCAGGAGCTCTCTCTCAGCTCCTGGGCCTTTCGCGCATCACACCCTCTTACTTCGCGTAGATGGCGTCGATGTCCGCCGAGTACGTCGTCGCCACGACAGAGCGCTTCAACTTCAGCGACGGCGTCATCTCGCCGCCCGCCTCGGTGAAGTCGATCGGCAGCACCCGGAACTTGCGGATCGCCTCCGCCTTCGACACCGACTTGTTCGCCTCGTCCACCACGGCCTGGATCTCGGCCAGCAGATCCGCGTCCTCGATCAGATCGGGGACCTCGGCCGACGCCGGCTTGCCGTGCGACTCCTTCCACGACGGGAAGAACTCCGGGTCGATCGTGATCAGCGCGCCGATGAACGGCTGCTTGTCACCGACGACCATGCACTGCGAGATCAGCGGGTGCGCCCGGATGCGGTCCTCGAGCTGCGCGGGGGAGACGTTCTTGCCACCGGCGGTGACGATGATCTCCTTCTTGCGGCCCGTGATCTTCAGGAAGCCGTCGGTGTCGAGCTCACCGATGTCGCCGGTGTGGAACCAGCCGTCCTCGAGGGCCTCCTTGGTGGCGGCCTCGTTGTTCCAGTAGCCGGTGAAGACGATGTCGCCCTTGATGAGGATCTCGCCGTCGTCCGCGATCCGGACCGACGTGCCGGGCACCGGCAGGCCGACCGTGCCGACCTTCTCCTGGCCGCGGAACGTCACGCACGCCGCCGCCGACGTCTCCGTCAGGCCGTAGCCCTCGTACACCGGGATGCCCGCGCCGCGGAAGAAGTGCGACAGCCGGTCACCCAGCGGCGCGCCACCGGACACCGCCGCGATCGCCCGGCCGCCCAGTGCACCGCGCAGCTTCGCGAACACCAGCTTGTCGAACACCGCGTGCTTGACCCGCAGCACCAGGCCGGGACCGCCGTTGTCCAGCGCGGACGAGTACTCGACGGCCGTCGCCTCCGCCGCGTCGAAGATCTTGCCCTTGCCGCCGGCGTGCGCCTTCTGCTTGGCGCCGTTGTAGACCTTCTCGAACACGCGCGGCACCGCGACGACGAACGTCGGCCGGAACTGGCCCAGGTCCGCGACGAGGTTCTTCACGTCGGCGGTGTGGCCCAGCGTCGCGCGCGAGTACACGCACGCCAGCGCCAGAGCGCGCGCAAGGATGTGCGCGAGCGGCAGGAACTCCAGCAGCGAGTTGCCCGCGGTGAGGATCTCCGGGAACCGCGTCAGCGCCGACCGCACCTCGGACAGCAGGTTGCGGTGCGTCAGCGTGCAGCCCTTGGGCCGGCCCGTGGTGCCGGACGTGTAGACGAGCGTCGCCGTCTCGTCCGCCTGCACCTGCCCGCGGCGCTCGTGCACCTGCTCGTCGGTGATCTCGGCGCCCAGCGCGGTCAGCTCGTCGACCGCGGCGGCCGCGCCCTCGATCTGCCACACGTGGCGCAGCTCGGGCAGCGAGCCGACGACGTCGTCGACCGACTGGCGGTGCGCCGAGGTCTCGACGAACACCGCCTTCGCGCCGGAGTCGGACAGGATCCACTCGATCTGGTCCGCCGACGATGTCTCGTAGATCGGCACGGTGATGCCGCCCGCCGCCCAGATGGCGAAGTCGAGCAGCTGCCACTCGTAGCGGGTCTTGGAGACCAGGCCGATGCGGTCGCCGTGCTCGATGCCCGCGGCGATCATGCCCTTGGCGACCGCCATGACCTGGGCGGCGAAGTCACGCGCCGTGATGTCGACCCAGGTGCCGTCGATCTGCCGGCGGAAGCTGACGGCGTTGCCGAAGCGCTCCGCGTTGGCCCACACCATGTCGGTGAGGTTCTCCTCCGGAGCCACCGCGGCCGTGGCGGGGACGCTGAACTCGCGCACGTCAACCTCCGTACGTTTGCTTGTTACTCGCGGGGAAACTTAGCGTGTGATTCCGGCGATACAAAGGTTGGTACGCCCTTCCGTTACCTTTTGACCCCATGGCCAGTGTGGACGTCGTCGACGAGACTTTCCTGGCAGTGCCACCCAGCGTGGTCGCCGCCGCTTTCGCCGCGCCATCGTCGTGGCGTGATTTCTGGCCCGATCTCGAGCTCGACGTCTACGCCGACCGCGGCGACGAGGGACTGCGCTGGACCGTCGGCGGCGCGCTCGTCGGCACGATGGAGGTCTGGCTCGAGCCGATGCTCGACGGCACTCTGGTGCACTTCTTCCTCCGCGCTGATCCGCCGGCCGGTTCCTTCACCCCGCGCACCGCGCTTCGTGAGGTGCAACGCCGGCAGCTCGCCGCGAAGTCCGTTGCTCTGGGCCTGAAGCTGACTCTGGAGGACGGTCGCCCCGCTGGCTGCCCGCCGCACGGGTGATCTTGCTTGACGTGCGTCTCAGAAACCACTTCCGCCCCGGTGAACTAGGTTGGAAGCCGTGCGGGTTCACGTGGTTTCGGATGTGCACGGCAACGCTGAGGCGCTGGCGCGCGCCGGTGACGGGGCGGACGCGCTCGTCGTGCTCGGCGACCTGATCGACTTCGTCGACTACCACGACCATTCCAAGGGGATCCTCGGGCGCGTTTTCGGGCCCGAGAAGGTGGGGATCTTCGCCGAGTTGAGACGCGGCACCAAGCGCGCGGACACGGCGGGCTACATCCGGTCCCTCTGGGACGGTCTCGTGGACGCCCGTTCCGTCGTGGAAGAGGCGGTGCTGGAGCAGTACCACGCGCTGTTCGCCGCGATGTCCGCGCCGACGTACGCGACACCGGGCAATGTGGACAGTCCGCACCTGTGGCCGCAGTTCGCCCGCGACGGCGTGCACGTCGTCGACGGCGAGGCGGTGGAGATCGGCGGGCTGCGTTTCGGGTTCGCGGGCGGCGGGCTGATGCTGCCCGGACTCGTGCGCAACCCCAACGCGCCGTGGTTCCCGTACCTCCGGACGGAGGAGGACATGGCGGCCGCGCTCGAGGGGATGGGACCGGTCGACGTGCTGTGCACGCACATCCCGCCGGCCGTCCCGGACCTGACGTACGACGTCGTGGCGCGCCGTCCCGAATGGGGATCGCGGCCCGCGCTGGAGAAGATCGTGCGCGAACGTCCGCGCTGGTCGGTGTTCGGGCACGTGCACCAGCCGTTGGCCAGGCGGGTGCGGATCGGCTACACCGAGTGCGTCAACGTCGGGCACTTCCAGCGCAGCGGCAAGCCTCACGTCCTCAACTGGTAAAGACGCGAGTAACCTCCTCACTCATGGCCGACGAGTCCACGCAGTCCATCGTCATCGACGCTCCGCCTGAGAAGATCATGGCGATCATCGCGGACTTCCCGTCGTACCCGGACTGGGCGAACGGGATGAAAGAGGTCGAGGTTCTCGACACCGGTTCCGACGGCCGTGCGCAGCAGGTGCGGTTCGCGATCGACCAGGGTCCCGTGAAGGACGAGTACACCCTGAAGTACGACTGGGCGGCCGACGGTCTCTCGGTGAGGTGGGAGCTCGTCAAGGGCACCATGCAGAAGGCGCAGGTGGGCAGTTACGTGCTGGAGCCGTCTGGCGCCGGTACCAAGGTGACGTACACGCTGTCGGTGCAGCTGGTGATCCCGATGATCGGGCTGTTCCGCCGCAAGGCCGAGAAGCTGATCCTCGACACCGCGCTCAAGGAGCTCAAGAAGCGCGCGGAGAAGGCGGCTTGAGCCGGGTCCTGCTCTTCACCGGCAAGGGCGGGGTCGGCAAGACGACACTGGCCGCTGCCACAGCGGCCTCCCTGGCCGCGAACGGCCGCAAGGCTCTCGTGGTGTCGACCGATCCCGCCCACTCGCTGGGCGACGCCCTCGACGTCCGTCTGGGCGCAGCACCGTCCGAAGTAGACACAGCGGGCGGTCTTTTCGCGTGCCAGATCGATCCGCGCGGTCTCGTCGACGAGGCTTGGGGCGATCTGCGCGGGCATCTGCGGACGGTTCTCGCGGGCGCCGGGGTCGACGAGCTCGACGCCGAGGAGCTCACCGTGCTGCCGGGCGTCGAGGAGTTGCTCGCGCTGGCGGAGGTGCGGCGGCTGGCGTCCAGCGGGCCGTGGGAGGTCGTGGTCGTCGACTGCGGGCCGACCGCGGAGACGTTGCGGCTGCTGTCGTTGCCCGAAGCGTTCGCGGGGTACCTGGAGAGGCTTTTCCCGACGCACCGGCGAGTGGTGCGCGGGTTGCTGGCCGGTGTCGCGGGTACCGGGACCGTCGAGAAGTGGGACGCGACGGCGGACGCGCTGAGCCGGCTCGCCGAGCGGCTGGACTCCTTGCGGACGATGCTCTCGGATCCTTCGTCGTGCTCGGTGCGGCTGGTGCTGACACCGGAACGGGTCGTGGCCGCGGAGACGCGACGGACTCTGACCGCGTTGGCGCTGCAGGGAATCCGGGTCGACAGCGTGATCGCGAACCGGCTGGTGCCTTCGCCCGGTTCGGCGCGCGGTGCCGCGGCCACCTGGTTGCGGACGCGGCGGCACGAGCAGGACGCGGTGCTGGCGGAGCTGACCGGGATCGGTGAGATCCGCACGGTCGACCACCGCGCTTCGGAGCCTGTGGGCGTGCCGGCATTGCTGGAGGTCGCCTCGCAGCTCTACGGCTCCGAGGACCCGTTGCCCGGTGCCGTCGTGTCGGAGTCGTTGCTGGAGGTGTCGGGCAGCGGGCGTGGTCTCGACGCCCGATACTCGCTGCGGATCGCGCTGCCGCTGGCCGACGACACGGACCTCGACCTCGCGCGAGTGGGCGACGACCTCGCGTTGACCATCGACGGCAGGCGTCGCCTCGTGGCGCTGCCGTCGTTGCTGAAGCGCTGCATCGTGACCGGTGCGGAGATGGACGCGGGTGGCGTCACGGTGGGGTTCCGCCCGGACCCCAAGCTTTGGCGCTGATCAGGAGCTTTGGATGACCCAGGACAACACGGGAAAGCTCGCCGAGGAGCTTCGGCTGCTGATCGACACGGCAGCTGAACGCATGCAGCCGTGGCTGCAGCGGGTGGCCGACGCGGGCGACGGTTCGCACACGCCCGAGACGTGCGGCTGGTGCCCTCTGTGCAACGGCGTGGCGCTGCTGCGTGGCGACCGTTCCGAACTGGCCGCGAAGGCCGCCGAGCACGCCGCCGGTCTGGTGGCGGTGCTGCGCGCGGCCCTGCGCGAACCGGGTGCCCCGCCTCCGCCCCCTGAGCCGTCCGGTGGCGCCGACGAGTCTTCGGGGGAACCTTCGGGTCAGCGGGTGCAGCACATCAAGGTCGTCAGGAAGACCGACTAGTGCTCACCGTCGGAGTGGACATCGGTGGCACCAGCGTGCGCGCGGGCGTCGTGGACGCGCGCGGCTCCGTGCTGGACACCTCACGCGCCCCCACACCCGCCGGCGAACGCGCCCTTGAAGACGCGATCGTCGCGGCCGTGGAGGAGGTGGCGGACCGCCACGCCGTGAACGCCGTCGGTCTGGCCGTGGCGGGCTTCATCGCGTCCGACCGCCGCACGGTCCGTTTCGCGCCGCACCTGGCGTGGCGACAGGCCGACGTCGCCGACCGCATGAGCGACCGCCTCGGCATGCCAGTCGTTCTGGAACACGACGCGAATGCCGCCGCCCTGGCCGAACACCGCTTCGGCGCCGCACGTGGCGCCAAAACCGCTGTCCTGGTGGCCATCGGCACGGGCATCGGCGCCGCTTTACTGCTGAACGGCGAGGTCTTCCGCGGCGCGTACGGCGTGGCCCCCGAACTGGGCCACCTGCGCGTGGTCCCCGACGGCCGCCCCTGCCCGTGCGGCAAGAACGGCTGCTGGGAGCGCTACTGCAGCGGCACGGCCTTGTCGGCCACCGCGGTGGAGTTGCTGGCCAAGCACCCCGGCGTCTCGACCGTGCTGGCCCGCGAAGCCGCCGGCGACTCCCGCGCGGTGACGGGCCGCCGAGTGGCCGGCGCGGCCCGCGACGGCGACCCGCTGGCCAAGCGCGCGATGGCCGACCTGGCCCGCTGGCTCGGCGAGGGCCTCGCTCTGGTGGCGGACGTCTACGACCCCGAGGTGATCGTCATCGGGGGAGGCGTCTCGGAGTCCGCGCCGATGTTCATGGACGACGCCCGCGAGCGCTACGCCTCCGTGGTGACCGGCGCGGGCCACCGCCCGCTGGCCCGGATCCGCACCGCACAGCTCGGCGACGACGCCGGAATCGTGGGCGCCGCGACCCTGGCCCGCGAGATGGCGACGTCGCTGTCCAAGAACAACTCCCGTCGCTCCTGAACTGATATATCGCCTGCCAGCCGATATATCAGTTCCTTCGCCGCCGCTGACCTGCACCTTAGCAATGAGACTTTGGTCTTCGTCCGCAAAAGACTCATTGCAAAGGCGGCGGCGAAGGCCTCCGACGACGAGCCGATCCGCTCTGCGCCGCCGTTCCGGCTAGTTGACCACGCCGTCGGTGCCGATCAGCCTGCGCGCGCCGTGCGGCCACGCCTCCATCGCCGCGCACTGGTCGAACCGGACCGTGAGCGTGCTCTCGGGGAAGATCATGCTGATGCTGGTGCGGCCGACGACGAGGGTTACTTCGGACGGCGCGTGGGTGGAGTACCTGGTTCCCCGCGCGGCGGACGAGAACTCAAGAACTCAAGAACTCCGCGATCGGGGCGAATCTCGCCCAGTCCGCTTGATGCCCCGACGGCAGCTGCAGCAGCGCCGAGCCCATCGCCTCGACCGCGACGGCGTGTACGTCGGCGACGGTCACGGCGTCCGCCTCGGCGATCAGCTCCTCGACGGTCGACCATCGGCCGCGGTTGACCAGGTCGGTGGCGGTGATGACGTTTCCGCCTCGAAGTGCGTAGCGGTATCGGGGGACAGGAGAGCCCGAGGCGTTCGCGGCGGGCGTGTCGGGGTTTGTTCGCCCGCCGCGAACACCCAGCTCGGAGCTAGCGGCCGAGCAGGCGCAGGATGCGCGGGCGGCGCTTGGCGCGCTCGGCGTCCTTCTTGCTCAGGGTCGCCAGGGCGCGGGCCATCATCAGGTGCTGCATCTGGTCCATGCCCGACACGGTAAGCATGACCGAATCGTTATCTGAAGGTTGGAGTGGCCGTTATCACGCCGTTACCGAATGGGACGTGACGTGTCACACCTGGGCGCCGTCGTCCCAGCCCGAGTCCGGTGGCGGGGTGTTGCGCATGCGCAGGATCAGCCAGCCGACGCCCGCGCACAGCGAGACGAGCGAGAGCGGCGTGCCGATCCGCGACTCGAGGCCGAAGAGGCCGGGGGCGACCAGCAGGACGATGCCCAGCACGAACAGGCCGAGCGCCGCGATCGTGGACGCGCGCAGCACCGGGAAGGGCGGGGGGTCCGGCGGGACGTAGTGGTCCTCGTCGTCCCTGTTCCTGGCCTGGTCGCGCCGTTCGGGCTCGTCCGCGTGCTCGGAGGGGAGGTCGTCGGCCGCGTCGCCGCGGGCCCGGAGATCGTCGCCGAGATCGCTCTCGGGGCTCGCCTCGTCGAGGTCGAGCCAGTCCTTGCCGACCCCGTCCCGTTCGAGACCCGCGACGATCTCGGCAAAGAGCTCGTCGACGTTCTCGGGGCCGTCGGTCGAGTCGCGCCGGGCGTTCATCCAGAGCCTCTCCGTGTGCCGCAACCCTCTGACCCCTCATCGTTGCACGGGCGGGATGTGTTGCGGGTTACGGCAGTCGGCTCAGCAACACTCACCGAGCCGCCCGTGACGCTCTACTTTGGGACTCGTTGTGTGAGGTGCGGTCGGCTCCGTAGGCTGGTTGCCGGGATCAAGGTTCGGTGTCTAGGGAGGCGCTTCCCGCTGTGCTGTACTGGATCATGAAGCACGTCCTCCTGGGACCGATTCTGCGGCTGTTCTTCCAGCCGAAGATCATCGAGGGCGCCGAGAACATCCCGAAGGAGGGCGGCGCGATCCTGGCGAGCAACCACCTCGCCGTGTCCGACTCCTTCTTCCTGCCGCTGATGCTCTCGCGGCGCGTGACCTTCCCGGCCAAGATCGAGTACTTCACCGGCACGGGGCTCAAGGGCAAGCTGCAGAAGTGGTTCTTCTCCGGGGTCGGCCAGGTGCCGATCGACCGGTCCAGCGCCTCGGCCGCCCAGGGCGCGCTCGACACCGGCGTGCGGATCGTGCGCGAGGGCAAGCTGCTCGGCATCTACCCCGAGGGCACGCGCTCGCCCGACAGCCGCCTGTACAAGGGCAAGGTCGGTGTCGCGTGGATCGCGCTGGAGTCCGGTGCGCCGGTCATCCCGGTGGCGATGTTCGGCACGGACAAGGCCAACCCCATCGGCTCGAAGATGTGGAAGCCGTACCCGATCCGGATCAAGATCGGCAAGCCGCTCGACTTCTCCCGCTACGAGGGGCTGTCGGGCGACCGGTTCGTGCTGCGGTCGATCACCGACGAGATCATGTACGCGTTGATGGAGCTCTCCGGTCAGGAGTACGTCGACGTCTACGCGGCCAAGGCCAAGGAGCAGGCCGCGGACGTGCCCGAGCAGGGCAAGAAGGCCGACCGGGTGCCCGAGAAGAAGGCGAGCTGACCGCACCCCCTAGGGTGTCGCGGTGCGGTTCTTCTACGACTGTGAGTTCATCGAGGACGGGGTGACGATCGACCTCGTGTCGATCGGTGTGGTCGACGAGGAAGGCCGCGAGTTCTACGCCGTGTCCACCGAGTTCGACCCCGAGCGGGCCGGCCCCTGGGTGCGGCAGAACGTCCTCAACCAGCTGCCGTCGCCCGCCGACAAGGCGTGGCGCAGCCGTGAGCGCATCCGCGAGGACCTGCTCGACTTCCTCGGCGCCCGCAACGCCGCCCGTGACGAGGTCGAGCTGTGGGCGTGGTTCGCGGCTTACGACCACGTCGCGCTGGCGCAGCTGTGGGGTGCGATGCCGGCGTTGCCGCGCGCTCTGCCCCGGTTCACTCGCGACCTGCGGCAACGCTGGGACGACGTCGGCAGGCCCAGGCTGCCGGCCCCGCCAGCCGACGCCCACGACGCCCTCGCCGACGCCCGCCACAACCTCGCGCGGTGGAAGGTGATCGAGGAACATCGGCGGAAAATCGGGTTTCCCGTCCGGTAAGTGAGACCCGCATTGCTGCACCGATACAGCTCGTGAAAGTCTGAGTGACACAGAACACGAGAGATTGGGAAGCAGATGCGCATCGGTGTGCTCACTGGCGGTGGTGACTGCCCCGGTCTGAACGCCGTGATCCGGGCCGTGGTCCGCAAGGGCATCAAGGCACACGGCTGGGAGATCGTCGGGTTCCGCAACGGGTGGCAGGGTCCGATCGAGAACCTGACCAAGGAGATCGGCCTCGCGGACGTCGAGGAGATCCTCACCCGCGGTGGCACCATCCTGGGCTCGTCGCGCACGAACCCGTACAAGGTCGAGGGCGGTGTCGACCGCATCCGCGAGACCATCGCGGCCAACAACATCGACGCCATCGTCGCGATCGGCGGCGAGGACACCCTCGGCGTCGCCAAGCGCCTCACCGATGACGGCATCGGCGTCGTCGGCGTGCCGAAGACGATCGACAACGACCTCGGCGCCACGGACTACACGTTCGGCTTCGACACGGCCGTGCACATCGCGACCGAGGCGATCGACCGCCTTCGCACCACGGCCGAGTCGCACCACCGTGCGCTCGTCGTCGAGGTCATGGGCCGGCACGCGGGCTGGATCGCGCTGCACTCCGGTCTCGCCGGTGGCGCGAACGTCATCCTCGTGCCCGAGCGCCCGTTCAGCGTCGACAAGGTCGTCGAGTGGGTCGAGCGCCGCTTCGAGCGCGAGTTCGCGCCGATCATCGTCGTCGCCGAGGGTGCGATTCCCGAGGGCGGCGCCGAGGTGCTGCACTCCGGTGAGCGCGACGCCTTCGGTCACGTCCGTCTCGGCGGCGTCGGCCAGTGGCTCGCGGAGGAGATCGCGGACCGCACCGGCAAGGAGTCCCGCGCGGCCGTGCTCGGCCACATCCAGCGCGGCGGTACGCCCACTGCGTACGACCGCGTGCTCGCGACCCGTTTCGGCCTGCACGCCGTCGACGCCGTCGCGGCCGGTGACTTCGGCACGATGGTCGCGCTGCGCGGCACCGAGATCGTCCGGGTGAAGCTGTCGGAGGCGACGGCCGAGCTCAAGACCGTTCCGACGGAGCGCTACGAAGAGGCCGAGGTCTTCTTCGGCGCCTGATCCGGGCCTGATATCCAATATCCGATATATCGGTTATGCAAAAGACGTTTGCGGACGACCGCAAACGTCTTTAGCATAAGCAGGTGTTTGTGCTGGTCAGAAGGCTTTGGCGTCGAGGTAGGCGGCGAACGTGCCGAGCCAGTGGTCGGCCATGTAGCCGTGACCGCCGAACACGTAGGTCCACCCGGCCTCGCGGTGCGCGGCGGAAGCGGTGCGGGCCAGCGAGGCATACCGGTGCCCGGTCGGCAGGGCGTCGGCGATGGCCTCCCAGTTCCAGGCGCGGGACAGCGCGAGCCCGGCCAGGTGCGAGCCGTAGGGGTCGCTGGGGTCGTCGACCGGGAAGGGCTCGCGCAGCACGCGCCACCGTTCCGCGTCGAGGTCCGGCAGGTAGGCGTCGAACCAGGCGCCGAACTCCGGGGTGTCGAGGGCGCGGCGCATCAGGTCGGCCGTCGTCAGCGCGGGGGAGAGGAAGTCGGCGGCGTCCGGCTCGAACCCGCCGTACGCGACCTCCTCGCGGTGCCAGCGCAGAGCCGCGTCGATGCACGCCGACGCCAGCTCGAAGTCGCCGTTCACCTGAGCGGCGTCGAACACCAGGCAGGTCGCGAACGCGGTGTTGCCGTGGGTGCCGGTGCGCACCGGGAGGCGCGCGGCCGAGATCCATTCGAGCCACCGGTCGCGCAGGACGTCCGCGATCGGCGACACGGACCACGGCAGGCCGGAGGTCCGCAGTTCGGCGTCGAGCAGCAGCAGCCACGCCCACCCGTAGGGCCGCTCCCAGTGCCGGCCAGAGGCGGATGCGAAGAACGCGGCCTCGACGGCGCAGTTCTCCTCCGTGATCAGCTTGTCGAGCGCGTCACGGGCCGCATCAGCGCCCGCGAGAGAAGGACGCAGCCGCAAGAGACGCACGGCGAGCCACGTCTGATGCACGCACGAGTGCCAGTCGAACGACCCGGCGAACACGGGATGCAGCACCCGCTGCGGTATCAGCCGGTCGTCGCCGTCGATGACGTGCGACCAGTGCACCGGGTGATCGCGCTGGATGTTGTCGATCGCGATGGCCAGCAGCCGGGTCGCGGTGCCGTCATCCAGTCGGGGGGCGTTCATGGCCACATCATGCAGTGCGTCGTCTCAATAGGGCAGAGGTCGATAGTTGACAAGTAACAGACTTCACCGGTCGATACACCATCTGATGGTGCCCATATCAAGACCCCTCGAACTGCTGACAGGCCCGGCCCGGTCTCTCAGTGTGGGACAACTAGGATGAGCAGCGTGAACTGGACCGTGGACGTGCCCATCGACACGCTTCCCGAGCTTCCGCCGCTGCCTCCCGAGATGCGCAAGCGCCTGGACGACGCCCTGTCGCGCCCGGCTGCCCAGCAGCCCGAATGGCCCGACGCCGAACAGGTGCGTCGCGTGCGGACCGTGCTCGAGAGCGTGCCGCCGATCACCGTGCCCGCCGAGATCGACCGGCTGCACACGCAACTGGCGCAGGTCGCGAACGGTGAGGCATTTCTGCTGCAGGGCGGTGACTGCGCGGAGACGTTCGCTGACAACACCGAGCCGCACATCCGCGCGAACATCCGGACCCTGCTGCAGATGGCCGTGGTGCTGACCTACGGCGCGAGCCTTCCGGTGGTGAAGGTTGGCCGCATCGCCGGCCAGTACGCCAAGCCGCGTTCGTCGGGCATCGACGCGCTCGGTCTGCCGTCCTACCGCGGCGACATCATCAACTCCCTGGTCGCGACGCCAGAAGCCAGGGTCGCCGATCCGGGCCGCATGATCCGCGCCTACGCGAACGCCGGCGCGGCCATGAACCTGCTGCGCGCGCTCACCGGCGCGGGTCTGGCCGACCTGCACCGGGTGCACGACTGGAACCGCGACTTCGTGCGCACCTCGCCCGCGGGCGAGCGCTACGAGGCCCTGGCCGGCGAGATCGACCGCGGGCTGAAGTTCATGTCGGCCTGCGGCGTGAACGACCAGTCGCTGCACGGCACCGAGATCTTCGCCTCGCACGAGGCGCTGCTGCTGGACTACGAGCGCGCACTGCTCCGCCTCGACACGACGCGCGACGAGCCCAGGCTCTACGACCTGTCGTCGCACTTCGTGTGGATCGGTGAGCGCACCCGTCAGCTCGACGGCGCGCACATCGCGTTCGCCGAGATGCTGTCGAACCCGATCGGTCTCAAGATCGGTCCGACGACGTCGCCGGAGATGGCCGTCGAGTACGTCGAGCGTCTCGACCCGCGGGGCGAGCCTGGCCGCCTGACGCTCATCTCGCGGATGGGCAACCAGAAGGTCCGCGACGTGCTGCCCGCGATCATCGAGAAGGTCGAGGCCAGCGGCCACAAGGTCATCTGGCAGTGCGACCCGATGCACGGCAACACGCACGAGTCGTCCACCGGCTACAAGACCCGCCACTTCGACCGCATCGTCGACGAGGTCCAGGGCTTCTTCGAGGTGCACCGCCGCCTCGGCACCCACCCCGGTGGCATCCACATCGAGCTCACGGGTGAGGACGTCACCGAGTGCCTCGGTGGCGCGCAGGAGATCTCCGACGACGACCTCGCCGGCCGCTACGAGACGGCGTGCGACCCGCGCCTGAACACGCAGCAGTCGCTCGAGCTCGCGTTCCTCGTCGCCGAGATGCTCCGCTCGTAGGTCTTTCCTGAAGACGAGCTGAAGAACGAAGGGCCCCGCGTCGAGAACGCGGGGCCCTTCTGTTTCACCTGATCAGAGACCGACGATCGTGATCTCCGTGCCGCGCTTGACCTTGGTGCCCGGCTGCGGGTTCTGGTTCACGACCGTCGCGTTGTTGCTCCGGTTGAACTCGACCTTCACCTTGAAGCCGCGCTCCTCGAGCTCCTTCTTCGCGTCCCGGACCTTCTGCCGCGTCACGTCCGGCACCTCGATCTCCGAGTTGTCCTGGAAGAACACGGTGACGCGCTTGTTCGCGTTCCCCTCCAGCACAGTGCCCGCGGGCGGGTCCGTGCGCACCACCCGCGCGTCGTCGCCGTTGGCCGCGTCCTGACCGGTCGCCTCGACCGGTTCCAGCCCGGCGCGCTGCAGCTCCGCGAACGCCTCGTCCTTCGACTTGCCCTGCACGTTCGGCACCGGCCTGCGCGGCGCGGGACCCTTGCTCAGCACCAGGGTCACCGGGCTGTTGATCGTCAGTGCCGTGCCTGGACGCGGGTCCAGCGCCACGACCTTGCCGATCGGCACCGTGTCGTGGAACGCGTCCTTCGTCGGGTCCTTGGCCGTTTTCAGACCCGCGGCCTCGATGTCCTTCGTCGCGGTCTCGACATCGACGCCGGCGTTGACGAACGGCACGACGGGCTTGCCGCGCGAGACGGTGACCTTCACGGTCTGGTTCTTGCGCAGCTCCACGCCGGCGGCGGGGTCGGTGCTGATGACCTGGCCGTTCGGCACGTCGTTCGACGGCACCTTCTCGACCAGCCCGGTGAGCTCCGCGACCCTCAACAGCTGCGACGCGTTCACCTCGGACTGCCCGACCACCGCCGGCACGGCCGTCCAGCGGCCCGCGCCGAGGTACCAGGAGAACAGGCCGACGATCAACGCCAGCACGGCGACCACGGAGCCCCAGATGATGAAGAGCCGCTTGCGCCGCTTGCGCTCTTCCTCGATCGGGTCGACCTTCGGCTTCCTCTTCTGCGGGGGACGGCGCCGCGGCTGCTCCGGGCGCGGCATCGCGCGCGTGCCGGAGATGCCGGGCGGAGGCGTCGGCGGGCCCGTGTTGATCGTCGTCATCGCGGACTGCACCGGCTGCACCGGCCGGGTCGCCTCGGCGATCGACGGCGGAGTGGCGCCGACCGAGACCGGAACCGGTCTCATGACCATCGTCTTGTCGTTCTCGGGCGCGGAACCCGGAACGGGCACCGGCTGCGGGGTGAGGCCCAGCTCCGAGCCCACCCGCTCCAGTTCGGCGAGGAAGGCGTCGGCGTTCACGGGACGTAGCGACGGGTCGCGCCGCGTCGCCTTGCGCACCAGCGTGTCCAGGGCCAGCGGGATGTCGGGAACGGACGGGACGTCGTTGTTCACGTGCTGGTAGGCCACCGAGATGGGCGTCTCACCGCGGTACGGCGCCTGACCCGCCAGCATCTCGTACAGCACGATTCCGGCCGCGTAGACGTCACTGCGCGCGTCCGCGGCACCCGTCTCCACCTGTTCAGGTGAGAGGTAGGCCACAGTGCCGAGGATCTCGCTGTCGCTCGTGACGCCGTTCTCGGCGATCGCGCGGGCCAGTCCGAAGTCCGCCACCTTGACCTGGCCACCCGGTCCGATCAGCACGTTCTCCGGCTTCACGTCGCGGTGCACCAGCCCGGCGCGGTGGGCCGCGCCCAACGCGGACAGCACGGGGCCGAGCACGCTCAACGCGACGGCGGGAGGGAGCTTGCCGCGCTGATTGAGCAGGTCACGGAGGTTTCCGCCGTCGATCAGCTCCATCACCAGGTACACCTGGTCACCGTCGACGCCCTGGTCGTGCACGGACACCACGGCCGGGTGATGCAACTGCGCGGCCGCGCGCGCCTCGCGCTCGAAGCGCGCGACGAACGCCGGGTCCGCCGTCAGGTGCGGATCCATCACCTTGACGGCCACATCGCGATCGAGGCGGGTGTCGCGACCTCGATAGACGGTGGACATGCCGCCCCGCGCGAGCACGGAGTCCACCCGGTAGCGCTGCTCGAGCAGTCCACCCATCACGTTCGAAACCGACCTCTCCACAGTGCGAGATGGTAAAGCTCAGGATGACCCGGTTGGCGGAAGGGCGTTCACAGTTCGGTTATGGCATCGTGACCCCCGTGAGTGCGATTCCTGCCGCTGCGGATGTACTGGCTGCCGACCTGGAGGTTCTTCCTCTCCCCGAGGTGGCCGACCGAATGGGACTCCCGGTAACGCGGGTCCAACAACTGCTGCGTGACGGGCAACTGCTCGCCGTGCGGCGGGACGGCGTTCTCGTCGTTCCCGAAGCGTTCCTCGCCGCCGGAACCGTCGTGAAGGGTCTGCCGGGCACCATCACGGTGCTGCGCGACCAGAACTTCTCCACGGACGAGATTCTGCGCTGGCTCTTCACGGAGGACACGAGCCTCCCTGGCACTCCGATCGAAGCATTGCGCGGAGACCGTGGGCGTGAGGTAAAGCGGCGCGCGCAAGCCATGGGCTTCTAGTTCACACGATGCGGCGGTTCCGGGCGTCTCCCCGAGCGGGAGACGTCCGGAACCCCTGAACTTGTGTCCATGATCGTCAAGACTCTCCTCGCCGGGTTCACGGCCGTCGGACTGTTGTTGTCCCCGGTCGCCGCCTCGGCCGCTCCCGCTGTGCACGCCAAGCCCACCACGCTCGAACTCGACGCCGGTGGCGCCAAGGTCAAGGTCAAGAAGGGCAACCAGCTCCAGATCAAGGGCAAGCTCGGTGCCCAGGGCGGCGAACGTCAGCTGACGCTCGGTCTCGACATCTTCGCCCAGGTCAGGGTCAACGCGGGTGTGTGGACCAACATCTTCACGAAGTCCTGCAGCCCGAACGCGCAGTTCAACGCCAAGCTGTCCATCGACGCGTCGGCCGACCTGCGCCTTTACTTCCCCGGCACGAGCACCTATGCCTCCGCGACGTCGAACATCGTCGGCGTTGTCGTCATCTAGAAGGTCTAACGGCGTGTTCATCTGACCATCGCGCGTGCGAGCAGTGCCCGGCCCGCGCCGGGCACTGCCACCGCGAGACGACGAGAGTTCGGCACGGCGACCCGCCTCCAGAGCACCTCGCAGCCGACCAGTCCCAAGATGTCGCGATACAGCGTGTACGCCGTCTGCATACAAGGCCGCGACGCCGGCGACAGCATCCCGATCCCCGGCTCGGCCGACTGATATATCGCATACGAGTGCGCGACGAGGTCGTCCAGCGCCCGTTGCACCCGCTCGTTTGCGCGACGACGGCAACGCACCCATTGCAAAAGGTCGCGGTCGACGCCGTGCGCGCCGAGGACGTCCTGCGGCAGGTACACGCGGCCGCGGTCGAGGTCCTCGCCGACGTCGCGCAGGAAGTTCGTCAGCTGGAACGCCACCCCGAGCCGAGCTGCGTACGGTGCGGCCTCCTCGCGGGGCACGACGGTGCCGAGCACCGGCAGCATCTGCAGCCCGATGACCTCCGCCGAGCCGTGCATGTACACGCCGAGCGCGTCGAGGTCGGCGTACTCGGTGACGTCGAGGTCCATCCGCATCGACGCGAGGAAGTCCGTGAAGAGCGACCTGTCGATGTCGTAGCGCCGCATCGTGTCCGCGAGCGCGAGCAGAACCGGGCTGGAGGGCTGCCTGCTTTCAATGTCACTGTCCAGCAGCCGCTCGAGGTGGTCGAGTTCGTCCGCGCGGTTGTCGACGCCGGCCGCGTCGACGATCTCGTCGGCCCACCGCGCGAATGCATACAACGCGTGCACAGCCGGTCGTTGGTCTGCGCGCAGCAGCGTCGTGGCCAGGAAGAACGTCTTGCCGTAGCGAGCGTTGATCCGGCGGCACGAGGCATACGCGGACGCCATATCCAATGTATTGGTGCTCATGCGTGCTCGTATCGAGGGGACAGGCCGAACGGGTCCGGCTCGACCAACGACCACGCCGCCAGCGCCGACACGCCGAGCGCGAAGGACAGGTAGCTCCAGAAGTACAGGCCCGTGTCTCCGTTCGGGAACGTCACCAGCAGCAGGAAGACCGACGCGAGCGTCACCGTCACCAGCGCGCGCGTGGTCCACAGGAACCCGGCGGCGAGCACCAGCGGCCAGCTGAAGTACCACGGCAGCGTCGCGGGGGACAGCAGCGCGACGGCCAGCATCGTCACCGCGCCGCGCCGGACGTTGTCGCGCACGTCGCCGTCCCGCGCCGCCCACCACTGCGTCCAGGCGACCCAGATGAGCACGACCGCGCCGAGCGTCCGCGCGACGCCGATGAAGATGCCGCTGCTGACGCTGTCGCCGTCGTCGGAGAACCAGCTCACGACCATGTGCACGAAGGCGCCGGCCCCGCTCGGGACCGACAGCCAGTTGACGATCACCGACGAGTTGCTCAGCGCGGGGATCCAGCCGAGGCCCACCCCGGCGACCAGCGTGCAGGCCGCGAACGTCCCGAGAATCGTCA
This sequence comes from Lentzea aerocolonigenes, assembly GCF_000955955.1. GTDB lineage: Bacteria > Actinomycetota > Actinomycetes > Mycobacteriales > Pseudonocardiaceae > Lentzea > Lentzea aerocolonigenes_A. The sequence continues at coordinate 63,868 of NZ_JYJG01000003.1, forward strand.
CAGCGCCCGGCAACAGGGCCTTCAGGAACCGGACGCGCGGGGCGCCGTCCAGCCGCGCCGCCCAGATCCAGACGAGGAACGGCACGATCACGACCGCCGTCGCCTTCACCGAGAACGCGAGCCCGAGCAGCACGAAGCCGAGCACGTACCCGCGGTCGAGCACCAGCAGCACGCCCGCGGCCATCAACCCGATCATCAGCAGGTCGTTGTGCGCGCCGCCGACCAGGTGGATCAGCAGCAACGGGTTCGCCGCCACCAGCCACAACGCGATCGCGGACTTCCCGCCCAGATGACGACTCAGGCCCGGTAGTGCCCGGCACAGCAGCACGAGCCCGCCGGCGATCGAGAGGCGCATCGCGATGACACCGAGGACCACGCTGCCGCCGGTGAGCCACACGATCGCCTTGGCGACGAGGATGAACAACGGCCCGTACGGCGCCGGCGTGTGCTGCCACACCCCGCTGACGTTCTCGCTGAGCGCGCTCTGCAGCACCGCGGGCCCGACCTGGTACGGGTCGTAGCCGCTCAGCGCGAGCTGGCCCTGCGCGAGGTAGCTGTAGACGTCCTTGCTGAACAGCGGCGGTGCGAACAGCAGCGGCACCGTCCACGCCGTCACCGCGACGAGCACCGCGTGATCGCCGGCCTCACCCGAGCGCACGAGCCTGCCGAGCCGGATCCACGCCCAGACGACCAGACCGAGCCCCAGGTACAGCACCATGATCGCGAGGTCGTGGCCGTGCCCGTACCGCAGCCAGCTCAGCCCGGCCCGGTCGAGCAGCGGGTCGTGCTCGGGAACCGCGCCCGCACCCATGCCCCCGAGCGCCATCAGCGTCACGCCCAGCAGGCCGAGCACGGTCGTGCGGACGGGGACGGTGCGGACGTTCGCGCGTACGGCAGCTGAGGGCTCCGGTGGAAACACCTCGGAGCTCGAGCGGAGGAGTGACGGAGTTGCTGCCATCGCGCGAACATCGTTGCACAAGGCACGAATGCATCAGCACACAACAGCTCACGGTCAAGCGCTAGAAGGTCCGCTTCGTGGAGCTGATCGCGAGGTCCGCGAGCTTGGTCGCGGCGGGCTCGGCGACAGGTGCCGCGTCGAGGGCGGCCAGCGCGCTCTTCGTCAGCTCCTCGATGCGCTCCTCGACGGCGTCGACGGCGCCGACCTTCACGAGCGCCCGGCGGACCTCTTCGACGGTGTCGAGGTCGAGGTCCTGCTTGCCCAGAGCGATATCCAATATATCGGCGCCGAACTGCATACCGAGTGCCACGAGCAGCGTGCGCTTGCCCTCGGCGAGGTCGTCACCGGCGGGCTTGCCGGTCACCTCCGGGTCGCCGAACACGCCGAGCAGGTCGTCGCGCAGCTGGAACGCGACGCCGATGTCGGCACCGAACGCCCGCAGCCCGTCGATGAGCTCCGGCGAACCGCCCGCCATCGCCGCGCCCATGTGCAGCGGCCGTTCGACGGTGTACGCGGCGGTCTTGAGCCGGTCGATCCGCAGCGCCGCGTCCGGGGACGAGTCGCCCCGCGCCTGCGTCAGCACGTCGAGGTACTGGCCCGCGAGCATCTCGGTGCGCATGTCCCGCCACGGCTCGCTCATCCGCCGCAGCACCTCGGACGGCAGCCCGGCCGCGAACAGCATGTCGTCGGCCCACGCCAGCGCGATGTCGCCGATCAGCACCGCCGCGGACATGCCGAACCGCTCCGGCGACCCGAGCCAGCGCTGGTCGCGGTGCCGCGCGCCGAACGCGATGTGCACGGTCGGCTTGCCCCGGCGCACCGACGAGGCGTCCATCAGGTCGTCGTGGATCAGCGCGCACGCCTGGATCAGCTCCAGCGAGCTCACCGCCGTGAGCACCTCGTCCGCGAGCTCGCCGCCGGGATCGCCACCGGCCGCGCGCCAGCCCCACCACGCGTATGTCGGACGGATGCGCTTGCCACCGCCCAGCACGAAGTCCGAGAGCGCGTCCACCGCGCTCGCGAAGCTGGGGTCCATCGCCTCGCCGGACGCGCGCCGGGAGGCCAGGTACGTGGTCAGCGCTTCTTCGACGTGCGTGGGCAGCGACACGTCGATGGGGTGGTGGGACACAGCTCCATGGTCCGCTGTGTCCCGGGCCACCCGCATGCCGGGGCGGGTGTACCACATGGTGAGCTGGAGTCTCACCTAGCGGAAGACACACTAGGGTTGGTCCTATGACGTCGGTCGTGGAGCGCCTGCAGGGCCAGTCGCCGAAGTTCTCGGTCGAGTTCCTGCCGCCGCGGGACGCCGAGGACGAGAAGATCCTGTGGAAGGCCGTCCGCGAGCTGGAGGGTCTCGACCCGGCGTTCGTGTCGATCACCTACGGCGCCGGCGGGTCGCGCCGGGACCGCACGATCCGCGCCACCGGCCGCATCGCGCAGGAGACGACGCTGCTGCCGGTCGCGCACCTCACCGCCGTCGACCACTCGGTTGCCGAGCTGCGCAACGTGATCGGCTGGTACGCGGCGATCGGTGTGCGCAACGTCCTGGCGCTGCGCGGCGACCCTCCCGGCGACCCGATGGGCGAGTGGGTCGCGCACCCCGAGGGCCTCAACTACGCCGACGAGCTCGTGTCGCTCGTCCGCGAACTGGGCGACTTCTGCGTCGGCGTGGCGGCGTTCCCGTACGGGCACCCGCGTTCGAACGACCTCGACACCGACCTGAAGTTCCTGTTGCGCAAGCTCAACGCGGGCGCGGACTACGCGGTGGCACAGCTGTTCCACGAGCCGGAGCCGTTCCTGCGGATGCGGGATAGGGTGGCGGCCGCCGGCTGCTCGGCGGCGATGCTGCCCGGCATCATGCCGATGCTGTCGGCGCGCGGGCTGTCCAAGATCGTGGAGCTGTCCGGTGCCGATCTGCCGGTGGAGATCTCGCGCAGGCTGGAGCCGTACGCGGACGACGCGGCCGGGTTCCGGGCGACGGGCATCGACATCGCGACCGAGATGTGCCAGAAGCTGCTCGACGAGGGCGTTCCGGCACTGCACTTCTACACGATGAACCGCGCCAAGGCGACGCGGGAAGTGCTGGGGCGCTTGGGTTTGGTTGCTCGCGCCTAGACCATCACGTTGCGCTTGTGCGCGATGAGGGCGAGCACGACGACGATCAGCGCGGCGCCACCGGTGAGCCCGGCGACGAGCAATGCCCAGCCGAGGAACGAGCCGGACTCCTCACCCGCGTACTGCACGGTGGCCTGGAGCATCGACGCCTGACCGGGCTTCGGAGACCACGCGATCGTGTTGTTCTCCTCCTCGCGGCCGTTGGTGTTCACGATCTTGCCGGGGAAGCTGACCTTGAACTGGATGTCCGCGCGTTCCACGGGCACCTGGGTGAGGTCGACCGAGCCCGACAACGTGACAAGATCACCCGACCGGCGGAAGTTCATGCTGTAGCGGCTGTTCGACGAGCTGGTCGACATCGAGAGCGTGCGCATCTCGTCGAACGACAGCCCGTTGAAGAACAGCTGCGTACCCGCGTACGACTCCACCCGGTACGGCTTGGTGGTGACGCGGCTGGCGAGCTCCGGCGGCACCTTGAGCTGGGGACCGGGGTCGTTGTCCTGCGTGGGCGGCGTGGCCGCGACGATCTCACCCGAGATGCGGTCGTCGTCCGACACGGCCATGGCCGCGTAGACGCGAACGCATCCGCTCAACGAGAACAGGGTGAGCAGCAGGAAGACCGGCACCAGAAGTGCCCGGGATCGACGCACGGCGGACATCCTGCCAGTCCTCTCCAAACGACGCTGTATCCACCTTTGGCCCTCCTTTGGTCGTGAGCTTGACTAACTACCTTTTGGTGTCGAGAGCCGCGAGGTAGCGTCTCGCGCCATGGCATCGGTGCACGACATCAGCAACAAGTACGTCAGCGACTACGCGGCGCTCGACCCCATCACCGCCACCCACCTGGGCTTCGCGGGAGCCGAGGACCAGCTGACGGACTTCTCGCCGGAGGGGAACGCGGCACGCGACGAACTCGCTGTGCGCGCTCTCACCGACATCACGGCCGCGCAGCCCGCAGATGCTTCCGAGGACGCGGCGCGCGCCGTGTTCCTGGAGCGAGTGGGCCTCGAGCACGAGCTCTACGAGGCCGGCGAGAACGAGTCCTCGCTGAACGTGATCGCGAGCCCGATCCAGTCGGTGCGCGACATCTTCGACCAGATGCCGACCGACACGCCGGAGAACTGGGCCACGATCGGGCGGCGTCTTTCCGCCGTGCCCGCCGCCTTGGACGGTCTGCGCGCCTCTCTCTCGCACGCCGCTTCCCGTGGACACGTTTCCGCGCTGCGCCAGGTGACCAGGGTCGCCGAGCAGTGCGACGTCTGGGCCTCCACGTTCTTCACCTCTTTCGTGGCGACTTCCGGTGCCGAGGGCGCGCTGCGTTCGTCGCTGGACGCCGGTGCCGCCGCCGCTTCCTCCGCCTACGCCGAGTTCGCCTCGTTCCTGCGCACGACGCTCGCTCCGGCCGCGCCCACCAAGGACGCCGTCGGCGAGGAGCGCTACCGCCTCGGCTCGCGCTACTTCACCGGTTCGCGGCTCGACCTGACCGAGGCGTACGCGTGGGGCTGGGAGGAGTTCCTCGGCATCGAGGCCGAGATGAAGAAGGTCGCGGCCCGCCTGAAGCCGGGCGCCTCGCTGGCGGAGACCGCTGCCTACCTCGACGAGCACCCGCGCTACCAGGTCCACGGCCAGGACGGCCTGCAGGCGTGGATGCAGGAGCTCTCCGACAAGGCCCTGCTCGACCTGCGCGACGTGCACTTCGACCTGCCGGACGCGTTGATGAACCTCGAGTGCAAGATCGCCCCGCCCGGCGGTGGCGTCGGCGCCTACTACACCCCGCCGACCGCCGACTTCTCCCGTCCCGGCCGCATGTGGTGGTCGATCGCCGAGGGCAAGTCCGTGTTCCCGACGTGGCGCGAGACGTCGACCGTCTACCACGAGGGCGTGCCGGGCCATCACCTCCAGTGCGCGACGGCGGTCCACCAGTCGGCGACGCTCAACGACTTCCAGCGCCTCATGTGCTGGGTCTCGGGCCACGGCGAGGGCTGGGCTTTGTACGCGGAACGCCTCATGCGCGAGCTCGGCTACCTCGACGACGACGGCGACCTGCTCGGCATGCTGGACGCGCACCTGTTCCGCGCCGCCCGCGTGATCATCGACATCGGTATGCACCTGGAGCTCGAGATCCCGGCCGGCACCGGTTTCCACCCCGGCGAGCGCTGGACGCCCGAGCTCGGCCTGGAGTTCATGCTGACCCGCACGCTGCAGGAACCGGCGGCCGCTCGCGACGAGCTCGACCGCTACCTCGGCTGGCCCGGCCAGGCCCCGGCGTACAAGCTCGGCGAACGCCTCTGGCTCGCCGCGCGCGAGGACGCCCGTGCTCGCAAGGGTGCCGACTTCGATCTCAAGCGCTTCCACAAGGACGCCCTCGAAATGGGCTCGATGGGCCTCGACACCCTGCGCGAGCGGCTGGCCGCCCTCTAGCCCCACCGCTCTGACCTGCGCCAACGCCTCCTCATGCAAAAGACGTTTGCGGACGTCCGCAAACGTCTTTTGCATAACTGATATATCGGATACTGGATATCGGCTGCCGCGAAGATCGAAGTGGCAGCTGCCGACGTCGAGGGCGAAGGCGAACCGGCGTCAGTTCGGGTCGGCCCACCGCACGCGCACGCGGTTCGTGATCGGCTCCGAATCCGAGGTCTGCACGAACTCGAGCCACGGTCCGGGCTCCGGCCGCACCGACGCCCAGCCCTCACCGCTGCGCACCACCGGATGCCCGGTCGCCCGAGCCGACGCCAGCGGATCCGGCGAGTCGACGACGACGGCCGCGATCACCCCGGTGTACTCGGGCCGCGGTTCCAGGACGCAGAACTCGTTGCCCTGCGGATCGCGCAGCACCACCCACGGCACGTCACGCTGCCCGATGTCCGCGTGCTCGGCGCCGAGCTTCAGTGCCCGCGCCACGATGTCCGCCTGGTGTTCGGGCGACGACGAGGCCAGGTCGATGTGCACCCGGTTCTTCTCGATCTTCGGGGCGTCGCTCCACACGAACGTCAGCTCGATCTCGTCACCGGCGAACTCGGACCAGAACGCGGCCAGAGCGGAGGGATCGGCTGCGTCGAACGTGATTTCCACGCGTGCGAGGGTACTGTCTCGCGGGTGGCGAAGCTGGTGCTCGGACCGCTCCTCAGGCATGTGCACGAGACGTCCGCGACCGTGTGGGTCGAGACGGACGCCTCCTGCGAGGTCACGATCGCGGGGCACACCGCTCGCACGTTCCAGGCGGGGGAGCAGCACTTCGCCCTCGTCAGACTGGAGAACCTGGGCCCGCGCACCGAGTACGACGTGCAACTGGACCAGGAACCGGTCTGGCCGGAACCTGACAGCAAGTTCCCGAAACCCGTCATCCGCACAGGCGAAGTCACGAGGATCGCCTTCGGATCGTGCCGCGCCGCGCCGAACCAGCCGGTCGGCCCCGACGCCCTCGACGCCTTCGCGCAACGGCTCATGAGCGCGCCGGAACAGGAGTGGCCGCAGGCGCTGATCCTGTTGGGAGACCAGGTCTACGCCGACGAACCCACCGAGGCGACCAAGCAGTGGCTGCGCGAACACCGCCACGGCACGCAGGAACCCGACGGCGAGGTCGTGCACTTCCGCGAGTACGCCCACCTCTACCACGAGACCTGGGGCGACCCCGAGATCCGCTGGCTGCTGTCGGTCGTGCCGTCCTCGATGATCTTTGACGACCACGACGTGCGCGACGACTGGAACACGTCCGCGGTGTGGCGTGCCGAAATGGCCGGCAAACCCTGGTGGCGGAACAGGATTCGCGGCGCCATCTCGTCGTACTGGGTGTATCAGCACCTCGGCAACCTCGGCCCGGACGAGCTCGCCAGGGATCCCTTGTACGCCAAGGTGAAGGCCCAGGGCACCGACGTGCTGCCGCTGCTGGAGGAGTTCGCCGAGGAAGCGGACAAGGAGACGCAGGGCCGCAAGTCCACGTGGTGGAGCTTCCGCCGCGACTTCGGCCGCGCCCGGCTGCTGATGATCGACACGCGCTGCGGCCGCATCCTGGAGAACGACAAGCGGCAGATGGTCAGCGACGCCGAGTTCGACTGGCTTGAACAAAATGCTGATGGCGACTTCGACCACCTGATGATCGGCTCGTCGCTGCCGTGGCTGATGCCGCACGCGCTCAGCCACTTCCAGTCCCTCAACGAGATCGGCGCGCGCAAGAAGGGCTGGCAGGGCAGGGCCGCGGAGAAGATCCGGCAGGCGGCGGACCTCGAGCACTGGCCGGCGTTCCGCGAGTCGTTCGACCGGCTCACCCACATGATCGAGAAGGCCGCGAACAACGGTGCCGCAACGGTTTCCGTGCTCTCCGGCGACGTCCACCACAGCTACGTCGCCGAAGCCGACTTCCCCGTGCCGACGAAGGCGACCGTGACGCAGCTCGTGTGCTCGCCGGTGCACAACGAGCCGCCGAACGTGTTCCTGCCGATCTTCCGGCTGTCGTGGTCGGCTGCGGCGGCCTGGGTGCTCCGCCGCCTCGCGACGCTCGCGGGCGTGCCGAAGGACCGGATGCGCTGGCGCAAGACCAGCGGCCCGCACTTCGGGAACTCCGTGGCACTGCTGGAGTTCGACGGCCGCCGCGCCCGCTACCGGCTGTTGTCGGCGACGGGCGCGGAGACCGCGAACGTGCTACTTGGTCGCGAGCCGCAGTAGCGCCCAGAGCTGCGCGATCGCGTCGTGGTCGCCGATCACCTGGACCATCCGGTCGGGCAACCGTCCCCACAGCCAGCGGTACATCGTCATCGGGCTCGCGGACACCTGCGCGTCGGCGAGGTGTGCGTCCTCCGGGTCGACCACGCGCCACGCCGACGCCCCGTGCGGCCCGCAGCGCGTGAGCCACAGATGGTCCTGGACCTGGATCGTGACCAGGCTGTCCCGCGACCCCCGCACGCCGAGCACGTCGAGCTTGTGCCCCAGCCACAACGTCAGGACCTCGTCGACGCCGTCGATCGCGACCTCGTCGGTGACCGGGCCGACCTCCATGCCCGCGGCGCCCTGGACGTCCATGCGGTGCACCGTCGTCTCGTGTGCGAGCCGCCGTCGCCAGAACCCGTAGTTCTGCTGCACGGGCCACCACGTCGCGCACGGCTCGTCCTCGTCGTGCGCCTCCAGTTCCGCCAGCACGGCCGCCGCGCCAGAGCGCATGAACTCCAGCGGATCCTCGCCATCCGTCGGAAACTCCTGCCATTCCCCGGTTCCCGGCTCACGACCGAGCCTGATCCACTCCAGCGCCGTCCGGTAGCCGCTGCCGACGTGCCGGACCGTCTCCCCGAGATTGAGCCCGGGGCACGCGGGCACGCCCTTGTGCGGTGGCTGGCCGATCGCGGACATGGCAAGCAGTTCCGCTTCGCGACGCAGCACTTCCAGAGCGTTCACCGCGGTGTCCTGTTTTGGGTCCCGTTTTGGGCCTCGTTCATCACGCGGTCGACGAGCGTCACGAACTGATCGGTCTGGCGCACCAGGTCGTCGGCTGTGCGCGCGTTGACGTGCCGCGTGATGCCCGCGAGCACGGCAGCACGCGTCGACGACCACGACGCGAAGAACCTGGCCCACTCACTCATCTCCGGCGCGATCGCGGCGAGCAGCACCCACGCGCTGGTCGGCCTCGAACGCCCGCGATGCGGTCGTCCGCGTAACGCGAGCACCGCGGCGGCGGCGCGTAACGCGGCGAGATAGGCGGTGGCGAACCGCTCCGGTGGCTCGGGCGTGCGTTCGGACTCGGCGAGCGAGTCACGTGCCTGCCGCAGCAGTGCGAGCGCGGACGCGGGTGGCAGTGGGAGGGGGAAGTTCGCTGGATTCGAAATCTCAGCTGTCATCTCGGCCTCCTCGTGGCGTCGGTGAACGACGTCTCCGCCGAGGGGAAGCCGGCGGCTCCCGGAGGTGGGGTGCTTCCCCCACCCCACCTCCGGGGCATGGTGCGACTCGAACACATGTTCGAGTCCCGCCCAGCGTAGCTCCCGGCCGATGGATTCCTCAACCCGGCCCACCACGTACGGGCCAGTCGTGGTCTGATGGTGATGTGAGTGCGCTCGAACACCCCGGAATCCGCAAAGTCGCGGAAGCCCTGCCGGCCGCCACCGCTGAACGCATCGTCGTGTTGCCGGACGCCGTGCGGACCGCGGCAGCCGCTGCGGACGCGGTGGGCGTGCAGGTCGGCGCGATCGCGAACAGCCTGCTGTTCGCCGCGGTGCGCGACGGCGTGGCGTCCCCGCTGCTAGTGCTGACCTCGGGAGCGCACCGCGCGGACACGTCGATGATCGCCGAACTGGTGGGTGCGGACGCGGTCAAGCGCGCCGACCCGGAGTTCGTGCGCGAGCACACGGGCCAGGTGATCGGAGGTGTCTCGCCGGTCGGGCATCCCGGGCCGATCGAGACCGTGGTGGACAGGGCTCTGTCCGGCTACGAGGAGATCTGGGCCGCGGCGGGCCATCCGCACGCCGTGTACCCCACGACCTTCGCGGATCTGGTGGCGCTGACGGGCGGGCGCGTGGCGGTGGTGTCGGCATGACGGCCTCGCCGCGCCTGGAGCGCATCGTCGAGATGTCCGCGTCCGAGCTGAACGTCCGGCTCGGCGAGGCACTCTCGTTGTACGTGACCGCGATGAACTACCCGCCCGGCACCGTCGAGCAGCGCGCCCCGATGTGGCTCGCGCACATGATGCGCGAGGACTGGCGCTGCGTCGTCGCGCTGGGGGAGCAGGACGAGCTCGTCGGCATCGGCTACGGCTACCGGGGTGCCGCAGGGCAGTGGTGGCACGAACAGGTGCGGCGCGGGCTGATGGCGGTCTCGTCGCCCGCCGTCGTCGACGACTGGCTCACCGACTACTTCGAGCTGACCGAGCTCCACGTGCTGCCGCGCGCCCAAGGCCGCGGCCTCGGCGAGGACCTGTTGCGCCACCTCATGGACGGCGTCGCCCCGTCCCGCGTGCTGCTGTCGACGCCCGAGGGCCCCAGCAAGGCGTGGAAGCTCTACCGCCGCGTCGGCTTCGTCGACGTGCTGCGGCACTACCAGTTCACCGGCGACCCGCGCCCGTTCGCGGTGCTCGGCCGCGCGCTTCCTCTCGTCTAGATCCCCCACCCCTGACTTCCGAACGGCCCTGGCATGCGTTGTTGCATGTCAGGGCCGTTCGTTTTACGCTCACCAATATGCAATATATTGGATATGGGTCACTGAAGGAGCGGGCCGCCGCCGAGATCAGGTCGGCGATCGTGCGCGGCGACCTGGAGCCGGGCACGGCCATCAAGGACGTCGAGCTGGCCGAGAAGCTCGGCCTCTCCCGCACTCCGGTGCGCGAGGCGCTCGCGACGCTGACCGACGAGGGCCTCGTCGAGACCAAGGCGCACGCCTACACCCGTGTCACCGCGCTGGAAGCGGAGCCGGTGCTCGACGCGCTCACGGTCGTGCAGTCCATGCACTCCCTCGCCACGGGCCTGGTCATCGAGCGGGAGTCGTTGACAGCCGACGACATCGCCGCGATGCGCGCCGCCAACAAGGCCTTCAAGAAGGCGCTCGACGCCAACGACGCCGTCGCCGCGCTGGCCGCCGACGACGAGTTCCACGCCGTGGCCATCCGCTGCTGCGACAACTTCGCGATCACCGCGACCATCGACCGCTACACGCCGCTGATCCGCCGCGCCGAGCACAGCCGCTTCTCCTCGCCCAACGCCCGCCACTCGGTCACCCAGCACCAGCAGATCATTGAGGCCTGCGAGAAGGGCGACTCTGCGCAGGCCGCGCGGCTGGTCGACGAGAACTGGAGCACGCTGAAGGAGGAGCTGTGAACAGATTCCCGCTTCTCTTCGGTCCCTCGCCGGTCCACCGCCTGGACCGCCTGTCCACGCACCTCGGCGGCGCCTCGGTCTGGGCGAAGCGCGAGGACTGCAACTCCGGCCTCGCCTACGGAGGCAACAAGACCCGCAAGCTCGAGTACCTCGTCGCCGACGCACTAGCCACCGGCTGCGACACGCTCGTGTCGATCGGCGGCATCCAGTCCAACCACACCCGCCAGGTGGCGGCGGCCGCGGCCCGCGCGGGCCTGAAAGCCGTGCTGGTGCAGGAAAGCTGGGTCGAGTGGTCCGACGTCGGCAGTGACCGGGTGGGCAACATCCTGCTCAGCCGCATGATGGGAGCCGACGTCCGGCTGGTGGACGCCGAGTTCGGCATCGGCATCAAACCGGCGTGGGAGAAGGCGATCGAGGACGTCCGCGCGGCGGGCGGCAAGCCCTACCCGATCCCGGCCGGCGCCTCCGACCACCCGCTGGGCGGCATGGGCTTCGCGAACTGGGCGGACGAGGTCCGCCAGCAGGAAGCCCAGCTCGGCGTCTTCTTCGACACCATCATCGTCTGCTCGGTCACCGGCAGCACCCAGGCGGGCATGGTCGCCGGTTTCGCCGGCGACACCAACCGCCGCGTGCTGGGCATCGACGCCTCGGCCAAGCCCGCCGAGACCCTCGATCAGATCACCCGCATCGCCCACAACACCGCCAAGCTCCGCGAGGTAACGGTGTCCGAGCAGGACATCCTCCTCGACGACCGCTTCCACGCCGGCACCTACGGCATCGCCGACGAGTCCACAGTGGACGCCATGCGTCTCGGCGCGAGCCTCGAGGGCATGATCACCGACCCGGTCTACGAGGGCAAGTCGCTGGCGGGCCTCATCCACCTGGTGTCGTCGGGCGAGATCGACCGCGACTCCACCGTGCTCTACGCGCACCTCGGCGGGCAGCCCGCCCTGAACGCGTACAGCTCGCTCTTCCCGGCCTAGCCCTCGTCTTCCGGCTTGGACTTTGGCTCGCCGGCTCGGCCCTCGTCTCGCCGAGCGTCACCTGAACGGGTGGTTCTCGTTCCTATTGCGCCAGGTCAGCGTCTTGTCTGGAAATCAGATGTCCTGATTCGCCGGTTCGTTCGTCCCGCATATATGCGGAGCGCGGGCTTGCGGACCGGGGAACGCGGTCGAGGAAGCCAGCGAGTGCGCACCGACGGCGCCGAGTGCGCCGGTCCATGGGAAGAGACGAGGAGGTGCTCGACGGGGTGCTCGGCGGGGCGACGAGGACGTGCTCGGTGGGTGGAAATGAAGAGGTGCTCGATGGGTAGCGGTGAGGGGGTGCTCGGTGGGGGAGACGAGGACGTGCTCGGTGGGTGGAGGTGAGGAGGTGCCCGGTGGGTGGAGGTGAGGAGGTGCTCGGTCAGGCCCGTAGTCGCAGGCCCTTCGGGGTGGCGCGGAAGCCCGCCTCCTGCAGCACCGAGGCGAGGTGCGAGGTCAGCGCGACCTCGCCGTCGGCCCGCTGCACAGCCAGCTGACCCAGCCAGCCGTCGCGGACCGCCCGGCTCAGCGCGTTGGCGGCCACGCGCAGCGTCGGGTCGTCGTCGGTGAACGACAGCAGGGACTTGCCGCCCCGCTCGACGTACAGCGCCGGGCTGCCGTCGACCAGCACGGCCAGCGCGCCCGCCTTGCGCGCCGGGCGATGTTTGCCCTCTCCCAACGGATCCGGCCACGCCAGCGCGGCACCGTAGGGCTGGGCCGGGTCGGCCGCGGCGAGCACCACGGCGGCCTGGTCGTCCTGTGCCGGTTGGCCGGGTGGGCGCGACAACGCCCGCAGCCGGTCGACCGCGCCCCGCGCCGCGAACTGGGCGGCGCCCAGGCCCTCGACGACGTACCCGCGGATGACCTGGCCCGACTCCTCCATCGCCCGCAGCACCTTGTAGACACCGCTGAACCCGCCTGTCACGCGTTCGGTGTCGAGGGCGCCGCGGGTCAGCACGCCGTGGCGCTCCAGGAAAGCCTCGGCTCGGGCGTGCGCTCGGCGGGTCGGATCCGAAGCCGGGGCCACCGCCAGCGACCAGCGGCCGGCGGCGGTCGGCGGTCCGGTGCGCGAAGGCATGTCCGGGCGGGCGGCGCGCAGGCGGGCGTAGCGGCCTCGCGGTGCGCTGCGGCGAGGTTTGTGGGCCGCGCCGCCGCCGGATACCAAGGCGCGCAACGGGGACAGCGTGTCGTTGGTGATCAGGCCCGCCCACACCAGGTCCCACAGCGCGCCGACGACCTCGGCGTCCGTGCACTCCACGGACAGCGAGATCCGGTCGACCACCTGCCGGAAGAACAGTGCACCACCGGACAAGACCTCCAGGAGCGCCGTGTGCAGCGGCGACTCCGGGATCGACTCCGGCACCAGGTCGGGCAGCAGCAGGTCAGCCACATCCGTGGGGGCCAAGGCGATCCAGCCGTCGCCACCGGCCAGCGAACCGCAGCCGGTCCACGTCACCTCGCCGGACGCCGTCAGCTCGTCCAGCAGCGCCGGGTAGTAGCCCGGCAGCCGCGAGGGGAGCAGCAGCGATTCCAGAGCGCTTGCCGGAAGTGGTGCTCCCGCAAGCTGTTCGACGACCGAGAACACGTCGTCGACCGTCGGTGCCGAGCGCAGCCGGCGGCCCAGACCGTGCCACGACGGCAGGAACCGGCCCAGCGCCTCCGGTTCGACCGGCTCGACCTCGGACCGCAGCCGAGCGAGCGATACGCGACGCAGCCGCCGGAGCACATCAGCGTCGCAGTACTCGGTGTGGGTGCCGCCGGGGCGGAGCTCGCCGCGGACCAACCGGCCCGTGGCGGCCATCCGTTCCAGCACACCCGTCACCACGGCCACGCCCAGCCCGAAGCGAGCAGCGGGTTCCGTCGCGGCGAACGGACCGTGGGTGCGGGCGTAGCGGCTCAGCAGCTCGCCCAGCGGATCCGCCACCGGTTCGGTGAACGCCTCCGGCACGCCGACCGGCAGAGCCACGCCCAAAGCGTCGCGGACCCGGCCCGCGTCCTCGATCGAGATCGACCGTTCCTCACCGGCGATCCGGACGCGGATCACCCGGCGCTCGGCCACCAGCTCGTCCAGCCACTCGCGGGGCACACCGCGTTCGAGGGCTTCGGCGTCGGAGAGATCTCCCAGGAACCGCAACAGATCCGCGGTGTCCTCGGCATGGCGCGGGCGGCGATCCTCGGACAGGCGTTGCAGGCTGCGTTCGACCTCGGCCACGACCTCCGGATCGAGCAGCTCCCGGATCGCCTCGGAACCGAGCAGCTCCGCGAGCAAGGTCGAGTCCAGTGACAGCGCCGCCGCACGACGTTCCGCCAGAGGAGCGTCGAGCTCGTAGAGGAACATGCCCACATAACCGAACAGCAGGCTGCGCGCGAACGGCGATGGCGACGGTGTCTCCACCTCGACCACGCGCACCCGGCGCGCGCGGACGTCCGACATCAGCTCACGCAGACCCGGCACGTCGTAGACGTCCTGCAGGCACTCGCGCATCGCCTCCAGCACCACCGGGAACCGCTCGTACTTCGCCGCCACCGACAGCAGCTGGGCCGAGCGCTGACGCTGCTGCCACAACGGAGTCCGCCGTTTCGGATCACGGCGAGGGAGCAGCAGCGACCGGGCGGCGCACTCGCGGAACCGGGCCGCGAACAACGCCGAACCGCCCACCTCGGCCACGACGATCTGCTCGACCTCGTCCGGATCGAGCAGCACGTCCTCGGCGCCCGTCGTCACCTCCACGCCCTCGTAGTCGAGAGCATCGGGCAGCCGCAGCACGATGCCGTCGTCGGAGTGCGCGGCCTGCACCTCCACGCCACGGCGTTCGCGCAGCCGGGCCGCGATCGCGAGTGCCCACGGCGCGTTGACCTGCGCACCGAACGGGGAGTGCACCACGAGCCGCCAGTCGCCCAGCTCGTCGCGGAACCGTTCCACCAGCACGGTTCTGTCGTTCGGGACGTGCCGCGTCGCGTCGCGCTGCTCGCCCAGGTACGCCAGCAGGTTGTCCGTCGCCCACTGGTCCAGGCCGGCACTCGCCGCCCGTTCACGAGCGGCTGAATCCTCCATTGTGGACACTTCGCGGAGGAACTTGCCCATCGCGCGGCCGAGCTCCAGCGGACGGCCCGGTGCGTCGCCCTTCCAGAACGGCATCCGCGCGGGCTGACCCGGCGCGGGCACGACAATCACTCGATCGTGTGTGATGTCCTCGACCCGCCACGACGACGTGCCCAGCAGGAACGTGTCGCCGACGCGCGACTCGTAGACCATCTCCTCGTCCAGCTCGCCGACCCGCGAGCCGGGACCGTTCTCCGACGGCGGCGTCATCACCGCGAACAACCCGCGGTCCGGGATCGTGCCGCCGGAGGTGACCGCCAAACGCTGAGACCCAGGTCGTCCGCGCAGCTCGGAGTTCACCCGGTCCCAGGTGATCCGCGGCCGGAGCTCGCCGAACTCCTCGGACGGGTAGCGGCCCGACAGCATGTCCAGCACGGCGTGCAGTGCCGAGTCCGGAAGTCCGGCGAACGGCGCCGCCCGCCGCACCAAACCGGTCAGGTCGTCGACCGTCCACGTCTCCATCGCCACCATCGCGACGATGTGCTGAGCCAGGACGTCCAAGGGGTTGCGCGGGAACTTCACGGCCTCGATCGCGCCGTTCTGCATCCGTTCCGCCACCACCGCGCACGACACCAGGTCGCCGCGGAACTTCGGGAACATCACGCCCCGCGACACCGCACCGACCTGGTGACCGGCGCGGCCGACGCGTTGCAGCCCCGAGGCGACCGACGGCGGTGCCTCGACCTGCACGACCAGGTCGACCGAGCCCATGTCGATGCCGAGCTCCAAGGACGACGTCGCCACCACGCACGGCAGCCGCCCGGACTTCAGGTCCTCTTCTACTGCGGTGCGTTGCTCGCGTGACATCGACCCGTGGTGCGCACGGGCCACGGACGCGGTCTTCTGGACGGTCATCCCGGACTGGCCGATCGCCTCGGCGGGGAACGACTCCAGCTCGGTGGCCTCTTCCGCGAGCTCGTTCAGGCGCGCGGTCAGCCGTTCCGCGAGCCGCCGCGAGTTCGCGAACACGATCGTCGACCGGTGTGCCCGCACCAGCTCGAGCACCCGCGCCTCGACCGACGGCCAGATGGACGTGCGTTGCTCAGGCCCGGCCGCCGAACCCGACACCTCACCGGTCGGCTGACCGAGCAGCGCCATGTCCTCGACCGGCACCTCCACCTCGACCTGGATGGTCTTGGGGGTCTTCGGCTGCACCACCGACACCGGACGCCCGCCGGCCAGGAAGGTGCTGATCTCCTCGACCGGGCGCACCGTCGCCGACAGGCCGATCCGCTGGGCGGGCTTGTCCAGCAGCGCGTCCAGCCGCTCGAGTGACAAAGCCATGTGGGCACCGCGCTTGGTGCCCGCCACCGCGTGCACCTCGTCGATGATCACCGTCTCCACGCCGCGCAACGACTCGCGCGCCGAGGACGTGAGCAGCAGGAACAACGACTCCGGCGTCGTCACCAGCACGTCAGGGGGAGTGCGGCCGAACGCCCGCCGCTCCTCCGGGGAGGTGTCGCCCGTCCTCATGCCCACGGTGATGGACGGCTCGGTGAGGTTCAGCCGGTGCGCGGCCTGCCGAATGCCGGCCAGAGGCGCGCGCAGATTTCGTTCGACGTCGACCGCCAGCGCTTTCAACGGCGACACGTAAAGCACCCGGCACCGTCGTTTCGGCTCCGCCGGGACAGTGGAAGAAGCCAGCCGGTCCAGTGCCCACAGGAACGCGGCCAGCGTCTTGCCCGAGCCCGTCGGGGCGATGACCAGCGCGTGCTCGCCCGCCGCCGCGGCCGCCCACGCACCCGTCTGGGCCTGGGTAGGCGCGGCGAAAGCCCCGGCGAACCACTGCCTGGTCGCCGGTGAGAAAGCTTCCATCACGTCCATGCCGACCATCATGACAACCGGGTCTGACAATTTCTGATTGTGCAGGTCCGAGCACCTGCCGAAGGCCGCTGTGGCACGATCACCCGCAGTACGTCCTGCGAGGGGAGCACGGTGCGCGTCCTGTCCGTCGACCTGGGCACCGCCAACACGGTTGCGGTGCTGTCCGACCACGGTGTGGTGGATGTGGACGGAGGGCCCACCATGCCCTCGTCCGTCTACCTCGACGAGGACGGCACCCTGCGCGTCGGCAGAGAAGCGGAACGGCGCTCGCGCCAGGACCCGTCGCGCTACGAGGCGAACCCGAAGCGCCACATCGACAAGGCGACGATCAAGCTCGGCGAGACGAACCTGCCGATCAACGACGCGATCGCGGCCATCTACGCGCGCGTGATGGAGGCCGTCACGCCGTTGCTGCAGGGCGGGCAACTCGACGAGATCCGCCTGACGCACCCGGCGGAATGGGGCCCGACCAGGCGCACCAAGCTGTTGTCGTCGGCCAGGCTCGCCGGCATGACGGGCGAGCTGGTGCCCGTTCCCGAGGCCATCGCGGTGGCCTCGCTCGGCGGTGGCCGTCCGCTCGCCGTGTACGACTTCGGCGCCGACACGTTCGACGTCTCCGTGCTCGACTCGCAGCACCGCATTCTCGCCGACGGCAGCCTCGGCGACGTCGGCGGTCTCGACATCGACCAGGCGCTGCTCGAGCACATCGGCCGCAGCATCTCGCACAAGGATCCGGCGGGCTGGCAGCGGTTGCTGCGCCCGGTCACCGTGGACGACCACCGCGCCCGCCTCGGCCTGCGCGAGGAGCTGCGCCTCGCCAAGGAGGACCTCTCGGAGCTGCCTCAGGTCGAGGTGATGATGCCGGAGCCGTTCGAGAAGGTCGTCGTCACGCGCGGCGAGCTGGAGGCGTTGATCCGGCCGAGCCTGATCCGCACCACCGAGCTCCTCATCACCACCGTGCACAAGGCGGGCGTCACGCCGGAGCACGTCTACCTCGTCGGCGGCTCCTGCCGGATGCCGCTGGTCGCGCAGGTCATCGCGGAGAAGGTCGGCATCGTGCCGACCAACCCGGACCACCCGGAGACGATCGTCGCGTCCGGCGCGCAGGTCGTGGACCGCGCGATGATCACGCTGAAGCCCGAGGACGACAAGCCCCGCTACGTCGAGCCGCCGACCGTGGTGACGGCGCCGGTCAGCCCGGCCGTGAGCGGTCCGCACCAGGTCAACCCGAACGTCAGCGGCCCGAACCCGGTGATCAGCGGGTCGTACCCGAACCCGAACGTGAGCGGGCCGTACTCGGCGAGCGGTACCTACCAGCTGACCTCGCAGTACCCGATGAACCCGAACGTCAGCGGCAGCTACCCGATGAACTTCCCGCAGCAGCAGATGCCGCCGAAGAAGGACAACAAGAAGGTCCTCCTCGGCATCGGCGGCGCGGTGGTGGTGCTGGCCCTCGTCATCGGCGCGGTGTTCGCGTTCAACAGGCCCGACCTGCCCAGTGCCGACGAGTGCAAGGACGACGTGACCCAGGACGGCCAGGGCTTCACCAAGTGCCTGCGCCAGCTCGCGGGCCACGTGCCGGACGGCGGCGGCTGCGAGAAGGCCGACTCCGCGCAGATCACCGGCATGGAGGAGATCAAGGGCACGGTCGTGAGCTGCACGATCCGCGACGGTTACGCGGTCCAGTACATCCTCACCGACAGCGTCACCGGCGCCGAGAACAACGCCGAGGCCATCGCGAAGTCGTTCCAGACCGACCGCGTCGAGGCCGACTGGACCGGCAACGGCCTGGAGGGCAGCTACCGCGCGGCCACGTCGAGCGGCACCGGCGTGCTGGTGTTCACGGCCAAGGGACGGCCCATGTTCGGCATCCTCACCAAGAACGCCGAGGAGAACGCGGACGAGCTCAAGCCGGACGAAATCGCCGATTTCTTCGAGCAGACCGTTCAACCGGGTGAGTAAGCGCCCCTGATGGACCTGTCGGCGCGCGGGTCCCGCGTGCCACCATCGCGATCATGGTGACCGTCGCGCCGCAGGTCGAACGCGTGCAGCGCAAGGTCGTCCGCGTGCTGACCGGCACCCAGATCCTGGGGTCGGCCGCCGTGACGATCGGCCTCGCGATCAGCACGCTGATCGCCGCGTCGCTGTCCGGGTCCGATGCCGTCGGCGGGCTCGCGCAGACCGCGGCCGTCGCCGGTGCGGGGGTGCTCGCCTTACCCGGAGCACGTCTGGCGCAACGGCGTGGGCGTCGTCCCGCGTTGATCCTCGGCTACGGGATGGGCGCTTTGGGCGCCGTGATCGCCGCTGTCGCCGTGGGTGCCGGGGCGTGGCCCATGCTGCTGGTGGGGCTCCTTCTGTTCGGAGGGGCGTCCAGCGCGAACTACGCGGCTCGTTACGCCGCAACGGATCTGGCGGATCCCCAACGGCGTGCGCGCGAGCTCTCGCGGGTGGTGTGGGCGGCGATGATCGGCGCGATCATCGGGCCGAACCTCGCGGATCCCGCTGGACGGCTCGCGGCTTTCCTCGGTCTGCCAGTGGGTGCCGGGCCGTTCCTGCTCGCCGCCGTGGTGCTCGGCGTGGCGGTGCTGGTGATCCAGTTCGGGCTTCGCCCGGACCCTCTGGTCGTGGTGAGAAGCACTCGACCGGTTGAATCTCCGCACTGCTCCGGCGGTGGCACGCCGGGTGGTCTGAAGATCTGGGGATCGCTCGGGCCGATGGCGCGACTTGCACTCGTTGGAGTGATGTTGTGCCACACCGCGATGGTCGGGCTGATGTCGATGACGCCGGTGCACATGAACCACGCCGGGGCGTCGTTGCGCGTGGTCGGCGTGGTGATCAGCCTGCACGTGGCCGCGATGTACGCCGCGAGCCCGTTGTTCGGGTGGATGGCGGACCGGCTGGGGCGGGTGCCGGTGCTCGCGATCGGCGCGTCGCTGGTGGTGGCGGCGTCCGGGATCGCGGGGATGGCGCCGTCGCACGACGCTCCGCAGCTCGCCGCGGGACTGGCGCTGCTCGGGTTCGGCTGGTCGGCGGGGCTGGTGTCGGGGTCCGCGTTGCTCACTGAATCTGTGCGGGTCGAAGATCGGCCGGCCGCGCAGGGGCTGTCCGATCTGGTGATGAACGTCGGTGGGGCCGTTGGTGGCGCGGTGTCCGGGATCGTGGTGACGGCGTGGTCGTACGCGGCGCTCGGGCTGATCGTCGGGTTCACCGCGCTGCCGTTGCTCGTGGTGTGCCTCTTCGCATCGCTGCGAAAGCCCGTTCGTTAGGGTCTTCCGGTGCGCATCACCATGTTCCGCAAACTCATGGCAGGGGAGTTCGGCCAGGTCAGGGCCGAGATGATCGCCCGCGACCACGTGCTGTCGTCGCTGGGAGGACGTACCGCCGACGACGCGTTGGAGGCGGGGATCGGTGCCAAAGAGGTCTGGGTCGCGGTCTGCGACGCGTTCGAAGTTCCCGAAAATCGACGCTGAGCTCGTGGTTCGGAGTGTCACGTGTGCTCGAACACGTGTTCGGCTACAGTGGCTCCGACCCCCGGCTTCGCAGAATTGTCAGACCCCGCCAGTAGCGTCAGGTCCAACATGACGAAGCAACGGCAGACGACAAAAGGTGGACCCAAGATGGCACCCGCAGCACCCGACCGGGACAAGGCGCTCGAGCTGGCCCTGGCACAGATCGACAAGCAGTTCGGCAAGGGTTCCGTGATGCGCCTCGGCGAAGAGGGCCGTGCCCCGATCGCCGTGATCCCGACCGGCGCGATCGCGCTGGACGTGGCGCTCGGCATCGGTGGCCTGCCGCGTGGCCGGGTCGTCGAGATCTACGGTCCGGAGTCGTCGGGTAAGACGACGGTGGCGCTGCACGCCGTGGCGAACGCGCAGAAGGCGGGCGGCATCGCGGCGTTCATCGACGCGGAGCACGCGCTCGACCCCGAGTACGCGAAGAAGCTGGGCGTGGACACCGACGCGCTGCTGGTCTCCCAGCCCGACACCGGTGAGCAGGCGCTCGAGATCGCGGACATGCTGGTCCGTTCCGGCGCGCTCGACATCCTGGTCATCGACTCGGTCGCGGCCCTCGTGCCGCGCGCCGAGATCGAGGGCGAGATGGGCGACAACCACGTCGGTCTGCAGGCCCGCCTGATGAGCCAGGCGCTGCGCAAGATCACGGGTGCGCTGAGCGCGTCCAACACCACCGCGATCTTCATCAACCAGCTGCGCGAGAAGATCGGCGTGATGTTCGGCTCCCCGGAGACCACGACCGGTGGTAAGGCGCTGAAGTTCTACGCCTCCGTGCGCCTCGACGTGCGCCGCATCGAGACCCTGAAGGACGGCGGCGAGCCCGTGGGCAACCGCACCAGGGTCAAGGTCGTGAAGAACAAGGTCGCGCCGCCCTTCAAGCAGGCCGAGTTCGACATCCTCTACGGCAAGGGCGTCAGCCGCGAGGGCTCGCTCATCGACATGGGTGTCGACCAGGGCATCCTGCGCAAGTCCGGTGCCTGGTACACCTACGAGGGCGACCAGCTGGGCCAGGGCAAGGAGAACGCCCGCAAGTTCCTGCTGGACAACCCGGACATCGCGAACGAGGTCGAGAAGCGCATCAAGGACAAGCTCGGCATCGGCGCCACCCTCGACGCCGACGAGACGGTTCCCGCCGCGCCGGTCGAGTTCTAAGAGGTAGTGCGGGGTGGACGAGGCTGAGGAGCAGCGCAAAGCACGCGACATCTGCTACGCGCTGCTCACCGCTCGCGCCCGATCCCGGCAAGAGCTCCACGACGCGTTGCTGCGCAAGGGAATCAGTCCCGCCGCGGCCGAGACCGTCCTCGGCAAGTTCGACCGCGCGGGCCTGATCGACGACGCTCAGTTCGCCGAGATGTGGGTCCGCTCGCGCCACACGTACAACGGCCTGGGCCGCCGAGCCCTGGCCATGGAGTTGCGCCGCAAGGGCGTGGCCGACGAGGTGGTCGCCGAAGCCGTGGCCGCGGTGGACGGTGAGGCGGAGGAGGAGCGGGCCCGCGAGCTGGTCCGCAAACGCCTCCGCACGCTGTCCGGTGTGGACGAGACGACCAAGATCCGCCGCCTGGTGGGTGCGTTGGCGCGCAAGGGATACGCCGAGGGCCTCGCCTACCGCGTGGTCCGCGACGAGCTGCGTGCCGCCGGTGACGAGGCGTCGGCGTTGGACGAGACCTGGTCCTAGGCCAGGTCTGGCTCGGTCGCGTAGCCGCCGCGGCGACGGCATGGTCGTGGTGCTGCGCTGCGAGGTGCGGTGGCTGCGGGCTCGCGTGCTGGTCCGCAAGACGTTTTCGCACGCTGGCCGGGTGGCTGAGATCCGCTGTCTGATGGGTGCTTTGGCGCGTGAGGATTGCGCCGGGGGCCTCGCCTGCCGTGTGGTGCAGGACGAGCTGCGTGCGGCGGGTGACGAGGCGTTGGACGAGACCTCGTCCTGGCTCAGGTCTCGCGGTCTGGTCGTCGAACTGGTCTGCGCACGCTGTCCGACGCGGACGGATCGAAGTCCGTCCTCTGATGGCCGCGTTGGGGCGCAAGGGTTGCGTGGAAGGGTTCGCTGGTGTCAGGTGTGCCGCTCGGCCGGCTCCCGATCGACGAGCAGGTCGACGCACTCCGGGCGATCCTCGCCCGCAACGAGCTGCTGACCGAGGTCCTGGCTCGTGCCGCGAAGCTCGATCTCCCAGGCTGGTACCTGACGGCCGGGTGCGTGTTCCAGACGGTGTGGAACGTGGTCTCCGGCCGACCACCGGCAGAGGGCATCAAGGACTACGACTTGTTCTACTTCAACGACTCCGACCTCAGCTGGGAGGCGGAGAACGAGGTCATCCAGGCCGGTGAACGTGCCTTCGGCGGCCTGTCCGCGGTCGTCGAGATCCGCAACGAGGCCCGCGTGCACCTCTGGTACGAGGACCGCTTCGGGGTTCCCTGCGAGCCCCACACCTCAACCGAGGCGGCCATCGACTCCTTCGCGGCCACGACGTGCTGCGTCGGCGTCCGGCTCGACGAAGCGGACAGGTGGCGGATCTACGCGCCGCACGGCCTTGCCGACGTGTTCAACCTCGTTGTCCGGCCGAACCCCGTGCTCGCCCCGCGCAGCGTGTACGCGGCGAAAACCCGGCGGTGGCGCGAACAGTGGCCCGAGCTCACCGTGTTGCCCTGGCCTGCGCCGGTCGCCGATGGCGGCTGATTACATCGTGCGCGAGTAGTCTGGCGTTGTGAGCACCACTCCCGACGCGCCGTCCGAGGCCATTCCCACCGTCTCCGACCTGCTCTGCTTCGACCTCTACACGACGTCGAGAGCGGTCACGGGCTTCTACCGCCCGATCTTGGACAAGGCCGGCATCACCTACCCGCAGTTCCTGGTGATGCTCCTGCTGTGGGAGCGCGACTCGCGGCCGATCCGGGAGCTCGTCCACGAGCTCGACCTCGAGTACAGCACCCTGTCGCCGTTGATCAAGAGGCTGGAGAAGAGCGGGCTGCTGGTGCGCGTCACGCACCCCGACGACGAGCGGTCCGTGCTCGTGCAGCTCACCGACAAGGGTCGTGACCTGCAGTGGATCGGCGGCGAGATGACCAGCAAGCTCGGTGAGGCGCTCGGTATGACCAACGACGAGATCGCAGTCCTGCGCAAGGCGTTGCACCGGGTCAAGCACGGCGCCGAGCGCTAGCCGCCTATCGAGTGACCTGAATTACATCGCGTACGAGGTATCTCGTCGGGTAACTTACATCGTGCACGACCTAATCGAGCGCGATGCACCGCCGCCGCGGTGCCTGACGAGAGAGTGAGAGAGCAATGCGAGTTCGTAAGGTGTTCGCCGTTCTTGGGACCCTGCTGGCGCTGGCTGCTGTTGTCCCGTCGGGTGCCGGAGCCTCGGAGGAGACCGAGAAGTCCGGCGCCAAGAAGCCGACCGTCGTGCTGGTGCACGGCGCGTTCGCGGACGCATCCAGCTGGAACGGCGTCGTGGAACGCCTGCAGCGCAAGGGATTCCCGGTCGTCGCGGTGGCGAACCCGCTGCGGTCGCTCACAGGTGACGCAAGCTACCTGCGCAAGGTGCTCGCCTCGATCGACGGGCCGATCGTGCTCGCCGGCCACTCGTACGGCGGCATGGTCCAGTCGGAGGCGGCGCTCGGAAACCCGAACGTGAAGTCGCTCGTCTACGTCGCGGCATTCGCGCCGGAGAAGGGCGAGAGCGCGCTGGAGCTCTCGAACAAGTTCCCCGGCAGCACGCTCGGCGACACGCTGTCGACCATCGACATCGGTGACGGCAGCAAGGACCTGGTGATTCAGCAGGACAAGTACTGGCAGCAGTTCGCGGCCGACGTCTCGCGCAAGGACGCGACGCTGGCGGCGGCGACGCAGCGCCCGGTCAACGACACCGCGCTGACCGAGAAGGCCGGTGACCCCGCGTGGCACCAGATCCCGTCGTACTTCGTGGTGGCGGGCAAGGACAAGAACATCCCGGTCGTGGCCCAGAAGTGGATGGCCGAGCGCGCCCACGCCAAGGCCGTCGTCGAGGTTCGCGGTGCGTCGCACTCGGTGGCCGTGTCTCAGCCGGACACCGTGGCCGACCTGATCGTCCGCGCCGCGCGTTAGTAGAAGCAGAAAGCCGGGGCGCAGCAGGGGCGCCCCGGCTTTCGCCATGTCCTTCAAACGTCAGGGCTTCGCGACCTTGCAGCCCGGCAGTGCCAGGTTCAGCGTCGTGCCGGGGCCGAAGCAGGCGACGAAGTCGAACGTCTGCTGGCCGTAGTTGATGCCCTTGCGAACGGTGATCTTGCCGGCCGCGTCGACCTCGCACGGGTTGTTCATCGTGCAGCGGCCGCCGCTCTCGTTGCCGGTGTTGTTGATGCCGACGACCTTGCCGCTCACGTTGTCGATGATCGGCGAACCCGAGGTGCCGCCGATGGTGTTGCACGACGACGTGTAGCGCAGCGAGTCGCGCCAGGTCCAGTCGGCTTCCTTGAGCTGGTAGACGAAGCCGTCGACCTGGCAGGAGTAGATCTTCTTCCAGTAGCCGGAGACGACCCGGATGTCGGTCTTCGCCACGGGATGCGAGGCCGACAGCTCCAGCGCGCGGATGCCGTACTGCTGCTGGATCTGCCCGTACGTCGTGTTGAGCTGGTAGAACGCGACGTCGGTGCCGGTCATCGTCGCGTAGAGGAGCTTGGCCGTGCGGAGCTTGGCGATCTCGGTGCTGGCGCCGTTGAGCAGCTTGACCTCACGGTTGGCGGACAGGTTGGTGACCACCTGGCCCGCCTTCATGAGCTGGTAGCAGTGCCCGTTCGTGAGCATGAGCGCCTTGTCCGCGGCCGTCGAGCTCGGCAGGCGGACCAGTGAGCCGGAGCAGTTGCTGAGTCCGACGGTTCCGGCGAAGTCGACGGCGGCTTGCGCGGGTGCCGTCGTGACGCCGAGTGCGGCGATCGCCGCGAGCAGGGAAACGACGAGTCGTCGTGCCATGTGCAGGGTTCCTTTCAGGGATGGCATGCAGCGCCAAGCCTGTACGGATCGTATCCAGCTCGCTACCGACGGAAGTCGGCTGACGTGCCGTGAGTAACTCGATCGAGTGGTGCCCGAGTGCGGCGCTAACAGGTAAAGCGGACCAATCGACGTGGTGGTCACACATCGCAACCGCCAGGAGCCGTGATGACCTATCCGACGCAGTCCGTCTACGCCCCGCCTCCGGTCGCACCGCGGAAGCCCACACGGTTCGGTGCGCTCGCGTGGTCGGCGGTGATCCTCGGAATCGTCGGCGTCGTCTGCTCGTGGGTCATCTTCCTCAACAACCTCACCGCCATCGCCGCGTTCGTCGGGCTCGTGCTCGGCGTGATCGCGTTGTTCGGCACGCGCAAGGTTCTCGCCGCGATCGGTGTCGTCCTCTGCGTCGCCGCGATCGTCTTCACGGTGATGGCGCAGCAGGCGACGGCGAAGGAGCTCGACAACATCCTCAACGGCACCACGAACCAGGGTCAGGTCGGCGTCGCAGGTGAGACCCCGAAACAGCAAGCGGTCACCAAACCGCCGACCTGGGGCGAGCGGTACACGTGGGAGAACGGCCTTTCGATCGAGGTCGCCGCGCCGGTCGCGTGCACGCCCGGCCAGTACGCGGCGCCGGCGAACATCGCCCGCGCGGTGAAGTTCAAGGTCACCATCACCAACGGTACGAGCACCGCGTTCGAGACCGCGTTGCTGACGATCGGCAACGACGCGCAGTTCAACGGGCAGCAGGCGGAGCGGGTCTTCGACAGCAACGGCTGTGGCAGCACGTTCGACACGGCGACCGTGCTGCCCGGCAAGACCTACACCTACGACGTCGCGTACTCCGTCGGCAAACAGCCCGGTGAGATGCAGCTCGTGTTCGAGCCGAGCTTCAAGTCCGACAAGGCCGCGTTCGTCGGTCAGGCGTAAACCGTTCGCGAGCGGGCGCTCGGGCGGGTTACAAAATGGGGCATGTTGCGCAAGTACCCGCGAACGCCCCATCTGGAGGGCTCGCGCCTGCAACCGGGCGACGAGGACCTCGACCAGGTGCCGTTCCGCGCGATCGCGGGGCGGCACCTGGTCGTCGAGGAGAAGCTCGACGGTGCCAACGCCGGCATCAGCTTCGACTCCTCCGCCGCGCTGAAGTTGCAGTCACGCGGCCATTTCCTGACCGGCGGGCCGCGCGAACGCCAGTTCGCGCCGCTGAAGGCGTGGGCGGCGACGCACCAGAGCGTGCTCTGGGAACGGCTCGGCACGCGCTTCGTCCTCTACGGGGAATGGCTCTACGCCAAGCACACCGTGTTCTACGACGCGCTGCCGCACCACTTCTGCGAGTTCGACCTGCTCGACCGCGAGACGGGCGACTTCCTGTCCACACCGGAACGCCGCCGCGTGCTCGCCGGAACGCCGGTGGTGCCCGTGCCCGTGCTGCACGAGGGCCCGCTGCGGACGTTGCAGGACCTGACCGCGCTGATCGGCCCGTCCACCTGTCGCACCGCTCTGTGGCGAGACGCGCTGGTCGAGGCGGCGCTGGCGGCGGGGCAGGACGCGGAAACCGTTGTCGCGGAAACGGATTCCGACGACCACATGGAAGGCCTCTACATCAAGGTGGAGGAGAACGGCCGCACCGTCGAGCGCTACAAGTGGGTGCGCCCGACGTTCCTCACCGCAGTGCTGGACTCGGGCAGTCATTGGCAGGACCGCCCGATCCTGCCGAACCGGGTCGTGTCCGGTGTTTGAGGAACTCTGCCCTGCCGGTCCACAGTGGACTCTCGACTGGAACGCCGTCCGCGCGGCGTTCCCGTGGGTGCGCGCGTTGGAAGGCGTGCCGCAGGACCCGATCCACCACGCGGAAGGCGACGTCGCCACCCACACCCGGATGGCGTGCGAGGCTCTCGTCTCGCTGCCGGAGTGGCGCGCACGCCCCGAACCCGACCGGGTGCGCTTGTTCGCGACGGTGCTGCTCCACGACGTCGCGAAGCCGTTCCGCACCCAGATCGACGACGGGCGCATCACCGCCCACGGCCACTCGCGCGCCGGAGATCTCCTGGCACGCAAGCTGTTGTGGGAGATGGGCCGCCCGATCGCGTGGCGCGAACACATCGCGGCTCTGGTGCGCCACCACCAGGTTCCGTTCTGGGCGCTGGAACGTCCCGACCTCGACCAGATCGCGTTCCGGGTGAGCCTGGTCGCGCGCAACGACGACCTCGCGACGCTCGCCCGCGCCGACATCCTCGGCCGGATCTGCGGCGACGCCGAGTCGGTGCTCGAGAACATCGCCCTGTTCGAGGAGTACTGCCGCGAACGCTCGTGCCTCGACCGGCCGCGTCTCTTCCCGTCGGACCACGCGCGGTTCCAGTACTTCCGCACTCCCGGCCGCGACCCGGACTACGCCGCCTACGACGACACGCGCGTCGAGGTGACCGTGCTGTCCGGTCTGCCGGGTGTCGGCAAGGACCACTGGATCGCCGCTCATCGTCCAGGCTGGCCGGTCGTCAGCCTCGACTCCGTGCGCGCACGACTCGGCATCGCGCCTGATGGCGACCAACGCGCCGTGGCGGCTGCGGCGTTCGAGGAAGCGCGGGTGCTGCTTCGTGCGGGGGAGAGGTTCGTCTGGAACGCGACCAACATCTCCCGCCAGCTGCGCGACCGCTGCATCGGCCTGGCCGCCGACTACCACGCCCGGATCACGCTCGTCGGCCTCGAAGCCCCCAAGGCCGTGATCCACTCCCGCAACCGCGCCCGCCGGGAACCGGTGCCGGCCGCGGTGATCGACCGGCTGGTCGACAAGTGGGAGGCGGTCGACCTCACCGAAGCGCACGCCGTCGAACGGGTGGACACGGCGCAAACCTGGACACGTACTCAGCCTCGCCCGCGATGCCTCATACAAGGGACCCCTGCGACCCCTCCGGAGGCACTCGCCATGACCGACGTTCCGTTGACCAGATCCGTCCGCCTCATCTTCGAGTTCACCTCGGACGGCGTCCGGCTCCTGGAGCAGCACCCGGTCAACGTGCCGAAAGATGTCACCGCCGGTCCCTTCCGCGACAGTCACACACTCCGGGACTCCGGCGACCACGTGGAAGTCCGCGACCGCGACGGCCGAACCCTCAGCCGCGTCCCGGTCCGGGCAGGCCTCGGCAGCAACGTCGAAACCTTCCCCCAAGATCCATATATCAGTTCGGACGCCCCGCGCGTCCTGACCGTTGTGGTGCCCGCTCCGCCCGACGCCGACCACGTCGCCGTCGTCCGCGACACCCGCTCGGCCGGCGCCACCGGCTCCACCAGCGTCGAGGTCCTGGGCACGTTTCGCCTTTCATCCTGACTATGTCAACCCAGCAACCCGCCGACCTGCGCCTTAGCAATGACTCTTTGGACGACGTCGTCAAAAGACTCATTGCCAAGGCGGCAGGCGGCGGGTGATATATCGGGTGGCGAGGGCTGCGCAGCCGATATATCAGTGCCGGGCCGGGGTGGGCTAGCGGCGGTGTTCGCCGTGGTGGCCGACGGCTCGGACCAGCCAGAGGGTGCCCGCGCCGGCTACGACCAGGACGATGATCCCGGTGATGAAGCCGATGCTCGTGGGGGAGTCGTCGGGCTGTGCGGGTGCGCTGGCGTTGGGCTGTTTCTGGGTGATGGCCGGGACGTCGGTCATCTGAAGGGAGTTCGACTTCACCAGGCCGGTGCCCTCCAGCAGGAGCATGTGCTTGAGCAGGAGCGTGAGACCGGTTTGTGCGGCGATGCGCGTGGGGACGCTCTTGGTCGTCGCGCGTGCCCGGGCGACCTGGGTGATCAGGGAGCCGTCGGCGGCGCGGGACAGGTTCGCGTACATGCGGTCGAACTCGTCGCCGGAGCTCGACGAGATGGCGTTCGCCCACGACTTCTGCTCGGTGGTCGGTTCGGTCGGCAGATCGACGCCGATCTGAGAGGCCGCTTCCGCGACCGCCGAGACGAGCTGGGTGTGTTCGGCGGCGAGCTGGCCCGCGACCTTGCGGACCTTCGCATCCCTGGCCCGATCCGAGCTCTCGCGGCTCGCCGGTTTCTGCCACAGCGAATGCTGGGTGAGCAGCACGAGCAATTCCCGGTCCGACGGTTCGACGTTCTGGCCGATGACGCGAATCGCGTTCACCTGTGCCTTGACCGCCACCAATTCGAGCGCGGACGGGTCGACCAGACCTGTGTTCTCGACGACCGTCATCGTGCGGATGAGCATTTGAACGGTTTGGTGGGCGAGCGTGCGAATTGTGGTGTTCTGCGTTGTGGCGCGCGTTTGCACGGCCATTACGAGAAGGCCGCCCTGAGTCTGGCGCACGATCGTCGCGTAGGCGCGGTCGTGGTTGTCGCCGGTGCGTTCTGCCATCTCGTTGATGAGTGACTGGTGTTCACTGCTCACGTCGTTCGGCAGCACCACGCCCAGTTCGGTGGCGGCTTTGAGCAGATCGACGTCGAGTCGAGAGTGGCCTTCGAAGATGTCCCTTCCGGCATTGCTGATACCTGCATTCGTGGTCCGCGTCGGAGCCTCTTTGCTGATTGGTACGAGCCAAGAGTTCGCTTGGCGCAGAGATACCATGAAAGAGCGTTCCGAGGGTTGCACGTCGGTCGACTGCGCATTTGCCGGAACTGCTCCTATGAGCGCTCCCAGAAATACTGCAGACGAGACGGCAAACAGCGCTGCGTGCTGCCCCAGCGTACCCAACCGGTGACGCATAGTGCCCGTTCCTCCCCGCGATCGAGCTGCCTTCGAAGGTAATACGCGCAGGTGGAGCCCCGGTTCACAGGACATGCGAAGATGCTTATGTGACGTGGATCACAGCAGAACTTGCGAACCATTGGGGCTGGATTTACGTACCCGAGAGGATTTCGTGTTCACGATGTAGGATGCGATGGATTCCATACTCGGCCACCGAGTCGCTAGGCCTGCCGCCCGAAGCGAAGCCGTCGCCGATATCTGGGGAGGTCGCAAGCTTCATGGTCGATCAGGGCAGGGTCGCACAAGCCCATCAGGACGAGGAATTGCTCACGCTCCTCTACGGGCAGTTCCAGCGGATGTTGTTCTCGCAGGTCCTGTGTCTGACCAACTACGACCGCCAATGGACAGAAGATGTTGTCCAGGAGACGTTGATCAGGGCTTGGCAGAACTCCGCTCACCTTGTTCGTGAACCGGGGATGTTGCGCGGGTGGCTTTGTACCGTGGCTCGTCGCATTGTGATCGACGGATGGCGCAGCCGTCAGGCGAGGCCTCAGGAAGTGGAATTGCTTCGCCCGGACATCGCTGAATCTCCGGACGACACAGAACAGACACTTTCGGTGATGGTCATTACCGATGTAGTACGCCAATTGAGTGATGAACACCGTTCGGCCATCTACGAAACGTATGTCATGGGACGAACCGTGAAGGAGGCCGCGATCGTTCTCGGAGTCCCGGAAGGAACCGTCAAGTCCCGGCTGTACAAGGCCATGCACACGATCCGCCGGGCGCTGCAGGACAGGAGCTAGCGTGATGGTGACTCGTCAACCACATCACGACCCCGTGTACGTAGTAGGACCGCCAGGGGAAGCGGTGGACAGCGAAAACCGCACGAGCCCCGACGGGCCGTGCGGTGATGTTGCGGCATATGCGCTCGGGGTGCTCGACCCCGGCCAGCACGTGATCTTCTCCCGGCACCTAGCCGGGTGCGAGAGCTGCCAGCGCGACGCGGCCGACTTCGGCATGTTCGCGCCTGTGTTGCGTCAGGTCGTCCATCCACCTGCCGGCAACCGGCCGTGCCCTGTCTCGGGCCGCGTCACCCGCGCCATCCTGATGCTGGCGGCGGGCGTCGTCGTGGCCATCGCCGCAGTCCTGACGGTCGTGGAGTCGTTGTCCACGAACACCGTCGATCCTGTCGAAGCCGGCACCCTGACGCGTGCGGAGTCTGCTCGCCCCGAGTCTTGCTCCGGGCCGTTTCCGCTGTTCCGGCACGTGTGAAGCGACAGGTGACCCGATGAGCGCGCAGGCGAGGCGGAGCCATCCGCCCACCAGCCTGGCCCAGATCATCGCGCTCTCCCGAACAGCTCACAGTTCCGTTAACCGTTACCTGTGGGTAAGTTTGCCCGACGACGAAGCGCAGGTCTCTACGGTCCTCACCGAAGGAACACCGAAACGTTCGGCCTGCGGACCTCTCGGTACCGAAGGCAGGGGTAGGCAGAGGTGACATCTCCACTGCTCGGCCGGGACGCGGAACTCGCGGCTCTCGGACGTTTGCTGGACGACGCAGTACAAGGGACGGCCTCGTGCGTGGTCGTCACCGGAGGCTTCGGCATCGGCAAGTCCGCGCTGCTGGACGCCTTCACGGCCGAGGCCAGAGGGCGCGGGTTCACCGTGCGCATGGCCAAGAGCGCCCGGCTGGAGAGCCACTTGCCGGGTGCCGTGGTACGCCAGCTCGCTCCGTGCCTCGCCAACGAACATGACCTCGAAGAGCTGTACGCGCGCGCTGCGAACTCCGCGCGCAAGGCACCGATCCTCATGGTCATCGACGACGTCCACGTCGCCGACACGTTCTCCAAGCGCGCGCTCGCCTACCTGCGGCCACGGATGCAGGGCATGCCGGTCGTCATCGCTCTCGGTGCCTCCCAGGGCTACCTCTCCACGGACGAGGTGACGCTGCCCGAGATCGCCGGCGCCCACCCGCACCGCATCGACCTCGAAGGCCTCGACGTCACCGCGATCGGACAGCTCACCGACAGGGATCCGCAACGCTGCCACGAGCTCACCGGCGGCAATCCCTATCTGCTACAAGCCTTGCTACGCGAGGAAGGTGAGGGCTCTGCTTCGGTCGGCGAGATGATCGGCATGCGGCTGCGTGAGTACACGGGCGCCGCCGAAGTCGCCCGCTCCGCCGCCGTGCTGAACGGTGACGCCGGCCTGGACCTGCTGTCCGCGCTGACCGGCTTCGACGCGTTGCCCGCCGTCGACACGCTCGTCCGCCTCGGCGTGCTCGCCGACACCGACCCGCTGACGTTCCGCCATCCGTTCGTGCGCAACAGCATCCTCGCCGACATGCCGATCGCCGTCCGGTCCGCCGCGCACGCCCGTGCCGCCTGGCTGCTGTTCGAGTCCGACGCCCCGGACGAACGCGTCGCCGAGCACGTGCTGAAGGCCAGGTCCGTCCGCCTGCCGTGGTCCGTCGACCTGCTGCGGGAAGTCGGCGGCGTCGAGCACCTCGAACGAGCGCTGGACGAACATCTGTCCGATGAGGACCGGCTGTCGATCGAGGTCGAGCTCGGCCACGCCGAACACCTCAAGGACAACAGGGAAGGCCGCGACCGGGTCCGGGACGCGCTGACCGCCTGCGAGGACCCGCATCTCGCCGCGAACGCCGCGCTGTCGTTGATCCAGAACATGTGCACGGGCTCCGACGCGCACTTCGCGGTGTCGCTGGCGATCATGGTGGTCGCGCGGCTGCTGCCAGAGGACCGCGACCTGGTCTGGAACCTCGTCTGCACCACGTACCTCCTCGCCGCCAACCGCGACGCCCGGATGGCCAACTGCGCGGGCAAGTACTACGACGACCTCATCGGCGACATCCCGCAGGACCCGAACCTGCGGCGCGCGCGGCAGGCGTTGCTCGCGGTCGGCAACGCTCGCAGCGGTGATTCGTCGACCGAAGCCGTCGAGCACGCGCTGGAGGCACTCGACGGCGAGTGGGTCGACGTGTTCGGCGAGCCCTACCTGTTCACGTTCCTGGTGCCGGTGCTCGCCGACCATCCCGAGCACATCAACAAGTTCTGGCTCTCGCACAGCACCGCGCCGGTCTCGTACGACCCGCACCTGCGCCGGGGAATGCTGAGCATGGTCGCCCGCGCCGCCGCCTTCCACAACAGCGGTGATCTGGCGCGCGCGTACACGTTCCTGACGCCGACCTCGACGGGCAGCACGGACTGCCCCGCGGTCCTGCTGGCCATGGCCAAGCTCGCCGAGGTGTGCATCGAGATGGGGCAGTTCGACGAGGCGGCCCCGCTCGTCGTCGAGGACGGGAATCTGTTGCAGCACATCAACGTCGTCTACGCCCGCGGCCGGCTGAAGCTCGCGTCGTGCCATGCCGAAGGTGCGTTGGAGGACCTGCTGGAGGCCGGCCGACGGCTCGCCGAACGAGAGATGCCGAACCCCGCGCTGCTGGCGTGGCGGCACCACGCGGTGCGCGCGTATTTGGCGTTGGGCAACAAGGACGACGCGGCCCGGCTCGCGCACGAGGAGCTGGATCTCGCCAAGCGGTGGGGTTCCACGCGCGTTGTCGGGACCGCGCTGATGAGTGTCGGCATCAGCACCGACGACGTCGATGTCCTGGCCGAGGCGGAACAGCTGCTCGCCTCGTCACCGCACCGGCTGCTGCACGCCCAGTCGTTGTACTGGCTCGGGCATCACCTGCGCCGCAAGGGACGCACCGAGGCCGCCGCCCCGCACCTGCGCCGTGCGTTCGAACTGGCGCGCCGCCTCAGCGCCCACCCGCTGGCCAAGCTCGCGGGCGACGAGGTGCGCGACGAGGACGACCAGGTGCAGGGCCTGACCAAGCAGGAGAACCGGGTCGCGCGGATGGCGGCGCAGGGTCTGACGAACCGGCAGATCGCCGAGATGCTGCACCTGACCCGCCGCACGGTGGAGCTGCACCTGTCGAGCGCCTACCGCAAACTCGGCATCAACGGACGAGCTGAGCTCGTCGCCGCCTTGTGGTCCTGACGGCGATCAACAGGCCCGCCAGCAACGCCATCA
This sequence comes from Lentzea aerocolonigenes, assembly GCF_000955955.1. Lineage (GTDB taxonomy): Bacteria > Actinomycetota > Actinomycetes > Mycobacteriales > Pseudonocardiaceae > Lentzea > Lentzea aerocolonigenes_A. The sequence goes on from NZ_JYJG01000003.1 coordinate 97,898, forward strand.
GGATCACGGTGACGACCGACGACAGCACCAGGAACTCGTTGAGCTGCCCGCCGGCGAGGTAGGCGCCGAGTGCGACCGCCACGACCGCGCACACGGCACGGTCCATGATGGACTCCATCGAGAGAAGCGTTGCGCGGTAACGGGAGTCCGGGATCGCGTCGTTGAGGAGCTTCTTCTGGATGGGGAAGCTCATGCCCGCGGTAACGGAGAACAGGCACAGCAACACGATCGTCAGGACCCCGCCGGACGGCACGATGAAGCCGATCGACAACGCCATCACGATCGTCAGCAGGAACACCGACTTCGCTGGGCCGATCTTCTTCGACAGCCAGTGCGGTCTTGCCGCGGCGATCGCCTCGAAGATCGTCATCGCGGCGAGCACCGAGCCGTACCAGTTGACCGAGACGTGCTTCGACTCGAGCACCGGCTGGAACAGGTTCACCTGCAGGATCCGCACCAGCGTGAACATCGCGATGCCCTGGACCATGAGCAGGAGCAGCCAGCGCGAGGCCTTGAGCGAGCTGAACGCCCCGCCGACGCCCGCGAGCAGCTTGGACGTCTTGCCTTCCGGCCTCGTCCAGCCAGGAATCGGCGGGAGCTTCAACGCGAGAACCACGGCGATCGCGGCGTTGATCGCCGTGAGCCAGTACGGCGACGGCATGTTCCACTGCATCAGCAGCCCGATCACCGGCCAGTACACGATCTTGCCGACCAGGCTGTACGACCGTCCGACGCCCTCGACCTTGAGGTAGAGGTGCCCGGCGTCGTGGGCGTTGAGGTACTCGTACAGGTACGCGCTCTGGGCACCCGAGATCAACGACCTGGCGAGCGCGATCAGCAGGAAGTGGATCAGGAACCCGGTGTAGTTGCCCGCGAACACCGGCACCAGGTTCGCGCCGACCAGCACGCTCGCGCCGAGCCACAACGACGTGCGGTAGTCGAAGCGGTCCGCGACCATGCCGGTCGGGATCTCCATGAGGCAGAACGCGACGTAGTAGATCGACTGGATGCCGAAGATCTCGGCGTCGCTCATCCCGAGCTGTTTCTGGTACTCGTAGAAGATCGGGATCCACAGCAGCAGCCCGAAGAAGAACTGGAAGCCGTACGTCAGGCGGACGGCACGCGCCACATCCGGAGTCGCCGGTACGCGAAGTCCCAGCATCAGATCGAGTACGGCCGCAGCTGCAGGACGTACAGGATGTCGTCGGTGGCGAGCCATTCGATGTCGACCGGCGAGTCGAACGTGTAGTCCGGCGAGAAGTGCGACTGCAGCAACCGTCCGACGATCGCGAGCCGCTGCAGCTGCGCCTGTGTCCTGGGACCGAGGTCTTCCTTCGCGTCACCGAGGGAGACCGTGCGACCGCCACCCTCCACAGTGGAGTAGAGGTACTGCATCGGCAGCTTCGAGCCCTCGACGACGTCGGTGACGTTCGGCGAGACGTTGATGTAGACGTTGCGGAAGTCGTTGCGGTTCATGGGGTTCGTGGTGACCATGACGCCGCCGAAGTCCGCCTTGACCTGCTCCTGGATCACGACGCCCATGAAGCAGTCGTCGAGCGAGATGCCTGCCTGCTGCCTGAGCCGGACGCTTCGCGCGGACACGAGCGAGGCCCACACCTCCTTGACCGACTCCACGATCTTCTCGGCGCTCGTGACGTGGTTGTACGACTCGTAGATGCCCGCAGCGGAGAACCCGGCGAGGTCCTCCGCGTTCGACGAGCTGCGCACCACGAACGTCCTGACCCCGGCCAGGTTCTCGACCAGCGCACTGTCCAGTTCGGACAGCAGGTAGTCCGGCACGCGGGTCTTGCGGATCAGCCGCTGCAGCTCGACGCACAACGGCTCGATCTCGCGGGCGTTGAGCTCCAGCGCCATCTTCAGCTTGCCGATGGCCTGCTGGATCTTCGGCGACGACTCCAGGAAGCCCTGGTGCATCGAGAACGGCAGCGCGACGCCGCGAGGCACCCGGACCCGTTCCGCGAGCAGCTGCTGGGCGGCGGCGAGCACGTCGCCGTCGCTGTCGAGCAGCTTCGCCAGGTACGGCATGAGGTTGTCCCGCGGCGGGCGCGGCACCGAGAAGAAACCGAGCAGCCGGCGCGGTGACTCGGTGGCGAGCACGTGGTGCAGCTCGCCGAGGTTCGCGGCCTTGGTGCCGTAGCGGTGGCTGTCGTTGTAGCGGATCTTGGCGAGGTTGAGGATCGGGTTGTAGGTGTCCTCGGGCTCCTCGAGCGTGATGCGCTGGGCGTACCAGGCGGGGCGCTGGCCGAGGTCCTGCGGCTCGTCGATCAGCCGCAACCCGACGGTCGCGCTCTTCGGCGACACCTCGTACTCGACCCACTGGCCGTCGAGGTTCTCCCGGTCGATCAGGTCGAACGCGCCGAGCTGGATGGCGTTCGGGATGGACCAGCCGGTCGCCAGGACGTTCGTGTGCGACAGGGGAGTGGTGTGGCTCGCGTTGATGATGCCGGCGAGCCGCGGAATGTCGTCCGGAACGCGGTGCATCACCACGATGTCGAACCACTCCAGCGAGTTCTCCCGGTACTCCTGCTCGGTGCGGAATGCGCGCAACCGGCCCTTCGTCGTACCCGGATTCAACGCCACGAACTCCGCCGTGGAGAACAATTCGTGCGCCAGGATCCGTGGCAGCCTTTCCACGGGAAGCTCCGCCACCTCCTGTTCCTGGAGGTGGTTGGCGGGCTTGAAGAACAGGGGCGTCGAGGCGTCGACGTTGCGGCGCACCTCGGAGTAGAAGAACTCGATCATGTCCGCCGACATGGTGTCGACCTCGACCGTCTCCAGTGAGAACATGCGCTTGTCCTCGCGCTTGTGCAGCGACAGGATGCCGAGGAAGAACCGCCGGTCAGAGGCGTGGTAGAAGCTCTGGTTGAACTCGTCGATGCGCGCCCGCATCTCCTGCTCGGCCATGCCCAGGATCTCCTGGCCGATGTAGATCGCGTGGAACTCGTGGCGCGCGTTGTTCAGGAAGTGGATCGTCTCGTTCTGGCGGTCGAGGACCACTTTGACGAAGGAATAACCACCCAGACTGCCGGATAGCTGGTTGAAAGCCGACATAGTCAGCTGCTCCCCGACCAACCCCGCCACGTCGGCCTCCTGGACAGCCACACCTGCTCCTCTCGCGCGTCATTGCAACGAGCAAGTGTGACACCCGGGAGATAGGCGTTATTCCTGTTGAAATCTCAATTGGACGGGAGCCGATTCACTTTCCCTCAAACTTTCGTCAACAGGAGACCGGCGTCACCATCCGTTGGGTGAAGAATCCAACTGAATGGGACGCCGGTCCCGTGATGTGAGCCGAAATTCCGGTTGGTGACCTGGGTTACCCGAGCTGGCCCTGCTTGAGCTCGACAGCCTCGCGGGCGAGGGTCTCGATGCGGTCCCAGTCGCCGGCCTTGAGCGCATCCTTCGGAGCCAGCCACGAGCCGCCGACGCAGCCGACGTTCGGCAGTGCGAGGTAGTTCGGCGCGGTCTGCGGGGTGATGCCGCCGGTCGGGCAGAACCTGATGTGCGGGATCGGCCCGCCGATCGACTTCAGGTAGTCGACGCCGCCCGCCGCCTCGGCCGGGAAGAACTTGAGCGCGCTGAGCCCGCGCTCGGCCAGCCGCATCACCTCGGACACGGTCGCCGCGCCCGGCAGGTACGGCAGCCCGGTCGCGTCTGCGGCGTCGAGCACCCGATCGGTCGTGCCGGGCGTGACGAGGAACGCCGCCCCGGCCTTCGCGGCCTGCTCGGCGTGCTCCGGCGCCGTCACGGTGCCCGCGCCGATCACGATCTCCGGCACCTCGCGCGCGACGTTCTCGATCGCGGCGAGCGCGGCCGGGGTGCGCAGCGTCAGCTCGATGACGCGGATGCCCCCGCGCAGCAGCGCCTGGGCGAGCGGCACCGCGTGGTCGGCGTCGTCGACCACGACGACGGGGATGACGGGCGACAGCTCCAGCAGGTCGGCTCCGGTGGTCACGGGCGCTCTCCTTGCCAATCTTTGTGATCGAAAACCGATATATCGGATACTGCCACACCCCCTCCGTCCCCCACCCGGATGCAAAAAACGTTTGCGGACGAAGTCAAAAGACTCATTGCAAAGGTGGCCGGGAGGGCTGCGGGCGGTTGGTGGCGGGCGGGCTGGCCGGGCGTCGCCGCGCCCTTTGCAACGAGTCTTTTGACGGCGTCGTCCAAAGAGTCATTGCTAAGGCGCAGGTCGGCGGTGGTCGGTGCGGCAATATATTAGTGGCTAGAGGTGGGTGACAGGGGCGAAGTGGTCGGCGGTGATCGGGCCGAACACGGTGGCGCCGCGGTCAGCGGGACCGACCGAGCGGCGGAGGGCGGCGAACAGCTCGCGGCCCGTGCCGACCCATTCGCGACCGGTCGGCGGGAAGTCGACGAGCGGGCGGGAGGCGAGCTCCTCGGCCGAGACGCGGACTTCCAACGTGCCGGCGGTGGCGTCGAGCCGGACGACGTCGCCGTCGCGGACCCGGCCCAGTGGACCGCCGACGGCGGCCTCCGGGGTCAGCTGGATCGCGGCCGGGATCTTGCCCGAAGCGCCGGACATGCGGCCGTCGGTGACGAGAGCGACCTTGTAGCCGCGGTCCATCAGGACGCCCAGCGGAGGTGTCAGCTTGTGGAGCTCGGGCATGCCGTTGGCCTGGGGACCCTGCTGGCGGACGACGACGACCACGTCGCGGTCGAGCTCGCCCGCCTTGAAGGCCTCCTGGAACGCCTCCTGCGTGGTGAAGACGCGGGCCGGGGCCTCGACGACGTGGTTCTCGGAAGCCACCGCCGAGACCTTGATGACCGAGCGGCCCAGGTTGCCGGAGAGCATGCGCAGGCCACCGTCGGAGGCGAACGGCTCGGTAACAGGCCGCAGCACGTCGAGGTCCAGCGAGCGGCCGGGGCCGTCGACCCAGACCAGCGAGCCGTCGAGCAGCATCGGTTCCTGGCGGTAGCGGTCGAGGCCGTGACCGACGACGGTGTTGACGTCGGCGTGCAGCAACCCGGCGTCCAGAAGCGTGCCGACGACGAACTGGACACCGCCCGCGGCCTGGAAGTGGTTGATGTCGGCGCTGCCGTTCGGGTAGACCCGCGCGATCAACGGCACCACGGCGGACAGGTCGTTGAGGTCGTCCCAGCTCAGCTCGATGCCCGCGGCGGCGGCGATGGCGACCAGGTGCATCGTGTGGTTCGTCGAACCACCGGTGGCCAGCAACGCGACCACACCGTTGACCACGGCCTTCTCGTCGACGATGTGCGCGATCGGCGTGTAGCCCTCACCGCGGGCCATCTCGACGGCGCGACGGCCGGCGTACTCGGTCAGCGCACGACGCAGACCGGTACCGGGAGGCACGAAGGACGCGCCCGGCAGGTGCAGGCCCATGACCTCGACGACCATCTGGTTCGAGTTCGCGGTGCCGTAGAACGTGCAGGTGCCGGGGGAGTGGTACGAGGCGGCCTCGGCCTCCAGGAGGTCCTCGCGCGAGGCCTTGCCCTCGGCGTAGAGCTGCCGGACGCGGGCCTTCTCCTTGTTCGACAGGCCGGACGCCATCGGGCCCGCGGGCACCAGGATCGACGGCAGGTGGCCGAACGACAGAGCGCCGATCAGCAGCCCGGGCACGATCTTGTCGCAGACGCCCAGCAGCACGGCGGCGTCGAACATCTCGTGCGACAGGGCCACACCGGTGGACATCGCGATGACGTCGCGGCTGAACAGCGACAGCTCCATGCCGTCACGGCCCTGGGTGATGCCGTCGCACATCGCGGGCACACCGCCCGCGAACTGGGACACGCCGCCCACCTCGCGCACGGCGTCCTTGATCCAGGCCGGGTACTCCTGGAACGGCTGGTGGGCCGACAGCATGTCGTTGTAGGACGAGACGATCGCGACGTTGGACTTCCGCAAAGCACGCAGAGCGGCCTTGTCGCCGCCGGTGATCCCGGCGAAGCCGTGCGCCAGGTTGCTGCACGCGAAGCCGGACCGGGACGTGCCGTCCTGCGCGGCGGCCGCCACTCGTTCGAGGTACACACGCCGGGTGTCCGCGCTTCGGGCGGCGATCCTGCGTGTCACCTCTGTCAGAACGGGATGCAGTTCGGTCATGGGGGTCTCCGGGTCATCACGGGCCGTGGTGGGGCCCTTACGAGACGACAACGGTGGCGTCCCACGGACGGGCGTGACGCCACACACAGTAAGTCATGGCTGGTCGTAGACACAAAAACGATTCAGTAGGCGAGACGGGTTCAGTTTTGAATCTTGGCGTGTGGTGCTTGTCACATGGCTTGAGATTGGGCAGAGTGCGGGGCACGACCTTGGAACGGAGGTGTCCCCATGACGTCCACGGAGATCGTCGAACTGCGCCGGGTCATCGGCCAGATGCGGCACTGCGTCAGCTCGTTGCGCGCCAAGTACGGCGACGTGGCGGCCGTGCAACGCCTTGCCAACGACGTAGAACGCATGGACATCGACGCCACCGAACTCGTCGATCTCGGCTCCACCCCGAGGCAGCGGGAAGCGCCTCAAGTGGAACGCGAGGTCGTGGTCGTGCCCGACACGCCCTACGACGAGTCGCTGTGGAAGGACGCAGACGACGAAGGACTCGGTGGCTACCGCAACCGATCCTGAGCCGACCTGATCCCACGGCCCCCGCCTGACGCGGGGGCCGTTCGGCGTTTCCCCACAACGACGTGGACCCCCAGAAAGGTGAGTAATGGCGAGGGCAGAGATCGCCGCCAGGACTCTGCGCACGGACCGATGGTGGCTGCCACCGCTGACGACGTTCGTCGGCCTGCTGCTCATCTCGATCTACGCGGCGTTCCGCACGTTCCAGGGGGACTACTACTGGGTCGACCAGTACCACTACCTCACACCGATGTACTCCCCGTGCCTCACCGAGGAGTGCCTCCCCGCGGCATCGCACTTCGGTCAGTGGTTCCCGGCGCTGCCGGGCTTCCTGACCCCGCCGGTGATCATCATCCCGTTCCTGCTGGGATTCCGGATCACCTGCTACTACTACCGCAAGGCCTACTACCGGGCCGCCTGGGCGTCGCCGCCCGCGTGCGCCGTGGCCGAGCCGCACAGCAAGTACACCGGTGAGACCAGGTTCCCGCTGATCGCGCAGAACCTGCACCGCTACTTCTTCTACGCGGCCTCGATCCTGCTGCTGATCAACATCTACGACGCGATCCTCGCGTTCGGCACCGGACTCGGCCTCGGCAACATCATCCTGCTGGCCAACGTCGCGCTGCTCGGCGCGTACACGCTGTCCTGCCACTCGTGCCGCCACATCGCGGGCGGGCGGCTCAAGCACTTCTCCAAACACCCGGTCCGGTACTGGATGTGGACGCAGATCTCCAAGCTGAACAACCGGCACATGCAGCTCGCGTGGGCCTCGTTGATCTTCGTCTGCCTCACCGACCTGTACGTCGCGCTGGTCGCCTCGGGAACGATCTCCGACCTCCGCTTCATCAACTAAGGAGTGGTTTTGCCCGAGCTGGAAAGGCATTCGTTCGACGTTCTCGTGATCGGTGCCGGTGGCGCTGGGTTGCGTGCCGCGATCGAGGCCCGTGAGCACGGCCTGCGCACCGCCGTTCTCTGCAAGTCGTTGTTCGGCAAGGCCCACACCGTCATGGCCGAGGGTGGCATCGCCGCCGCCATGGGCAACGTGAACTCGAGCGACAGCTGGCAGGTGCACTTCCGCGACACCATGCGCGGCGGCAAGTTCCTCAACAACTGGCGGATGGCCGAGCTGCACGCGCAGGAAGCGCCGCAACGTGTCTGGGAGCTGGAGACCTACGGCGCGCTGTTCGACCGCACCAAGGACGGCCGGATCTCGCAGCGCAACTTCGGTGGCCACGAGTACCCGCGTCTCGCGCACGTCGGTGACCGCACCGGACTCGAACTGATCCGCACGCTGCAGCAGAAGATCGTTTCGTTGCAGCAGGAGGACTTCAAGGAGTTCGGCGACTACGAGGAACGCCTGCGGGTGTTCCAGGAGTTCACCGTCACCGACCTCGTCAAGGACGGGGACCGGATCGCCGGCGCGTTCGGCTACTGGCGCGAGTCCGGCCGGTTCGTGCTGTTCGAGGCACCGGCGGTGATCCTCGCGACCGGCGGCATCGGCAAGTCGTTCAAGGTCACCTCGAACTCCTGGGAGTACACCGGCGACGGTCACGCGCTCGCGATGCGCGCGGGTGCCTCGCTGATCAACATGGAGTTCATCCAGTTCCACCCCACCGGGATGGTCTGGCCGCCGTCCGTGAAGGGCATCCTCGTCACCGAGTCCGTGCGCGGTGACGGTGGCGTGCTCAGGAACTCCGACGGCAAGCGCTTCATGTTCGACTACATCCCCGAGGTGTTCAAGGACAAGTACGCCGACAACGAAGAAGAAGGCGACCGCTGGTACACCGACCAGGCGAACAACCGGCGCCCACCGGAGCTGTTGCCGCGCGACGAGGTCGCACGCGCGATCAACTCCGAGGTCAAGGCCGGGCGCGGGTCACCCCACGGCGGCGTTTTCCTCGACGTGTCAACGCGTCTGCCCGCTGAAGAGATCCGCAAGCGGCTGCCGTCCATGCACCACCAGTTCAAGGAACTGGCCGATGTGGACATCACCGCGCAGCCGATGGAGGTCGGCCCGACGTGTCACTACGTGATGGGTGGCGTCGAGGTCGACCCGGACACCGGATCCTCTTCCGTGGCAGGGCTTTACGCGGCCGGTGAGGTCTCCGGTGGCATGCACGGCTCGAACCGCCTGGGTGGGAACTCGTTGTCGGACCTGCTCGTGTTCGGGCGCAGGGCCGGTGCGGGTGCCGCGGAGTACGTGCGCGCGATGACCGACCGCCCCACCGTCTCCGAAGACATCGTCACAGAGGCGCGGGCGACCGCTCTGAAGCCGTTCCAGACGGAAGGCGGCGAGAACCCGTACACGCTGCACATGGAGCTGCAGCAGTCGATGAACGACCTGGTCGGCATCATCCGGCGCCAGGGTGAGATGGAAGAGGCCTTGCAGCGGCTGGAGAAGCTCAAGGAGCGCGCCCAGTCGCTGACGGTCGAGGGACACCAGCAGTTCAACCCCGGCTGGCACCTCGCGCTCGACCTGCGCAACATGCTGCTGGTGTCGGAGTGCGTGGCGAAGGCCGCGTTGCTGCGGACCGAGTCGCGCGGCGGGCACACCCGTGACGACCACCCGGTGATGGACGCCGAGTGGCGCCGGAAGCTGTTGGTCTGCAACGTCGACGGAGATGGTGTCTCGGTGGAGGAGAAACCGCAGATCCCGATTCGCCACGACCTGCTGGACCTGTTCGACCGCGCCGAGCTGGAGAAGTACCTCACCGCCGAGGAGTTGTCATGAGCTACCAGGGGAAGTTCCGGGTGTGGCGCGGTGACGACTCCGGCGGCGCGCTGGAGGACTTCACCGTCGAGGTCAACGAGGGTGAGGTCGTGCTCGACATCATCCACCGGCTGCAGGCCACGCAGGCGCCGGACCTCGCGGTGCGGTGGAACTGCAAGGCGGGCAAGTGCGGCTCGTGCTCGGCGGAGATCAACGGCCGGCCTCGGCTGCTGTGCATGACCCGGATGTCGACGTTCACGGAGGGCGAGACGATCACGGTCACGCCGATGCGGACGTTCCCGATCATCCGCGACCTCGTCACCGACGTGTCCTTCAACTACACCAAGGCGCGCGAGGTGCCGTCGTTCGCGCCGCCGAAGGACCTGGCGCCGGGCGAGTACCGGATGCAGCAGGTCGACGTCGAGCGCTCGCAGGAGTTCCGCAAATGCATCGAGTGCTTCCTGTGCCAGAACACCTGTCACGTGGTGCGTGATCACGAGGAGAACAAGGAGGCGTTCTCGGGGCCGCGATTCCTCATGCGGGTCGCGGAACTGGAGATGCACCCGCTCGACACCGCCGATCGCGTCGACCAGGCGCAGGAGGAGCACGGACTCGGGCTCTGCAACATCACCAAGTGCTGCAGCGAGGTGTGCCCCGAGCACATCCACATCACCGACAACGCGCTCATCCCGATGAAGGAGCGCGTGGCGGACCGCAAGTACGACCCGATCGTCTGGCTCGGCAACAAGCTGTTCAAGCGCTGAACGCCTGAGGCACGACCAGCCGGGACTCGTAGGCCATCACCACGGCCTGCGCCCGGCTGGTCAGCCGCAGCTTCGTCATCACGCGGTTGAGGTGCGTCTTCACCGTGCCCTCGGTGACGGTCAGCTTCGCCGCGATGGCCGCGTTCGTCAGCCCCGTGCCGACGAGCCGCAGCACCTCGCGTTCGCGGCCCGTGAGCTCGTCCAGGCCCACCGCACTCCACGGCGCGACAGCCGTGTCACCACGCAGATAGGCCGCCACGAGCCGGCGCATCACGGTAGGGCTGAACTGCATCTCGCCGGACGCCACCGCGTTGATCGCGGCCAGCAGACGGGCGGGTTCCGACTCCTTCAGCACGAACCCCGCGGCACCCAGGCGCAACGCCTCGTGGATGTACTCGTCGAGGTCGACCGTGGTCAGGATGAGCACACGCGACGTGGCCGCCAGCTGTTCCACAGCGGACAGGCGGGTGTCCATCAGCACCACGTCCGGGCGCGACGACTCGGCGAGCAGCACCGCCGTGTCGCTGTCGGCGGTCTCCCCGACGACTGTCATGCCAGGTGTGGCGTTCAGCAAAGCGACCAGGCCCGCTCTGAACAACGGCTGGTCGTCGACTACGAGCACGCGCGTCACAATGCCCCTCATTCATGTGACGTCACCGCGGTAGATCCCCCCAACTCCGAGCGTACCGCGAAAGTTGACGAGAGATCCACTGTTCGTGAGACGCAACGGTTCCGCTCTCGTCGATACGTTCCGCGCATGCGCACCGCATCGGCAGACCTGCTCTCCGTCCGGACGATCACCGCCGACGGCTCGGACGTCTACCTGCGCGTCACGTCCAGTCCCGTGGACCTGGAGATCCGGTGGTTCCGCGACGGCGACCTCCGGGTGGCGGGGAGCCCCGTGCTGTTCCCGGCGGGGGACCGTTCGCGCCGGCGGATCGGCTCGAACTTCCGCGCCGGGACGACGTTCTACCTGGGGGTCGTGGGCAGTGAGCAGGACTGGTGCGGCGTCGTCGACTGGAACGTCTACTCCTGAGGGGAAACTCCTGATGAAACGAGCACTCGTCGGTCTGCTCGCCGTGGGCTTCGCGATGCTGTCCGCCGTGCCCGCGCAGGCGGCGTCGACCACGATCACGGTGCCGTTCAAGCACAACCAGATCACGTGGTTCACGACCGCGCGCACGATCACCGTCGCGGGCTCGAACATCGACGCCCAGGTCGCCTACGGCGGCATCATGCAGCTCGCCTGGTACAAGTGCGGCGACCGCAACACGCGCGGCGCGTTCGTGCGGATGGAGGAGACGCGCACGCGCGTCGGCTCGAACTTCAAGGCGGGCACCAAGTTCTGCCTCGCCTCGAACAGCCCGTACACCTCGGGCACCGTCGGAGGAACGTTGTGGTGGAGCGGAAACTGACCGCACTGCTCCCGATCTCTCTGGTCGCGGTCGCCCTGCTCGCGGGCTGCGCGACGCCCCAACCGCAGTTCGTGGACCAGGGGCAGTACGCGAAAGCCGTGCGGGACAGCGCTTCGAAGCTCACCTGGCCGGACGGCCGCACGCCGGACCTCGACGTGCTCGCGGAGAAGTCGGGTCCGGGGCCGGACAAGGCACCGGTGGGCAGCGAGCGGATCGTCCTGGAGATGACCAACGCGTGCGCCTGGTACCTCGGCTGGGAGGACGCCCGCAAGCGCGGCGACCAAGCGGCCGAGTCCACGGCGTTGAAGGTGATGGACGAGGTGCTGCCGAAGTTCTCACCGGAGGACCCGGACGGTCAGCGCTACGCCCGTGAGACGGCTGCCAAGGCCAAGGCGGGCAACGGTTCACTGGCGGCGGACTACGTGGCGAACAACTGCGAGTCCGTGGTCTGGAAGTAGCAGAACGGGGCGTGTCCGATGTGGACACGCCCCGTTCTCGCCGCGAACCGTCAGACCGACGCCATCTCGGGAATGTCGTCGGCGTCCACGTGGATGACCTTCTTGTTGCGGCGGTTGCGCTTCTCGAGGTAGGTCGCGAGCCACGTCAGCAGCAGGCACAGCCCGATGTAGATCGCGGCGACCACGATCATCACCGAGATCATCGGCCGGCCGAAGTTCGGCGCGTCACCACCGATGCGCGTACCCCACCGCAGCAGCTCCTCGTACGTGATCAAGAAGCCGAGCGCGGTGTCCTTCAGCAGCACCACGAGCTGGCTGATGATCGTCGGCAGCATGGCCCGCAACGCCTGCGGCAGCAGCACGAACGTCATCACCTGCGTCTTGCGCATGCCCAGCGCGTACGCGGCCTCGCTCTGCCCCTTCGGCAGCGAGTTGATGCCCGCGCGGAAGACCTCCGCGAGCACCGAGCCGTTGTAGAGCATCAGGCTGACCACGACCGCCGTGAACGCGGTCAGCTTGATCCCGGCCTGCGGCAGGCCGTAGTAGAAGAAGAACATCATGATCACGAGCGGGATCGCGCGGAAGACCTCGACGATCACCGCCGCGGGCGTGCGGACCCACGCGTGGTCTGACAGCCGGGCGGCCGCGAAGATCGCGCCGAACGCGAGCGCCAGCACCGCGCCGACGGCGAACGCGGACAGCGTGTTGCCGATGGCGTCGACCAGTGAGAGCTGGATCTGCTTGTAGTTGATCCAGTCGAGCCTGCGGCTGGAGAACTGGTCGGTGACGATGAACCGCATCACCACGTACACGATCGCCGCGAGCACCGCCGCGATGCCGACGACGGCCATGATCTTGTGACGGACGCGGGCCTTCGGGCCCGGGACGTCGAACAGCACCATGCTCATCGGGCCACGCTCCACCGCTTCTCGAAGACCTGCTGGACGTACGTCAGCGGCAGCACCAGGATGATGAACCCGATGGCGACCCAGATGAGTCCGAAGAGGACGTCGTCACCCTGGTCCGCCAGCGCCTCGCGGATGTTGCCCGCCTGGAAGACGGCGAAGCCGGACGCGACCGTCGTGTTCTTCAGCAACGCGATCATGGTGCTCGTCATCGGCGGCACCACCGAGCGCAACGCCTGCGGCAGCACGACGTTGCCGAGCATCTGGGTGAACGTGAGGCCGAGCGCGCGCGACGCCTCCGCCTGGCCGACCGGGACCGTGTTGATGCCCGACCGCACGACCTCGCACACGAACGCCGCCGTGTAGAGCGACAGCGCCACCAGCGCGGCGGTGTACTCGCTGATCTTCAGGATCTCCAGCAGCGGGTACGCGAACACGAAGAACACGAAGACCAGCGTCAACGGCGTGTTGCGCAGGACCGTCACGTACCCGGTGCCGATGCCGCGGAAGACCGGCACGGGGCTGACCCTCAGTGCCGCGAGGAGCGTGCCCAGCACCAGCGACAGCACCGCGGAGACCGCGAAGAGCTGCAGCGTCTGGCCGAAAGCCCGCAGGAACAGATCTAGGTTGTTGGTGAGGACGCTCATCGGTTTCCTTGCCGTCCGTCCGCCTTCAAAGGAACGGCCGGTGGACCCACGCGGGATCCACCGGCCACGTGAGGAACCGTCAGTACCGGTCGATCTTCGGCTTCTCGGCGGACGAGCCGGACTTGCCCAGCGTGCCGTCGTAGATCTTCTGCCAGGAGCCGTCGTCCAGCGAGGCCTGCAGGATGTCGTTCACCTTGCCGCGCAGGGCCGTGTCCTCCTTGGGCAGGCCGATGCCGTACGGCTCGCTGGAGAACGTCTTGCCGACGACCTTCAGCTTGCCGTCCTCGGCGGCGGCGTAGCCCTTGAGGATCGCGTCGTCGGTGGTGACCGCGTCGACCTCACCGTTGAGCAGCTTGGTGACGCACTGCGAGTAGCCCTGGAACTCGAGGACGTTGCCCTCCTCGGTGAGCTTCTCGTCCTTGATGCGCTTGGCCGGCGTGGAGCCCGTGACCGAGCAGACCTTCTTGCCCTTGAGCGTGTCCTTGCCGGTGATGTCGGTGTTGTCCTTCTTCACCAGCAGGTCCTGACCGGCGACGAAGTACGGGCCGGCGAAGCCGACCTTCTCCTTGCGGCCCGCGTTGATCGTGTACGTGCCGACGTAGTAGTCGACGTCGCCGTTGATCAGCGCCTGCTCACGCGCGGCGGACTGGATCGTCTTGTACTGGATCTTCTCGGGGTCGAAGCCCAGCTTCGCCGAGATCAGTCGCGCGATGTCGATGTCGAAGCCGCTGTACTTGTTCGTCGTCGGGTCCTTGTAGCCCAGGCCCGGCTGGTCTTCCTTGACACCGATCACGAGGTTGCCGCGCGCCTTGGCCTTCTCGAACGTGGGCGAGCCGTCGACCTTGACGTCCTTGGCGACCTCGAACAGGCCGGCGGGCGCCGCCGTGTCGGTCGGGGAGCCCTCCTTGCCACACGCGGTCAGGGCCAGTGCGCCCGTCAGCAGCACCGCCGCAAGGGTGCGAACCCTCATCGTCCTTCTCCTGCCATTCGTCCGAAAAGTGGGCTGACTTCTAGTGAGTCAGGATCTTGCCAAGGAAGTCCTTCGCGCGGTTGGACTTCGGGGCCGAGAAGAACTCTTCCGGGGTGGAGTCCTCGACGACCTCGCCGTCGGACATGAAGATCACCCGGTCCGCGGCCTTGCGGGCGAAGCCCATCTCGTGCGTGACGACCAGCATCGTCATGCCGTCCTTGGCCAGGCCCGTCATGACGTCCAGGACCTCCTGGACCATCTCGGGGTCCAGAGCGGACGTGGGCTCGTCGAACAGCATGACCTTGGGCTTCATCGCGAGCGCGCGGGCGATCGCCGCACGCTGCTGCTGCCCACCCGAGAGCTGAGCCGGGAACTTCTCCGCCTGGTTGGCGATCCCGACGCGCTCCAGCAGTTCCATCGCGGTCTTGCGCGCTTCGGCCGCCGGCGTCCTGCGCACCTTCACCGGAGCTAGCATCACGTTCTCGACGATGGTTTTGTGCGCGAAAAGGTTGAAGGACTGGAACACCATGCCGACATCGGCGCGAAGGCGGGCCAGTTCCTTTCCTTCGGCGGGAAGAGGCTGACCGTCGACCTCGATGAGACCGGAATCAATCGGCTCGAGGCGGTTGATGGTCCGGCACAGGGTCGACTTACCGGAACCGGACGGCCCCAGCACGACCACGACCTGCCCCTTCGGCACCTCCAGCTGCACGTTCTTGAGCACGTGGAGCGGGCCGAAGAACTTGTCCACACCCGCCACGCGAATCATCGGCGGGGTAGAGGCGGCAGTCATCCAGTCCTCCATTTGGGGTCGTCTGCGTTGGCGGAAACCTAGGTGTCCGCCACCACACCAGTCCAGGACATTGAGCAAGACTTAGGGTCTCAACTCTGTCACAGGCAGACATCGGTTGCCCGGGAGGTAGCGAAAGTGCGCGTGCTGCTCGTCGAGGACGACGACAGGGTCGCCGAGGCCTTGGTCCCCGCCCTGACCAGGCGGGGTTTCCACGTGGATCGGCAGGCCACGGGCCGAGGCACTCTCGACCGCCTCACCGGCGTCGACGTGGTGCTGCTCGACCTCGGCCTGCCCGACATGGACGGGGTGACGCTGTGCCGCGCCATCCGCGCGGCCTCGGACGTCGCGATCATCGTCGTGTCGGCGCGAGGGGAGATCGACGACCGGATCCTCGGGCTGCACGCCGGGGCGGACGACTACCTGGTCAAGCCGTATGACGTGGGAGAACTGGTCGCGCGGGTGCACGCGGTCCGGCGTCGCCGCGGCGCTGATCCCGTCGGTGTCGGGTCGGTGTCGACGGAGGTGTTCGAGACCGGCGACGTGCGCGTCGACCTGGGCCGCCACGAAGTCACCGTGGCGGGTGAAGCCGTCGCCCTTTCGCGCAAGGAGTTCCAGGTCCTCGCGCTGGTGATGGCGGCGGGCGGGGCGGTGTGCACGCGGGAGCGGATCCTCGCCGAGGTGTGGGGGCGGACGTGGTCCGGCGCCAACCGGACGCTGGACGTGCACGTGGCGACTTTGCGCACGAAGCTCGGGCGGCCCGCGCTGCTGGAGACCGTGCGCGGGGTCGGGTACCGGTTGGGACAGGCATCTTGAATCTTCACCTGATCGTGTTGGGTGACGGGTCGTGAGGTCTCGTCTGCTGGGTGTCGTGCTCGCCCTGATCGTGCTGGTGCTCCTCGGGCTCGGCCTGCCGCTGGGGCGTGGCGTGGCGGCCGCGGAGCAGCAGGAGATGTTCCTGGACCGGCTCACCGACACGAGCCGGTTCGCGTCTTTGGCACAGCGGCCGCTGATCGACGAGAAGCCGGGGCTGATCCGGTCCGAGCTGGAGCGGTACACCGAGCTCTACGACATCGGCGTGGCCGTGGTGGCCCGCGACGCGCCGACGGTGCCGCTCGTCGCCACGCGCAACGACCTCGCGCTCGGGGACAGCGCCGTCCAGGACCTGGTGAGCAAGGCCCTGGCCGGACGGCTGCCGGTCGCGCCGCCGTTGTTCATGCCGTGGAGTGACACGAAGCTCGTGCTCGCCGAACCCGTGCTGGTGGACGGCGAGGTGCGCGGTGCGGTGATCACGTTCTCGCCGACGTCCAAGACCCGGTTCGAGGTGCTGGCGTGGTGGGGGCTGCTGCTGGCGGCGTCGCTGCTCGTGCTGGCTCTGGCGGTGCTGCTGGCGTTGCCGGTGGTGCGCTGGACGTTGCGTCCGGTGCAGGCGCTGGACGACGCGACCGGGAAGCTCCTCGCGGCGGTGGTGTCGGGGAGACCGGTGCCGCCGGTGGGGGCGGAGAGCGGGCCGCCGGAACTGCGGCAGCTCTCGCGTTCTTTCGACCAGATGGCCGCGAACGTGAGTGATGTGCTTGCCGCGCAACGGGCCTTCGTCGCCGACGCGTCGCACCAGCTGCGCAACCCGTTGACCGCGCTGAAGCTCCGGCTGTCCAATCTGGAGGGTCACGTCGACGCCGAGGCCGAGGTGCACCAGGTCGAGGCGTTGAGCGAGACGGACCGGCTGAACCGGATCCTGGACGAGCTGTTGTCGATGGCCCGCGCGGAGTCCAGTTCGGTCGACCCGGTGCCGGTGGACGTCGACAAGTCCGTGGCCGCGCGGCTGTCGGCGTGGAACGCGGCCGCGGCGGCGAAGGAGGTCCACCTCGTGCTCGACGGTCAGCGCGTCGGCATGGCGCTCGCGCCGCCGCGTGGCGTCGAGACGATTCTCGACGCGCTGCTGGACAACGCGTTGAAGTTCACCGCTGAGGGCACGTTGATCGTCGTCGACGTCCGCAGGGCCGGCGGCGTCGTCACGCTGTCCGTCGCGGACCACGGGCCGGGGTTGCAGCCCGACGAGCTCGAACGCGCGACGGACCGGTTCTGGCGCAGCCCGGCACACCAGAACGTGCCCGGCTCGGGTCTCGGCCTCTCGATCGTGCGGCTCGTGGTCGAACGCGTCGACGGCGTCGTCCGGCTCGAATCGCCGGAGGACGGCGGCCTCAAGGTCGTGATCGAGCTGCCTGCCGTCTGATGTTCACCGGCGTCTGATATCCAATATATTAGACCTTGCTGTCCCGGTAGTAGCGCATCGCGCCGTTGTGCAGCGGCACCGGCGACGTCTCGATCGCCGACCGCTGCTCGATCGTTCTGGCCGCCGAGTGCGCCTTCACCAGGTCGGGCTGTGCCTCGAACAGCTGCCGCACGAGCGCCTCGGCGACGTCGTCGGACATGGAGTCGGTGACGAGCAGGAAGTTGCGCACGGTGAGCGTGATGACCGGCCCGGACTGCAGGTTGTAGGTCGACGCGGGCAGGGTTGCCGCCCCGTACACGGGATACTGCTGACGGAACGGGATCAGATCGTCCTTCAGGTCGAGCATCCGCACCCCGAGCGACTTGGTGAGGCCGGTGATGGCCGGTGATGGCAGGCCGCCCGACCAGAAGAACGCGTCGAGCCTGCCCTCGGTCATCCACCTGGCCGACTCCTCCAGGCCGAGGTTCAGCGTCGTCTGCGGCGTGATCTGGAACGACTTCAGCACCCGGTTCGCGATGATCTCGACACCGGACTCCGGCGCGCCGACGGACACGCGCAGCCCGGAGAGCTGGCCGAGCTTGGTCACCGGCAGGTCGTTGCGCACGATGACCTGCAGGTAGTCGTCGTGCATGCGGGCCAGCGCGCGCAGCTTGGACGAGCCCTCGACCTCCTCCAGCGCGTCGGCCTGCGAGAAGCCGACCTGGGCCTGGTCGTGCACCAGCCGCGTGACGTTGTCCTTCGACCCGGCCGTCACCACGACCTGGGGGCGCGCGATGCCGAGGCGCCCGCTCCAGATGTCCGCGAGCCCGTTGCCGAGCCGGTAGTAGACGCCGCCCTCACTGCCGGTCGCCATGGTGATCTTGATGTCCTCGACCGTGCTGCCGCAGCCCGTCAGGACCGTTGCGGCGGTCAACAGGCTCACGGCGGCATGCACTCGTCCCAGCACCTGCGCATCGTGCCACGGCGGCGTTCTACGCTTGCACCCGACGAAAGGTTGGTTGCAGTGACCCGCAGTTACCAGATCCGCACGTTCGGTTGCCAGATGAACGTGCACGACTCCGAGCGGCTCGCCGGTCTACTGGAGGACGCTGGCTACGAGCGGGCCGCCGAGGACGCGCAGGCCGACGTCGTCGTGTTCAACACCTGCGCGGTCCGCGAGAACGCCGACAACAAGCTCTACGGCACGCTCGGCCACCTCGCGCCGCAGAAGACCGCGAACCCCGGCATGCAGATCGCCGTCGGCGGCTGTCTCGCGCAGAAGGACCGCGGCGAGATCGTGCGGCGCGCCCCGTGGGTCGACGTCGTGTTCGGCACGCACAACATCGGCTCGCTGCCGGTGCTGCTCGAACGCGCGCGCCACAACGAGGAGGCGCAGGTCGAGATCCTCGAGGCGCTGGAGACGTTCCCGTCGTCGCTGCCGGCCACCCGCGACTCCGCCTACTCGGGCTGGGTGTCGATCTCGGTGGGCTGCAACAACACCTGCACGTTCTGCATCGTGCCGTCGTTGCGCGGCAAGGAGAAGGACCGCCGCCCCGGCGACGTGCTCGCCGAGGTGCAGACACTGGTCGACGAGGGCGTGCTCGAAGTGACGCTGCTCGGCCAGAACGTCAACTCGTACGGCGTCGAGTTCGGCGACAGGCTGGCGTTCGGCAAGCTGCTGCGCGCGTGCGGCGGCATCGACGGCCTGGAGCGCGTGCGCTTCACCTCGCCGCACCCCAAGGACTTCACCGACGACGTCATCGCCGCCATGGCCGAGACGCCGAACGTGTGCCACCAGCTGCACATGCCGCTGCAGTCCGGTTCGGACCGCCTGCTCAAGGAGATGCGCCGCTCGTACCGCACGGAGAAGTACCTGGGGATCATCGACAAGGTCCGCGCCGCCATGCCGGACGCCGCGATCACCACGGACATCATCGTCGGCTTCCCCGGTGAGACCGAGGAGGACTTCCAGGGCACGCTCGACGTGGTGCGGCAGGCGAGGTTCTCGTCCGCGTTCACGTTCCAGTACTCGAAGCGCCCCGGCACGCCGGCCGCGGATCTGCCCGACCAGCTGCCCAAGGCCGTCGTGCAGGAACGCTTCGACCGGCTCGTGGCGCTGCAGAACGAGATGACGCACCAGCTGAACATCGAGCAGGTCGGCCGCACCGTCGAGGTCCTGGTCGCGACCGGCGAGGGCAAGCGCGACGCCGAGACCCACCGCATGAGCGGCCGCGCCCGGGACGGACGCCTGGTGCACTTCACGCCCGGCGAGACGGCCCCGCGTCCCGGCGACGTCGTCGAGACGGTCGTGACGTACGCGGCCCCGCACTACCTCGTGGCGGACGGCGAACCGCTGACCTGGCGCCGCACCAAGGCCGGTGACCGCTCCGAGGCGGGCATCAAGCCCAAGACCGCGGGCGTCGGCCTCGGCCTGCCGTCGTTCGGTGCTCCCGCGCCGCTGCCCGCCGTGTCCGGGTGCGCCGCCCAGTGAGCGAAGAGGAGTACCTGCGCAAGGAGATCGACGCGGTGGAACAGCAGGCGGCCAGGCGCATCGACCCCGGTACCGGCGCGCTGACGATCTCGATCGCGGTGCTGGCGTTGCTGGTGTCGCTGGTGCTGCCGTGGGTCGGCGAGACCACGGGCCTGAGCGTCGTGCTCGGCGAGTCGACGAGCTTCGTGCCGCGGCTGTTCTCGTACTTCGCGTTCGGCGTCGGGGTGATCGGTTCCGGCATCGCGCTCGCGGTGCGCCGCTGGGGCATGGCGTGGGTGTGCACGCTGGGGTTGTTCGCGGGCTCGGTGACGGGCGTGCTGTCGATCTGGTCGCAGCAGACGACCACGAGCAACAAGACGATCGGGCCCGGTCCCGGCGTCGGGTTGATCATCGCCGTGATCGCGGTGATCGTGCTGCTGGTGAAGTGGGTGAGGATCGCGGCGTCCCGGCCTCCCCAGCTGTAATGAAACATCGCACCTTCCCGATTGCTTTGTCGTCAAACGGGAAGGTGCACTGGGATGACGGACGCCACGAACACCACGGGCGACGTCACGGGCGCCGCCTTCCAGATCGGCTCCGTCGGCCGCGACTTCACGATCAACTACGGGCCGCCGAAACGCTCGTCGGCGCTCCAGATCGCCGCGGTGGTCGTCGCCGTCGTGGTCGCGAACCTGGGCGGCGACGGGAAATCCCCGGACGCGGCCGCTCCGCCGACGGTCGCGACGCGTCAGCAGCAGCCGACGAGGCCGGCGAACGACGGGCCGGGCTACCTGGTGCCGTCCGACCAGGCCCAGAAGGCGATCGACTTCTACGACAACGAGTTCCACGACGCGGTGATGTGGGACCGCCACCCGCCGGACACGAACGCCAGCCACCAGCCGCACTGGGTGCGCGAGTTCTCCGGTCCCGGCGTCTTCCGCCTCCGCAACGTGCCGGCCGACCGCTGCCTGGAACCGGTGCGGGAGGGGCGGGGCGACCACGTGGTCGCGAACGTCTGCTCGGGCGCGGAGTCCCAGCTGTGGCGCACGTGGAACACCGCCCAGTTCGCCAGCGTGCCGTCCGGTGGCTGCCTGGCCGCGCTGGACGGTTCCTACGACAACGGCACCTGGCTGCACGTCACCACCTGCACGGTCGGCAGGCCCGACCAGCAGTGGAGCGTCGTCCGTTGAAAAAGCCCCCTCTCCGCGTGGGAGAGGGGGCTTCGGTCGTTCGAACTAGCGGGTCGCCAGCGCCTGCTCGGCGGCGGCGAGCCACTCACGCCACTGCGCGGCCTGAGCCTCGGCCTGCTCGGTGCGGCGCTTGTCGCCCGCGGCACGAGCCTTCGCGGCCTGGGCCTCGAACTGCTCCACGCGCTCGCGGAACTGCGCCACACGGGCCTCGGCCTCGGGGTCGGAGCGACGCCACTGCGCGTCGACCGCGCCGCGGACCCGCTCCTCGATCGTGCGCAGCTTGCCCTCGAGCTCGCGGATGCGCTCGCGCGGCACCTTGCCGATCGCGTCCCAGCGCTCCTGGATCTTGTAGAGGGCGTTGCGCGCAGCCTCGAGATCGGCCGACGGGTCGATGCCCTCGGCCTCGGCGAGCAGCTCCTCCTTCAGCTTCGCGTTCGCCGAGAACTCGGCGTCGCGCTCGCTGAAAGCCTCGGAACGCTTCTGGAAGAACGCGTCCTGCGCGGCCCGGAACCGCTGCCACAGCGCGTCGTCGGCCTCCTTGGGCGCACGCCCGGCGGCCTTCCACTCAACCATCAGCTCCTTGTAACGACCGGCCGTGGGGCCCCAGTCGTCGGAGTCGATGAGCTTCTCGGCCTCTTCGACGAGAGCCTGCTTGGAGGACTTCGCCACCGAGCGCTGGCGGTCGAGGTCGGCGAAGTGCGAGCCGCGACGGCGGTTGAACGCGTCACGGGCCTTCGAGAACCGGCGCCACAGCTGCTCGTCGGTCTTGCGGTCGACGCCGCGAATGGTCTTCCACTCGTCGAGGATCTGACGCAGCCGGTCGCCCGCGACCTTCCACTGCGTCGACTCGTTCGCGATCGACTCGGCCTCGTCGACGAGCGCCTGCTTGCGCGCCACGGACTGGGCTCGGGCGGCCTCCTTGGCCTCCTTGGCCTTCTCCATGCCGGCCTCGGCCTGCACCAGCACGTGCTCGACGCGGGCGGCCAGCGCCTTCAGGTCGCCGACGACGGCGGCCTCGGCGAGCTGCTCCTTGACGTGCTTCGCGCTGGTCATCGCGTGCTTCGGGTCGCCGGCGCCGGACTGCAGCCGCGTCACGAGCAGCTCGACCTCGGTGCGCAGGTCGTCGAAGCGCCGCGCGAAGTGCGCGAGGCCCTCGACCGGCTCACCGGCCTGCCACGACCCGACGGCGCGCTCGCCGTCCTCGGTCTTCACGTACACGGTGCCGTCGGCGTCCACGCGCCCCCAGCGGTCAGGGTGGTCCGACGCCACGGGGACGGCCGGAGGCTTCGCCTGCGGTGCGGTCTCCTTCGGCGTTTCCTCGACTCCACCCTCGGCTGCGTCCACGGTCGCGACCTCAGGTGCGACCTCCACCGCGGGGGTGGGCTCGGTCACGGCCTCCGGTGTGCTGTCCTGCTCCGACATCGCCGGTTCCTCCCATCTGACGCCCGTGCCTGCCACGGGCGCCCCGCCACTGGCGGGGCCGATGCAATACGGGCGCTGGAGGGTCTCCCGTCCCCAGTTCCCCGCGCGCATTCAAACAGGTCAGAGCTCGACTCGGTACTGGGAGTCCACGATAGGTAGCCTGGTCCGTCGTGATCACCCGTGCCGCAGTGGTACCGCACCCGCCTCTTCTGGTGCCAGAACTGGTCGCGGGAGCCGCCGCCGAAACCGAGTCCGTGCGCGCCGCAACCGTTGCCGCAGCAGGGAAACTGCCCGGTCCGTGGGTTGCCGTCGCGGTGGACGACAGCGGCCCTTCGACGGTGGTGCCACCACTGTCGGGAACTTTTCTCGGATATGGGGTCGATGTACCTGTGTCACTCGGCGGTGACCTGGTTCCGGACCCCCGAATTCCGTTGCCTGTGCTAATCACCGCGTGGCTGCGGGAACAGTGCGCAGTCGAAGTGTCACGCGTTGAACTCGTACCGCGTGATCTGCCGACATCCGAATGTGTCTCGTTTGGACAACGACTTGCGGGCGAAACCGCCGGGCTCTTGATCCTGGGCGACGGCTCCACTCGTCACGGGCCTCGCTCGCCCGGCTCCGACGACGAGCGTTCGGGACCTTTCGACGAGCACGTTCATTCACTTCTGGCCGCCGCGGACGTGGACGGCCTGCTTTCTCTCGACGTCGAGCTCGCGTCGGAGCTGGGTGCGCAGGGCCGGGCGGCGTGGCAGATCCTCGCCGGGGTGCCCGGACCGTGGCGTTGCTCCTCTGCCGAGTTCTTCGCACCGTTCGGCGTGGGCTACCACGTCGCTGTCTGGGAGCGCCCGTGATCACCCCTATCGCAGTCGTCGGACCCACCGCGACCGGCAAGTCCGACCTGGCCGTCGCTCTGGCGGAACGGTTCGGGGGAGAGGTCGTCAACGCCGACGCCATGCAGCTCTACCGTGGCATGGACATCGGCACGGCGAAGATGACGCTCGCCGAGCGTCGTGGCATCCCCCACCACCTGCTCGACGTCCTCTCCGTCACCGAGACCGCGTCCGTCGCGGCCTACCAGCGGGAGACGCGCGCGGTGATCGAGGACCTGCTCGCCGCCGGACGTCCGCCTGTCCTCGTCGGCGGTTCCGGTCTGTACGTGCAGGCGGTGCTCGACGACCTGAAGTTCCCCGGCACGGACGACGCCGTGCGGGAGCGTTTCGAGGCCGAGCTGGCCTCTCTCGGTCCGGAGGCGTTGCACCAGCGGTTGCAGACCCTGGACCCGGCCGCCGCGATCGCGATCCTGCCTTCGAACGGGCGCCGGATCGTGCGCGCTCTGGAGGTCATCGAGCTGACGGGGCAGCCGTTCTCCGCGAACCTCCCCAAGCCCGGACCCGCCCGCTACGACACCGTCCAGATCGGCGTCGACCGCGAGGTGTCCGAACTGGACTCGCGCGTCGACCTGCGGGTGGACGCGATGTTCGCCGCCGGTTTGGAGGATGAAGTGCGTGCCCTGGTCCGGCTCGGTCTGCGCGACGGCAAGACGGCGTCCCGGGCGCTGGGGTACCAGCAGGTGCTGTCCGCAATGGACGGAGCCTGCACGATCGACTTCGCCGCCGAGGAGACCAAACGGGCCACCCGCCGGTTCGTGCGGCGGCAGCGCTCGTGGTTCCGGCGTGACCAGCGCATCACCTGGTTGGACGGTGCGCGGCCCGATTTGGTCGAAGCCGCCGGTAACCTGGTCCCGTGGAGTTCGTGAAGGGGCACGGCACGGAGAACGACTTCGTCATCCTGCCCGACCTCGATGACCAGCTGGACCTGACTCCGGCGCGCGTCCAGGCGCTGTGCGACCGGCAGCGCGGCCTGGGCGCCGACGGCGTGCTGCGCGTCGTCCGTGTCGAGGGCAAGTGGTTCATGGACTACCGCAACGCCGACGGCTCCATCGCCGAGATGTGCGGCAACGGCCTGCGCGTCTTCGCCCGCTACCTCGTCGACGCGGGCCACCAGCCGCAGGGCGAGTTCGTGGTGGGCACGCGTGCGGGCGACCGGACCGTGGTGACCCACCCGGACGGCTCGGTCACGAACGACATGGGCCCCGCCCGGGTCACCGGCACGTCCATCGCGGCGGTCGACGGCCAGGGCATCGGCGGCTTCGCGGTCGACGTCGGCAACCCGCACCTCGCGTGCGTCACCGAGACCCCGGTCGAGAGCTTCGACCTCACCGTGCCGCCCGGAATCGACCCGGTGATCTTCCCGCACGGCGTCAACGTCGAACTGATCAACACCATCGGCGACAACGCGCTCCGCATGCGCGTCTACGAGCGCGGCGTCGGCGAGACCCGCTCGTGCGGCACCGGCACCGTCGCGTCCGTGGCCTCCTGGCTCGCGGGCCAGGGCAAGACCACGGGTTCGGCGACGGTCGACGTCCTCGGCGGCCAGGTCTTCGTCACCATCGAACCGACGACGTCGACGCTCACCGGACCTGCCGTGCTCGTCGCGCGTGGCGAGCTCGACAAGTCCTGGTGGGACGCCCTCGCTTAGACCTTCCAGCTGATATATCGGATATCAGTTCAGGTCGTAGACCTCGACCTTCCCGAGCCGGGCTTCCTTCACGACGTCGGGATGCGAGTCCGGAGCCGTCAGGCAGACGAGTTTGTCGTCGACGACGGCGACGGCGAAGCACGTCTGCGTCGTCTCCACCCGGTGCGTGATCTTGCCGCCCTCGGTCACCCGGAACACCGCCGGCTGCAACGCCGGCGCCACCCACACGCCGTCGCCGTCTCCGGCGATCCCGTCCGGCGCGATGCCGAACTCCTTCACGTCGGCCCACAACCTGCGGTTTTGCAACGATCCGTTTCGGTCGACGGAAAACGAAGTGAGTTTGAATGCAATGGTCTCGGCGATGACCAATATATTGCCGCTCTCGGACTCGCCCGTCGGGTCGGGCAGGAGCGCCATGCCGTTCGGGAACTTGAGGTCCTCCGCGACGACGCTGACGGCGCCGTCGGGCTGGACGAGGGCGAGCGCGGCGCCCGGCGGGTCGAAGTCGGGTTCGAGCAGTCTCGGGATACCGACTTCGGTGATCAGGCCGTGCAGGTCGAAGCCGAAGTTGCCGACGTACGCGCGGCCCTCGCCGTCGACGAGCATGTCGTTGGCGTGATAAGTCGCGATATCCGATATATCAGCGTGGAGGATCAGGTCCGTTCCCTCGAGGCGGCGGACGGTGTGGTCGAGCATCGACACGACGAGCAGGCGTCCGTCGGGCAGCCACCCGAGACCGGACGGCTGGCCGTCGAAGGCGACGACGAGCTCGTCCTCACCGGTCGTGAGATCGAGTGCGTGCACCTCGCCCGCGTAGAAGTCGGAGTAGTAGAGGCGGCCGTCGGGGCCGCGTCGCGGTCCCTCGCCGAAGTGAAGACCGTCCCGCAGTACCCGTGCTTGTTGCGCCTCAGCCATGGGCCTCGACGCTAGCTCCGGCCGGAAGGTCACGCATCGTCCGCAACGGTGAGAACAACACCCAGAACATTCCGAGGATCGAGCCGGCCAGCGAGACCCACAGCGTCGGCACGATGCCGATCCACGTGCCGAGCCCGCCGCCCAGCAGCGCGCCCAGCGGCGTCGACCCCCACACCACCCAGCGGATCGAGGCGTTCATCCGGCCCAGCAGGTGGTCCGGGCAGATCGCCTGCCGGTAGCTCACCTGGCCGACGTTGTAGACGACGATCCCGAACACCGCCACCGCCGAGCCGGCCATCGGCAGCACCAGGCCCCACCCGTCCGACACGAACGGCAGCGTCAGGGTGAACGGCCAGGTCAGCATCGGGATGAGCCAGATCATCCTGGCCTGCCCGACTAGCACGCCGATCCGGTACGCGAACGCCGCGCCGAGCACACCGCCGACGCCGCCCGCGCTGAGCAGCAGACCCGCCGTCCCCTCGCTGAGGCCCACGACGTTCAGCAGGAAGAGGATCATCACGGCGCTCTGGATGCCGTGGAAGAAGTTCGACGTGCCGGTGCAGGCCACGATCATGCGCAGAGTGGTGTTGCCGAAGACGAACCGCAGTCCCTCGCCGATCTCGCGGCGCAGATGCGGGTCGGGGTGGCGTTCCGGCGCGGGTTCGACCTTCTTGATCCGGAGCAGGAAGAACGCCGAGCTCAGATAGCCCACGCCGGTCGCCAGGACGCCGTTGGCCGCGCCGAGGAACTGGGCCGCGTAGCCGCCGATCGCGGGTCCGGACACCTCCGCGACCGACAGGCTGGCCTGCAGCTTCGAGTTGCCCTCGACGAGCTGTCCGCGTCCGACGAGCGACGGCAGGTACGACTGGTAGGCGACGTCGAAGAACACCGTGCACACGCCCACCGCGAGGCTCACCGCGATCAGCTGCGGCAGCGTGAGCAGGTCCAGCCACCACGCGACGGGCACGCTCAGCAGCAGGGCGGCGCGCGAGACGTCCATCGCGATCATCAGCGGTTTGCGGCGCATCCGGTCGACCCACACGCCCGCGGGCAGGCCGATCAGCAGGAACGCCATCATGCTCGCCGCGGCCAGCAGACCCATCTCGAACGGTGTCGCGTTCAGCACACCCGCCGCGAGCAGCGGGATCACCGTCATGCCGACGTTCGCGCCGAACTGGCTGATGGTGTCGCCCATCCAGAGCCTGCGGAAGTCGGGGTGCCCCCAAAGCGCCATGCCGGGAAGTCTGCGCTGAGTGATTGGAAACTGTCAATCACTTAGACTTGAGCGCGTGGCACTCTCCCGCAAGCGACGACCCGCGACGAGCGAGGAAGCCGCGGCTCTCAGCTCTGACCTGCGGCTGCGGATGATCCGCATGACGTTCGACCGGCCGCTGACCAACAAGGAGCTGGCGCAGCGGCTCGGCAAGGATCCGGCGACGACGCTGCACCACGTCCGCAAGCTCGTCGCCGCCGGGTTCCTCGAGGCCATGCCTGCGCGGGCCGGCAACCGGGGGGCGAAAGAGATCCCCTATCGGTCGACAGGGCTGTCCTGGCAGCTCGACAACAGCGAAAATGCGGTCGCCGTCGGCGAGGCGATGCTGCACGCTTTTCTCGGCGAGGTTGCCGACATCGGGCTCAGGGACGTGGATCAGAGCCGCCTGGTCGTCACCGTCGACCCCGAGGAACTAAAGCAGCGGCTCGCGTCGTTGATGGATGAGCTGGCCGCGCAACCGGTCAAGCCGGATGTTCCCCGTGTGGCGATCTACCTCGCGGTGTATCCGGGGGACTGACGGTCCATGGGACGATGAAGGGCAAATGACGGAAAACATCCAGAGCACAGAGTTCGACCCGGAGTTCGACTCCTCTTGGGAAGAGGAGGACTTCTCCACAGGTGACTTCGAACGCGCCGAGCGCGCCGCGTTGCGCCGTGTCGCAGGGTTGTCCACCGAGCTCGAGGACATCACCGAGGTCGAGTACCGGCAGCTTCGCCTGGAGCGGGTCGTGCTCGTCGGGGTGTGGACCGAGGGCACGGCCGCGGACTCCGACGCCTCGATGGCCGAGCTGGCGCGCCTCGCCGAGACCGCCGGTTCCGAGGTGCTCGAAGGCGTGGTGCAGCGGCGCGACAAGCCCGACGCGGCGACGTACATCGGCTCCGGCAAGGTCTCCGAGCTGCGCGACGTGGTGCAGGCGACCGGCGCGGACACGGTGATCTGCGACGGTGAGCTCTCGCCGGGCCAGCTGCGTCAGCTGGAGGAACGGCTGAAGGTCAAGGTCATCGACCGGACCGCGCTCATCCTGGACATCTTCGCGCAGCACGCGCGGTCCAAGGAGGGCAAGGCCCAGGTCGAGCTGGCCCAGCTGCAGTACCTGATGCCGCGCCTGCGCGGCTGGGGTGAGACGTTGTCGAGGCAGGCCGGTGGTCGTGCCGGTGGCGGCAACGGCGGTGTGGGTCTGCGCGGTCCCGGTGAGACCAAGATCGAGACCGACCGGCGCCGGATCCGCGACCGCATCTCGAAGCTCCGCCGTGAGCTCGCCGCGATCAAGGTGATCCGCGAGACCAAGCGCAGCCGCCGCGTCGCGAACGAGATTCCGAGCGTCGCCATCGCGGGTTACACGAACGCGGGCAAGTCCTCGCTGCTCAACGCGCTGACCGACGCCGGTGTCCTGGTGGAGGACGCACTGTTCGCCACCCTCGACCCGACGACGCGCCGCGCGCTGACGCCGGAGGGCCTGCCGTACACGCTGACGGACACGGTCGGCTTCGTCCGGCACCTGCCGCACCAGCTGGTCGAGGCGTTCCGGTCGACGCTGGAGGAGGTCGGCCAGGCCGACCTGCTCGTACACGTGGTCGACGGCTCCGACGCCATGCCGGAGTCGCAGGTCAAGGCCGTGCGCGAGGTGCTGGCCGAGATCAACGAGGAGTCCGGCACGCCGATGCCGCGCGAGCTGCTCGTCGTGAACAAGATCGACGCGGTGGGCGACCTGGGCCTGGCCCGGCTGCGGCACCTGTTCCCGGACGCGTCGTTCGTGTCGGCGCACTCGGGGCTCGGCATCGAGGAGCTGAAGGTCCGCATCGCGGAGCTGATGCCACGTCCCGAGGTCGTGGTCGAGGCTCTCGTCCCGTACGCGCGCGGCGAGGTCGTCGCCCGCGTGCACCGCGACGGCGAAGTGCTGTCCGAGAAGCACACGGAGTCGGGCACGCTGCTGTCCGCCCGCGTGCGCCCGGACCTCGCGGGCCTGCTCGAGGAGTTCGCGACGAACGGAACGCCTGCTTGATCCCGCCTCCACCGGTGGACGTGTGCCCGGTGAGCATGCAAGAGCTCTCCGGGCTCACGTCCGACGGAAACCAGTTCTTCGCCGTCAGCGACAGCGACAACGGCACGCTGCGCATCCAGGTCATGGGCCGTGACTGCGCCGTGAAGCGCACCATCACCGCGCCCGTCGACCCGTTCGACGTCGAAGACCTGGCGATGACGCCGGACGGCACCCTCTGGGCCTCCGACACCGGCGACAACGGCAAGTCCCGCTCCACGGTCGCCCTGCACAAGGTCTCGCCCTCGGGCGCCGTGGAGCGGTTCCGCGTCACGTACCCGGACGGCAAGCACGACGCCGAAGCCTTGTTGATCGACAAGTCCGGTATCCCGTACATCGTCACCAAAGAACCCCTCGGCTCCGCACTGGTATATCGCCCGGCGGCCCCGCTCCAAACCGATATATCAGTCCCGTTGGAGCAGGTCGCGCGCGTGTCGCTGTCGACGACCGACACCCCGGGCGGCCCCTTGGAAGGCACCCTCGACTCGCGCCTGGTGACGGGCGCCGCTTCTACTCTCGACGGCTCGGTGATCGCCCTGCGCACCTACACCGACGCCTACCTCTATCCGGTGCCCGGCGGCGATCTGGTGAAGGCCCTGTCCGGCGATCCGGTCCGCATCCCGCTGCCGGACGAACCCCAGGGCGAGGCCATCGCCTTCGACCCGGACGGCACCCTGCTCTCCGCCTCGGAAGGCGCCGGCACCCCGATCCGCTCGGTAGCGGGCGCCGCCGCCCTGGCTCGGCCACCCGCGCCGGCGACCACAACGCCTCCACCGCCGGCAGCCGACCAGCCTCAGGCCTCACCGCAGTCGCCGTCCAACTCCTGGCAGAACTGGCCCCTGGCCCTGACCTTCGGCGGCATCGTTCTCGTCGCCGCCCTGGTCATCGGACTCCGCCTGCGCCGCCGAGCCTGACCGCCGCTCAGCCCGTCGTCGGTCGTCCCGCGGCGCTCAACCCGCAGCCCGCACTCGTGACGACAGGCCGGCACTCGCCGACCAGCAAGTCCACGATCTAGGCTTCGCTGAACGCCTCACCCCTGCTGACCTGCCGCTTAGCAATGACTCTTTGGACTTCGTCGTCAAAAGACTCATTGCTAAGGCGGCTAGGAGCAGTGGAGTGCGGCACCGATATATTGGATATCGGGGTCAGTCCCAGGCGACGGGCAGGCGTTCCAGGCCGCCGATCACCAGGCTCGCGCGGTGGGAGAGTTCGTCCTCGGGGACGGCGAGGCGCAGCTTCGGGAAGCGGGTGAAGAGGGCGGGGAAGGCGATCTTCAGCTCGATCCGGGCGAGGTGCTGGCCGATGCACTGGTGGATGCCGTGCCCGAACGCCAGGTGCCCGGTCGCACCGCGGGCGAGGTCGAGGACGTCCGGATCGGCGTAGCGGGCCGGGTCGTGATTGGCGGAGCGCAGTTCGACGAACACGGTGTCGCCCGCGCGCACGAGGGTGCCCTCGATCTCGGCGTCCTCCAGAGCGGTGCGGGCCGTCGCCGGCGTCAGACTGATATGTCGCAGCAGCTCCTCGACGGCGGCGTCGGGATCGGCGAGCAGCGCGCCCACCTGCGCCGGCGAGCGCATGAGCTCCAGCGCGCCGAGCGACAGCATGTTCGTCGTCGTGTCGAGGCCGCCGCCGAGCAGCGCCATGCCCATCGCGGCCATCTCGTCGTCGGTGAGAGGGTCGCCAGTGAGAGAGTTGTCAGGGTCGGCCTCGCCGTTGACCAGGCCGCTGAGCACGTCGTCGGTCGGGTGCGCACGCTTCAGAGCCACCATCTCCAGCATGAACTGCTGCATGCGCCCGAACGCGGCGAACATCGCCTCGGCCTCACCGGCCTCCGCGCCGCTGGCACCGGTGAGCAGCACGGCGTCCTGCTGGAACTCCGTGCGGCGCTCGAAAGGGACGCCGAGCAGCTCGCAGATCATCAGTCCCGGCACCGGCACCGCGAAGTGCTCGACCAGGTCCGCGGGCGAGCCCTGGGCCTCCAGCGAGTCCAGGTGCGAGGCGGTGATCGTCTCGAGTCGTTCGGCGAGCACCCGCATCCGCCGGACGGTGAACTGGCCGGTGAGCTTGCTCCGGTAGCGGGTGTGGTCCGGCGGGTCGTGGTCGGTGAACGCGCCGGGCGGTGACGGCGGCGCGTCGCCGGGGCTGCCCGGACCGAACGGGTTGTGCATCTTGTCCGGCCGGATGCTGAAGCGGCTGTCGGCGAGCACGGCACGCACCGTGGCGTGGTCGTGCGCTCGCCAGCCTGCGTGCCCGTCCGGGTACGTCATCGGGCTGAGTGGCATTGCCTCCCCCTTGCAACGAGGTCTTTCCCCTGCCTGCAAGCTAAAAACGTTTGCGGACGAAGTCAAAAGACTCATTGCAATGGCCTGCGAGGGAAGGCACCATGGGGTTGTGCCTGGTAAGCGGCTAGATGAAGAAGAACGGCAGCTCATCGCCCAGTTCCTCTGGGACGGGCTGGGGTACTCCGAAATCGGGAGGCGGTTGCAAAGGCCCGCCTCGACGATCCAGCGGGAGGTGGCCCGCAACGGGGGCCACAACAACTACCGGCCGGGGGCGGCGCACCGGGCGGCGGCCGAGCGGGCGATGCGCCGGATGCCCGCGGTCGACGATCTCGACATCGACGACGAGGCTTACTCGTTCGACCGCAGCCCCGGAAAGGTGAAGGAATTTCACCTAACGCTGGTCGGTGTCTTCGTCCAGACCGGGCTCACCCGGACGGCGGCGCGGATCCTCGCCGAGATCTTCATGTGCGACAAGGGCAGCCTGTCGGCGACCGAGCTGGTGCTGAGGCTGTCGGTCAGTCCGGGCACGGTGTCGCGGTCGACGAAATACTTGGAGGAGCTGCACCTGCTGCGCAGCGAGCGCGACGGCAAGCGGATGCGCTACTTCCTGGACGACGACCTCTGGTACCAGGCGTGGCTGGCCAGCGCCGAGCGCAACGCCATGTGGGCGCACACCGCACTGAACGGGTCCGAGATCTTCGGACTCGACACACCAGTGGGTGCGCGCCTCAAGGACATGGGCCAGTTCTTCGCGTTCGTCGTCACGGACATGGAGTCCACGAGGAAGAAGTGGCTCGAGTTCTTCGAGAAGAAGAAACGAGCCCGGGGAGAAGTTACGGGAGACGCCTGAGCACGGTGACGACCTTGCCGAGGATGGTGGCCTCGTCGCCGTTGATCGGCTGGTAGGCCGGGTTGTGCGGCATCAGCCACACGTGGCCGTCCTTGCGCTTGAACGTCTTGACGGTCGCCTCGCCGTCGATCATGGCGGCGACGATCTCGCCCTGGTCGGCGGTCGGCTGCTTGCGGATGACGACCCAGTCGCCGTCCGTGATGGCGGCGTCGATCATCGAGTCGCCGACCACGCGCAGCAGGAACAGCTCACCCTCGCCGACGATCTCGCGCGGCAGCGGGAACACGTCCTCGATCGACTCCTCCGCCAGGATCGGCCCACCGGCCGCGATCCGGCCGACCATCGGCACGTACGCGGGGGTCGGCTTCGACATCGGGTCGAGACCGGGGTCGATCTCGGGCGGCAGCATGCCGACTGCGCGCGGGCGGTTCGCGTCGCGGCGCAGGAAGCCCTTCCGCTCCAGCGCGCGCAGCTGGTACGCGACCGACGAGGTCGACGTCAGGCCCACGGCCTCGCCGATCTCGCGCACGCTCGGCGGATAGCCGAAACGGTCGACCCAGTCGCGAATCACGTCGAGTACCTTGCGCTGACGCAAAGTCAGGCCCGCGTTGCCCGCGATCTCACTTACCTCTGCTGTCACAAGAGCGGGGTCCGGGTCGATCGTCTTGCCTGCCACGGTCGCTGTCCTCCTCGCCGCCCCCAGTTCGAATGGGATTCCGGCACTCCGTCGATCTTCGTGGTCGACGGTAGTCGTGTTTGCTGCACAGATCAAACACCTGTTCGAGGTATTTGGGCGCGTGTTGTGGCGTCCGGCGGGTCGGTCTGGTAGAAATTCGCACGGACGTTCGATCGAACCCCTGTTCGATCATGGTGGTTGACCTGCGATGGAGGTCGTCATGGCGGTAATCGTCGAGAAGCGGTTGCGCGTTGTTGAAGACGCGGACGTCGCAGCGGGGCGTCCACTCCGTTCGGGTCCCCGTGTCATGCCGAGGCGCCCGGCGACCAGGCCGTACCCGGTCGCGGTGCCCGCGTCGCGCGAGTCGAGCTCGTGCGAGGTCCGGCCGAAGCGCGAGTCGATGCTCGAACTCGTCGCGGTCGGCGTGCTGAGCGCCCTCACCGTCATCGCGCTCGGTGTGCTCTACCTCCAGCAGGCCGGCGTCACCCCGTAAGACCGAAGCGAAACCGAAGCCTCACGGAAGTGGCCCTGTCCACCATGCGGTGCGACAGACGAGACCACCTTCGGAGGCACCATGGCGAGACAGGCCTACCACCCCGGTGACCAGCTGACGTCGCGGTGAGACGCGCGATCGTCGGCCTGGTGCTCGCGGTGAGCGCCACCAGCGCTGTTCCCGCGCACGCCGCTCCCGTCACCGGCGACCAGCCCGCGACCGGCACCGCGGTCGCCGTCATCACGCATGATCCCCGTGAGGACGAGGCGTCACTTCCGGACTCCACGCGTGCCGCGCTCGACATCGCGATGGACCGCGCACTGGCGAATCCGGCCGAGCTCTCCGTGCCCTACGCGGAGTTCGACACCGTCGTCGCGCCGGTGAAGACGACGGCGGCCCAGCCGGCCGTCGACGTCGCGAGCGGGCCCATGACCGTCGCGGCGAGCCCTCTGGGGTTGGGCTCGGACGACGGCAGCATCCCGGACGACGGAGTCACCGAAAAGCCTGCTGCACAAGCGAACGCGTTCTCCGCGCACCAAGCCGGACCCACGATGATGGTGCGCCCGCACGTGCCCAAGGTGCGGTACGGCCTCGCCGACCTCGACCAGGTGCAGCAGGAGGTGCTGCAGACCGCCCTGCCAGGCGGTGACGAGCTGCGCACCGCGTACGTCGACGCGCCGAACAACCGCGTGCTGGTGAAGGCGTCGGAAGTGACGCAGGAACTGCGGGAGGCGCTGGCCGCGCGGTACGGAGCGGACCGGGTCGCGCTCTACCTGGTGCCCGGCCTGGCCGAGCCGGTGCTCAAGGACAACCGGCAGGACGACTCCAGCCCGTACTACGGCGGCGCCTACTTCGACTACTGCAGCACGGCTTTCGGCTGGGTGCACGAAGGCAAGTCGTACATGTTGACCGCGGGCCACTGCACGTCGCTGAACAAGCCCGCGAGCAACCACAACGGCACGATGGGCACGGTCACCGCCGACAACTGGAACAACAACACCGGCTCCGTGAAGTGGAACGGCCAGAGCTACTACTCGGGCGACGTTTCCACGATCAAGATGTCCTCCGGCAAAGCGTCGAGTCATCGCGTTTATCGCGGTGGCCCGAATTCCGGCCAGTCCCGCGCGGTCACCGACAAGTGGCGCAACCGTTCCGGCAACGGCGACCGCTACTGCGTCAGCGGTCAGAAGACCGGCGAGATGTGCGGCTGGAAGGTCATTTCCACGTACGTCACCGTCCGCTACAGCGGTAACAGATTGCTGCGCAACGCCACCGAAGGCCACCGCGACGGCGTGTGCACCAGAGGCGGTGACTCCGGCGCGCCGATCTACACGATCCGCGGCGACGGCGGCGTCGCGGCCAAGGGCGTGCTCAGCGGCGGCAGCTCCAACACCAGCGGCAGCTGCTGGGACTACTTCACCGACACCTCGCTCGCGGAGAAGGCACTCGCCGGAGTGCTCCGCGTGCAAGCTCCCCGATAGAAAACACCGAGAGGGCAACCAAAATGAGGATTGGACGAATCGTCGCGGCCGCCGCGATCGCCGTGGGCACCGTGCTGTCGATGGCGCCGGTCGCCAGCGCCGCGGCCTCCCGGGACGTCGACGTCTACACCGACGACCCGGACCCCAAGGGCGGCATGGCCTGGTTCAAGGCCTACGGCGAGCACTTCGGGATCTGCGACCGCGACTACGACGACCTCGGCGTGCGCGGCCGTCTCACGTACACGTACAACGGGATCACGCACGAGTACAAGCTGTGGCACCACTCGGGCCACCACCAGGACCCGC
The DNA here is from genome assembly GCF_000955955.1 of Lentzea aerocolonigenes. Lineage (GTDB taxonomy): Bacteria > Actinomycetota > Actinomycetes > Mycobacteriales > Pseudonocardiaceae > Lentzea > Lentzea aerocolonigenes_A. Next base: position 133,326 of record NZ_JYJG01000003.1, read on the forward strand.
GGCTGAACTGCAACACCTACCCGGACGACATCAACATCCCCGAGGGCACCAAGGTGTACCTGCAGGTGTGTCTGCAGAAGGAGAAGGGCGCGACTCTCAAGTACTGCGACACCGACACGGGCGTGGCCTGACAGCTCGGTCGTGAGCGGGTGCGGGCGGACCCCGCTCACGACCTCGCGGTGAGGCCCTGCAGGGTGCGCGTCGCGCGTGCGGCCCCGGTGACATGTCCGGTGTCGCGGCAGATGCGCAGGGCCTCCCGCACCGCGTGTCCGGCCTGCGTGTCCTGATCGGAGGCGGACTCCACGGCGGCGACGGCGAGCAGTGCCTCCGCCTCCAGGAGCCGGAATCCGCCCGCTCGCGCCACGTCGAGGGCGGCGGTCGCGTGCGGCCGCGCCGCCGCCGGATCGGTCGCGGCGAGGACGCAGGCGAGCGCGGCGGACGCCTCCGCCTCCAGTCCGCGCAGGCCGGACCGCGTCGCGATCTCCAACGCCCGCACCAGATGCTCGGTCCCAGCCGTCGCGCGGCCCAGCCCGATCAACGCGACGGTCTCGGCCTGCTGGTCACCGTCCTGACGGGCGCATCCGAGCGCAGAGGCGGCGGTCCGGCGGGCCGTGTCGTGGTCGTCGCGGGCCAGGTGCACGGCGCACAACCCGCTCAGTGCGGTCGCCTCGCCGAAGCGGGATCCCTGCTCGCGGAACGACTCCAGCGCGAGCAGCAGCGTGTGCTCGGCGTCCTCGACGTCGCCGAGCGCCAGCAGCACCGACCCCAGGTCCGCCAGGTTGGCGGCCTCCCAGAAAGCGAGAGAATGGTCGCGACACAACCGGACGGAATCGTCGAGGCACTTCCTGGCCTCGTCAAGCCTGCCGAGCTGCCGGTAGTGACAGCTCAATGAGTTCAGCGCGTGACTCTCGCCCGACGGGTTGCCCAGCTCGCGGAACAGCTCGATCGCACGACTGCTGTGCTCGACCGCCTCGGCGAGCCTGCCCGTCCAGTCCAGCATCGACCCGAGGTTCGACACGGCCGTCGCCTCGCACTCGCGCCAGCCGCACGTGCGGCTGGCCCGCGCCGCCTCCTCGGTGTGCGCGACGCCGTCGGTGTGCCGTCCCTCGCGGAAGGCCGCGCCTCCCATCGTCAGGCGCAGCAACGCTTCCGCCGCGTGCGCTCCGTGCCGGCGGGCCGCGGGCAGCAGCACCGACGCGAGCTCCAGCCACTCCGCGCGCCGGCCGTGGTCGTGGAAGAACCGCCGGACCGCGTCGGCCAGGTACCAGACCTGCGGGCGCGGGCCCGTCACCGCGGCGCGGCGCAACGCCGCGACCAGGTTGGGCGCCTCCACGTCCAGCCACGCCACGGCTTCCGCGCTCGAAGCGAACCGCACCGGGCTCCCGGCGGGTTCGTCGTCACGAGGAAGTGACACCACGCGCTTGCCCAGCAGCGCCACGGCCGCGTCCGCAGCCGCGAGGTAGCCGGCGAACAGTCGTTCCCACGCCGGCGTGGTCTCCCCGCTGTCCGAGCGTTCCTCGGCGTAGCGGCGGACCAGGTCGTGGAACCGGTAGCGGCCCGGCGCATGCGCCTCGACCAGGTTCGCGGCACTCAGACCGCGCAGCAACCGGGTCGCGACACCGGCGTCGGCATCGAGCAACGCCGCCGCGTCGTGCGGCGTGAAATCCGGTCCCGGCACGACGCCGAGCAGCCGGAAGAGCCGCTGCTGGTCCGCCGGAAGTGCTTGGTAGGACACGGAGAACGCCGTGGCGACCGCGCTCTGCTCCGCGCCGTCGAAGGCGAGCAGCGGGTCGGCGCGCAGCTCCGCGACCGCTGACGCGATGCTCGCGCCCACGCCTGCCGCGGCGATCCGCAACGCCAGCGGGTGATGCCCGCACACCTCTGCCAGGTCGGCCGCGGCGGCGGGTTCAGCGGCAACGCGGTCCTCGCCGAGCGCCGAGACGAGCAGTGCGTGCGAGTCGTGTTCGGGGAGTTGGGCGAGGGTGATCGTGCGGGCGCCGGTGCGGGCGACCAGATCGCCCAGCCGGTGCCTGCTCGTCACCAGCACGCGGCCGGACGACGGCAGCAACGGCAGCACCTGGGCGGCGTCGCGCGCGTTGTCCAGTACCACCAAAGCTTTCCGGTCCGCGAGCAGCGACCGGAAGAGTCCACTTTGGTCGTCCGATTCGGACGGTGTGGCGCCGAGCGCGCGCAGCAGCTGCGCCAGTGCGGCGGTCGGGCTGAGCGGTTCGTCGTCGGCGTCGAACCCGCGCAGGTTCACGTACAGCTGTCCGTCGGGGTACCGGTCACGGGCGGCGTGCGCCCACCGCACGGCGAGCGCGGTCTTCCCGACGCCGGCGGTACCGGTGATCAGCCACACGCCGTCCTCGCCGTCCTCCAGCGCGGCCAGCTCGGCGGCGCGACCCGCGAAACCCCGTGCCACCAGGGGAAGTTCGGCAGGCCGCACCTCGGTGAACGCCGGGGCGCAGACCTGGTCCTCGCCGCGCAGGACGCGCAGATGCGCCTCGCGCAACGCCTGTCCCGGCTCGATGCCGAGCTCGGACACCAGTAGTTCGTGACCCTGGGAGTACACCTCCAGCGCCTCTGCGGTCCGTCCGCACCGGTGCAGCGCGAGCATCAACGCCGCACGCGGCCGTTCGCGGAACGGGTGCTCGTCGACGAGCTTTCGCAGGTCTCCGAGCGCTTCCGCGTGGTGGCCGCCGGCGACCTGGAGCTCGTGCAGCTCCTCGGCGATCGCGAGTCGTCGTTCGGTCAGCGCCGGGCGTTCCAGCTCGGCCAGTTCGTCGCTGACGCCGTCGAGCGGCGTGCCCGTCCACAACGCGAGCGCGTCGCGCAGCCGTGCGATCGCGGCCTCGCCGGTCAGCGTCCGGGCCTGAGCGACGGCGTCGTCGAACAGGTCGAGGTCGCGTTCACCCGGCGCGACCTCGATCGAGTAGCCGGACGCGCCGCGCGTGATCACGTCGGCGCCGATCAGTTTGCGCAGGTCGGACACGTGCACCTGCAGCCGCCCGCGGGCGCTGCGCGGCGCCTGCTCACCCCAGGTCAGGTCGATCAGCCGGTCCTCCGGCACGACCCGGCCGGGGCTGAGCAGCAGCGCCGCCAGCACCGTCGCCTGTTTCGGTCCGGCCGGGCGCACCGGCCCGGCCGGACCGAGGACCGTGACCGGTCCGAGCAGCCGATACCTCAGCGGAGGTCCTTCTCGGCCGTGCACTTCGTGCCGCTGCGGTCGGCGAACCGCACCTCGAACCAGGCGCGCCCCGAGCTCGGCACCTTCGTGCCGTTGACGGCGACCTCGCCGCTCTCGTCCGACTTCAGGCCGGACGTCGACCGCGTGAGCACCGTGGTCTGCGTGGTTCCCACGCGGTGGTGGACCTTCACGTGCATCGCGCCGGTGTCGGCGATGTACGGACCGGCCGCGCCCCGGCCTCTCCTCAGCCGGTACTCCGCGCCGAGGTCGTACCACAGCGTGAACTTGCCGCTGAAGTCTCCGTCGGTGCACGTGGCGGTCACGCCCACCGTGGCGGCCTGTGCCGCAGGTGCCACCACGCCGCTCGCGGCCACCAGCAGAGCCAGCAGTGCGGCCCTCTTCACCCCAGCCCCCAAGATGATCTCCCTCTGATCGTTGCGCCACCCGAGTGACACGTCACAGGAATATCACGCGAGCGCCGCCCCGTAGGTTGCGCGACGGTCACGTGCCGACGCCGCTGCGTAGTAGCCCCAGTTCATCCAGGATTCCTCCATCCGAGTGTCGCCCGACACGCCGTGTCGAGTTGCAACCTCTTGCGTTGCGATCTAGGTTCTACCCCTACATCTAGTGGTTACATGGTTGTAAGTAGTCCACAGGTTGTGGGTAACCCCGCCCCCTGTGTGACTGCTGTGACCAGTGCTGCGCCGGGGAGGGGTGAACAGACGTGCGGTGTCCGTTCTGCCGTCATTCGGACTCACGGGTGGTGGACTCCCGGGAGGTCGACGAGGGCCAGGTGATCCGTCGTCGTCGCTCCTGCAACAGCTGCAGCCGAAGGTTCACCACGGTCGAAGAAGCGGTTCTCGCCGTGGTCAAGCGCTCCGGGGTGACGGAGCCTTTCAGCCGCGACAAGGTGGTCGTCGGCGTGCGCAGGGCGTGCCAGGGCCGCCCGGTCGACGAGGACGCGTTCCAGCAGCTCGCCCAGCGAGTGGAAGAGTCGATCCGGTCGACGGGATGTGCGGAAATCGCCAGTCACGAGGTGGGCCTCGCCATTCTCGGCCCCCTGCGTGAGCTCGACGAGGTCGCTTATCTGCGCTTCGCGAGCGTCTACAGGTCCTTCTCGTCCGTCGAGGACTTCGAGAAGGAAATTCTTGATCTTCGCACTGCCAGAGCCGAGGAAGCACCGGCCGAGCAGTGATCCACGCGCTCCACAGCGCGTGCCCACATCAACTTTCTAAGCACCAGCACGAGGGAGATCCACCGTGACCGAGACCGTCGGCGGCTCAGCCAAGAAGACAGCCGCACGGGCGGCTGCGAAGCCTGCCGCGCTGAAGGTCCAGCGCGTCTACACCACCGAAGGCCGCCACCCCTATGACGAGGTCACGTGGGAGCGCCGCGACGTCGTCATGACGAACTGGCGTGACGGCTCGGTGAACTTCGAGCAGCGCGGTGTCGAGTTCCCCGCTTCCTGGTCGGTGAACGCCACCAACATCGTCACCAGCAAGTACTTCCGCGGTGCCGTCGGCAGCGAGGTGCGCGAGCAGTCGCTGCGCCAGCTGATCGACCGCGTCGTGAAGAAGTACGTCGGCGCGGGCAAGGAGCACGGCTACTTCGCGAACGACGCGGACGCCGAGATCTTCGAGCACGAGCTCACCTACATGCTTCTGCACCAGGTGTTCAGCTTCAACTCGCCGGTGTGGTTCAACGTCGGCACCAGCTCGCCGCAGCAGGTCAGCGCGTGCTTCATCCTCGCGGTCGACGACACGATGGAGTCGATCCTGAACTGGTACCGCGAGGAGGGCCTGATCTTCAAGGGCGGCTCCGGTGCCGGCCTGAACCTCTCGCGCATCCGTTCGTCGAAGGAGCTGCTGTCCTCCGGCGGCACCGCGTCCGGCCCGGTGTCGTTCATGCGCGGCGCCGACGCGTCCGCGGGCACCATCAAGTCCGGTGGCGCCACCCGCCGCGCGGCCAAGATGGTCGTCCTCGACGTCGACCACCCGGACGTCGTCGAGTTCATCGAGACCAAGGCGCGCGAAGAGGACAAGATCCGCGCGCTGCGGGACGCCGGGTTCGACATGGACCTCGGCGGCGCGGACATCGTGTCGGTGCAGTACCAGAACGCGAACAACTCGATCCGCGTGTCGGACGAGTTCATGCACGCCTACGAGAACGGCGGCGACTTCGGTCTGCGCGGCCGGCAGACCGGCGAGGTCATCGAGCGCGTCGACGCCAAGGAGCTGTTCGGCAAGCTCGCCAAGGCCGCGTGGGAGTGCGCCGACCCCGGCATCCAGTACGACGACACGATCAACGACTGGCACACCTGCCCCGAGTCCGGCCGCATCACCGCGTCCAACCCGTGCTCGGAGTACATGCACCTGGACAACTCCAGCTGCAACCTCGCGTCGCTGAACCTGATGAAGTTCCTGGGTGACGACGGCAAGTTCGACGCCGTCACGTTCGCCAAGGCCGTCGAGCTGATCATCACCGCGATGGACATCTCGATCTGCTTCGCGGACTTCCCGACCGAGCCGATCGCGGACACCACCCGCAAGTTCCGCCAGCTCGGCATCGGCTACGCCAACCTCGGCGCGCTGCTGATGGCGACCGGCCACGCGTACGACTCCGAGGGTGGCCGCGCGCTCGCGGCGACCATCACGTCGTTGATGACGGGTGTGTCCTACCGCCGTTCCGCGGAGCTCGCGGGCATCGTCGGCGCGTACGACGGCTACAAGCGCAACGAGACCGCGCACCAGCGCGTCATGCGCAAGCACGCCGCCGCCAACGACCTGATCCGCACGTACCACGCGAACGACTCGTCGGTGCACAAGGTCGCGACCGAGGCGTGGCAGCAGGCGCTGGAGATCGGCGCGAAGAACGGCTGGCGCAACGCCCAGGCGTCCGTGCTGGCCCCGACCGGCACCATCGGCCTGATGATGGACTGCGACACCACCGGTATCGAGCCGGACCTGGCCCTGGTCAAGTTCAAGAAGCTCGTCGGCGGCGGCTCGATGCAGATCGTCAACCAGACGGTGCCGCGCGCGCTGAAGGCGTTGGGCTACCAGGACGAGCAGATCGAGGCGATCGTCGAGTTCATCGGCGAGCACGGCCACGTCGTGGACGCGCCGGGCCTGCGTCGTGAGCACTACGAGGTCTTCGACTGCGCGATGGGCGAGCGTTCCATCGCGCCCATGGGCCACGTGCGGATGATGGCGGCCACGCAGCCGTTCCTGTCCGGCGCGATCTCCAAGACGGTCAACATGCCGGAGACGGCGACCGTCGAGGAGGTCGAGGAGATCTACTACCAGGGCTGGAAGCTCGGCCTGAAGGCGCTCGCGATCTACCGCGACAACTGCAAGGTCGGCCAGCCGCTGTCGGCGGGCAAGGGTGCGAACAAGGGCACCGAGGCCAAGACCGAGACCGTCGTCGAGTACCGCCCGGTCCGCAAGCGCCTGCCGAAGAAGCGCCCGTCGCAGACCGTGTCGTTCACGGTCGGTGGCGCCGAGGGCTACCTGCACGCCGGTTCGTACCCGGACAACGGCCTGGGCGAGATCTTCGTCAAGCTGGGCAAGCAGGGTTCGACGCTGGCCGGCGTGATGGACGCGTTCTCGATGTCCATCTCGGTGGGTCTGCAGTACGGCATCCCGCTCGAGTTCTACGTCTCGAAGTTCCAGAACCTGCGCTTCGAGCCGGCGGGCATGACCGACGACCCGGACGTGCGGATCGCGACCTCGGTGCTCGACTACCTGTTCCGCCGCTTGGCTCTGGACTACCTGTCCTACGACAAGCGCGCGCAGCTCGGCATCTTCACGGCCGACGAGCGTTCGGCGCAGGTGGCCAACGACTACGGTGCCGCGCCGACGACGTCCGAAGTGGACATCGAGGGTCTGCGCGGTTCGGTGGAGGCGGTTCCGGCTCAGGTCGAGGCCGCTGCTCCGAAGCAGGTCGGCAGCTCGACGGAGCTGCTGGAGCTGCACCTGGGCAAGGCCGCTGACGCGCCGCTGTGCATGACGTGCGGCACGAAGATGCGTCCGGCCGGGTCCTGCTACCTGTGCGAGGGCTGCGGCAGCACGTCCGGCTGCAGCTGAGCCGAGGTGATGTGACCGGGTGGGCGGCTCCTCGGGGCCGCCCACCCGTCGTTCAGGGGGAAGCGATGGGTTTCGTGTTCGTGGGCTGGCGGGTGGCGACGACCGAGCCCGGTCTGGTGTCGATGAGCGACTGCGTGGTGGACCTGGCCGAGGAGACGTTCTTCAACGACCGCGCGCAGGCCGAGCGGGTGCGCGCGCAGGCGCCCGGCACTCACGTGTTCGCGGTGGGGTTTCACCTCGTCGACGCCCCTGCGTGGCGATTCGCGGAACCGATGCCCGCGGGTGACGTGCTCGGGTGCGAGCTCGTCGGCGAGGACCCGGACGGAGAGTTCTGGCACACGTGGAGGTGCCTCGGCGGCCTGGTGGAGGACGTCCGCGACGCCACGGGTGTCGTGCCCGGACCGCACGGGTTGATCCAGGACGGGGAGCAGGCGCGGCGCGCGGCGCGATGGCTCACCGCGTCAGGGCTCGGGGACCCGAAGGTCTTCAACTGGATGGCGGCGCTGCTGGTCAGGCCGCGTCCGGAAGCGTGATCCCGTGGCGTTGAGCCAGCTTCTTCTCGACCTCCGCGATCATGCACGCGATCGTGGACGGGTTGAGGCCCTCGCCGAAGCGGTCCACGGTCTTCGCGAACTCGTCGGCGGCCAGCTCACGGCATTCGGTCGTCAGGTCGCCGGCGTCCGTGAAGCACGAGAGCGGCTTGCGGCCGAACATGACCTCGAACTCCTCCCAGCCGCGGATCGTCCAGTACGTGTCGGTGGACTCGGTGCGTGTGGCCCGCAGCCACCGCCACAGGTACTGCGGATCCTGGTGGTTCGGCGCCTCGTTGTGGCACCGGCCGCACAGCAGCACGAGGTTGTCCGCCGAGTCGCCGCCGCCCAGTGACGCCGGCACGATGTGGCACTGCTCCAGCCCCGATTTGTAGCCGCAGCGCCAGCATCGTTCGGGGGCCTCACCCCAGTGCTCGGCGATCTGCTCGTTGCTGACGATCATGCGACCTCCCAGATGTTGACCTCCCTGTCGGTGACGAAGGCGATTGCGTTTCACCTCCGCGCAACTGATAGAACAACGGGAATGCGCTCGTTCGACGACTTACGCGGTTACCTGCTCGGCCAGCTGAACGCCGCCGTGCGCCGCCCCGGCATGTACGGGGGCGAGCCGGTGATCCTGACGCTGCTGGACGCGCTGGCGTTCGCCGACGACCGCACCGACCGCTGGCAGACGGAGCTCGACGCCCTCGTTGCGCGCGGGGCTGCCAACGCGGCGATGGTGAGCGGCGCGGTGCACGAGGTGCTCGGTCATCGCAGCGAGGACGTCATGGCGTCGGTGTACGCGGATCTCGCGCACCGGCAGGGGTGGCTGTCGCTCGACGCGGACAGCCGGATTCCCGGTGTGCTGGGCGAACGGGACTGCCTGCTCGACGACGTGATCGAGGAGTACGGCGAGCCGCCGTTGTGGCTGGGCGGCACGAACCCCAAGTACTCGAAGACGCTCGGCTATCCGGACCGGTCGGGATCGCTCGTGTTCTTCCACTTCATGCCGGAGCTGCGGCTGATGGCGACGCGGCGCGGTGACGGCGGGTTCCGCGACAGCTTCGTGTTCACACCTGCCGGGCAATCTCGGTAACTATTTCTGCGAATTCGGCGATCAACGGCGTGTGCCGGTGAGAGGCCCACGCCAGCGCCACCTCGTTCGGCGCGATGTCCTCGATCGGCACGTGCACCAGGTCGTCGCGCGAGTAGAACACCGCGGTCGACAACGGCAGGACGGCCACCCCTCCGTGCATCGCGACGTGCTCCAGCTTCTCCTCGACGGACCGGAACCCCGGCGGGTCGGTGTGCTGCACGCGCCGCTCGCCGGACAGGTCCGCGTCGAGCACGCTCTCCTTGCCCGCCAACCGATGCGTCGCCGGCACCACGGCCACGCGCGGCTCGCTGAACAGCGGCATGATCGAAAGCCCAGCGGCAGGCACCGGCAGCCGCACATAGCCGACGTCCACGCGCCCGTCGTGGATCACCTCGACCTGGTCCTCCCACGTCGTGCGCAACACCTCGACCCGCAGACCCGGATGCCGCGACGTCAGGACGCGCACCGCCGGCGTCACGATCAGGCCCGGCATGAACCCGACCGTGAACGTGTCCGCCACGCCCACCCGGCGCAGCAACGCCGACGCCTGCGCGAGCAACGGCCGTGCGTCGGCCAGCAGTTGCGTGCCTGCCGGCGTCAACGACGTGCCCTTCGACGAGCGGTCGAACAGCTGCACCTTCAGCTCCGCCTCGAACGCGCGGATCTGCCGTGACAGCACGGGTTGCGCGATGTGCAGCGCCTCGGCCGCGCGGCCGAAGCTCAGGTGCTCCGCGACCGCCACGAAGTACCGCAGCTTCCGCAGGTCCAGGTCCATACCTCCAGGGTATGACAGACGACCGAGCAGGTCTTGGACCGCGTGCCCACCGCGGGCGCAGGCTGGAGCCATGAAATCCACACTGGACGGACAGAGGGTCGCGATCCTCGGCGGCTCCTCGGGAATCGGCCTGGCCACGGCGAGAGCAGCACTGGAGGCGGGTGCCGAGGTCACGATCGTCTCGCGCAAACCGCAGCAAGGCTTCGCCCACCACGCGGCCGATCTGAACGATCCCGCCGCCATCACCGCGGCCTTCGACGCCATCGGCGAGATCGACCACCTCGTCTACACGGCGGGGGAGCCGCTCGAGCTGATGACGCTCGAGGACTTCGACCGCGACCGCGCGAGGACCTTCTTCGGCCTCAGGTACTTCAGCGTGCTCGACGCCGTCAAAGCCGCGCGGGTCACCACGTCGATCACGCTCACCACGGGCATCGCGAAGGACAGGCCTGGACCGGGCTGGGCGGTCGCGGCGAGCGTCTGCGGCGCGGTCGAGGCGCTCACCAAGGCACTCGCGATCGAGCTGGCACCGTTGCGGGTCAACGCGGTCAGCCCCGGCGTGGTGCGCAGCCCGTTGTGGGGACCGGACGCCGAGCAGCTCTACACGGATGTCGGCAAGACGCTGCCGTTGCAGCGGGTCGGCGAAGTCGAGGAGATCGCGCACGCGTTCCTGTACCTGATGACGCAGCCGTGGGCGACCGGCACGATCCTCACGGTCGACGGCGGCACCGTGCTCGCCTGAAATCCGTTGCGAGGCCAGGTAAAATCGCAGGTGATGCGCATGGTTCTGCACACTCGTGCGCGCCTGGACCTCGCATACGCCTCGCTCGACGGGCTCTCCGTCGGCGACGCTCTGGGCGCACAGTTCTTCATGGTCGGCCGCTCGCTGTCCGACCTCGTGGCCGGCAAGCCGCCACGAGGGCCCTGGGAGTGGACCGACGACACCGAAATGGCCTGCAATCTGGTCGCCGAGCTGCGTGATCACGGTGACCTCGAACAGAACCGGCTCGCGGCGACGTTCGCCGATCGCTGCGAGCCCTATCGCGGGTACGGCGCGGGCGCTTTCACCATCCTGCGCAAGATCCGTCAGGGCACGCCGTGGAAAGAGGCGGCCAGTAGCGCGTTCGACGGTCAGGGTTCGTGCGGGAACGGCGCCGCCATGCGGATCGCCCCGCTCGGCGCGTACTTCGCCGACGACCCGAAAACCCTGACGGTGAAAGCGATCCAGGCCAGCGAGGTGACCCACCAGCACCCGGAGGGCATCGCGGGCGGAGTGGCCGTGGCACACGCCGCGGCCATCGCGACGCACGCCCGTCTGACAGGCACCGAACCGGACCTGCTCGCCGGCGTGCTCGACCACCTCGAAGGCAACTCCTTCGTGCGCAAGGGAATCGAGAAGGCACGCGGGATCGCCACCGCCGAGGAAGCCGCGTACCTCCTCGGCAACGGCTCCCGCGTCACAGCGCAGGACACCGTCCCGTTCACGCTCTGGGTCGCCGCCCACCACCTCGGTGACTACCGCAAGGCCATCACGACCTGCGTACAAGCCGGGGGAGACGTCGACACCACGGCCGCGATCGTGGGCGGCATCGTCGCCACACCTCCACCGGAGTGGGTCGCGGAACGCGAGGAGCTGCCGGACTGGGCGAGCCGCCAGTGATCTAACTGTACAGCGAGCCGTTTACGCATTAGCCTAATGTGTCATGACGGCTATGAAGCATGTGACAAGGCATCGGTTCGCGGACGTCGACGGCCTCCAGGTCTTCTACCGGGAGGCCGGTGACCCGAATGCGCCCAAACTGCTGCTCCTGCACGGCTTCCCGTCCGCCTCGCACCAGTACGCGCGGCTCATCGAGGAGCTCAAGGGCGACTTCCACATCGTCGCGCCGGACAACCCCGGCTCCGGCCACAGCGACGCCCCGGAGCGGCCTCACACGTTCGACTTCCTCGCCGACGTCATCGAGAAGTTCCTGGACACCATCGGTTTCAGGGGCTTCTCGATGTACGTCTTCGACTTCGGCGCCCCGGTCGGCTTCCGCATCGCGACACGCCACCCCGAGTGGATCAAGGGCCTGATCGTCCAGAACGGCAACGCCTACGAGGACGGACTGTCGGACCTGGCCAAGGGCTTCGTCGCCAACCGCGACCCGCAGGCCGCCCGCGACCTGCTCGCCCTGGAGTACACGAAGTTCGGCTACCTCGAAGGCGCCCGTGAACCCGAGACGATCTCGCCCGACACGTGGACCCTCGACCAGCACTACCTGGACCTGCGCCCGCAGCCTCAGATCGACCTGTTCCTCGACTATCACACCAACGTTGCCAAGTACCCGGAATGGCAGGCCTACCTGCGCGAACACCAGCCGCCGACGCTGATCGCGTGGGGCCGCGGCGACCCGTTCTTCATCGAGCCCGGTGCCAAGGCGTACCTGCGCGACGTGCCTGACGCGCGGTTGCACCTGCTCGACACCGGTCACTTCGCGCTGGAGGAGGACCTGGCCGAGATCGCCGCGCTGATCAGGGGCTTTACCCCGACGGTGTGATTTATTCATCGCGTGTTGAGTTTTTGACCGGACGCTCGTAGCCTCGGCGTCATGGACGACTACTGCGTGGATTTCGGGGTCATCGACGGCACGATGCTCGCCGTCGTGGGGGGCAAGGCTGCGAACCTCGGTGAGCTCACGAGGGCGGGCCTGCCGGTGCCGCAGGGCTTCTGCGTCACCACGGACGCCTACCGCGCCGTCGCGGAGGCCGACGAACTGGCGAGCACGACCCCGGAGAACGCCCGCAGGATGCTCGTGGAAACCCCTGTGCCGCAGGCGATCCGGGACGAGATCGCCGCCGAGTACCGCAAGCTGGGCGACAACGTCCCGGTCGCGGTGAGGTCCAGCGCCACGGCCGAGGACCTGCCGTTCGCGAGCTTCGCGGGCCAGCAGGACACGTTCCTGAACGTCGTCGGTGAGGACGCGGTGGTCGACGCCGTGCGCCGCTGCTGGGCCTCGCTGTGGACCGACCGCGCCGTGAGCTACCGCGAGACGAACGGCATCGACCACACCACCACGTACCTCGCCGTTGTGGTGCAACGAATGGTGCAGTCCGCGGTGTCCGGCGTGATGTTCACGGCGAACCCGGTCACCGGCACGCGCGACCAGATCGTCATCGACGCGAGCCCCGGTCTCGGCGAGGCCGTCGTCTCCGGCGCCGTGAACCCGGACCACTTCGTCGTCGACGGCCGTGAGATCGTCGAGAAGCGGCTGGGGGACAAGAAGTTCCTCATCCGGTCACTGCCCGGCGGCGGCACCGAGCACGTGGAGGTCGGCGAGAACGAGGACCAGTGCCTCACCGACGGCCAGATCCACGCGCTCGCCGTCCTCGGCCGCAAGGTGCAGCAGCACTACGGCTCGCCGCAGGACACCGAGTGGGCGATCGACGCCGACGGGGAGCTCCACCTCACCCAGGCGCGGCCGATCACGACGCTGTTCCCGTTGCCGGACAACCCCGACGGCAACGCTCACGTCTACTTCTGCTTCAGCCTCGCGCAGGGCCTCGAGCGCCCGATCACGCCGATGGGCCGCGCGGCGTTCCGCGAGATCGCCAAGTCCGCCTTCGAGATCGTGATCGGAGACCCGAAGAGCCAGTCCTATGTGGAGAACGGCGAGCGCATCTTCTTCGACGTCACCAAGGTTCTGCAGAGCAAGGTCGGCCGCGAGTTCGTCACGCGACTGCTCGGCGTGATGGAGGCGCGTTCGTCCGAGGTGCTGCGCGGCCTGTTCGACGACCCGCGGTTCGCGATCAAGAACTCCTCGCCGACGCCTGCCCTCAAGCGCGTGCTGCGGCTGGCGCGCCGGTTCCACGTGCCAGTGGTCGTGTGGAAGGCACTGGCGAACCCGGAGAAGGCAGTGCGCAACGCGTTGCTGATGGAACGCGACATCCTGACGAACTCCGCGAACCTCTCGATCGAACAGGCGCTGCAGCAGTGCGTCATTCCTGTGCTGCCCCGCCTCGCGCCCACCGCGCTGGTCGGCTTCGCGATGCTCGGCCTGGTCGGCAAGGTCGTGAAGACGAAGCCGGGCGAGCTGCAGACGGTCCTGCGCGGCCTGCCGAACAACGTCACCACCGAGATGGACATGGCGATGTGGGATCTCGCGCAGGAGATCCGGCGCGATCCCGTTGCGCTGCAGCAGTTCCAGAACGGTGAACGCCCCGCGGCGCTGGACCGCTTCCTCGCGAAGTGGGGGCACAGGGCCGTCGCGGAGATCGACCTCGGCCTGCCCCGGTGGTCCGACGACCCGGCGCACGTCATCGGCGTCGTGCGGAACTACCTGCGCCTGGACGACGACAAGGCCGCACCGGACGCGGTCTTCGCGCGCGGCGCCGCCGAAGCCGAGGCGATGATCGAAACGCTGGCGCGACGTGCGTGGGGCCGCGGCTGGTTCGTGCGCTTCGCGTTGCGCCGCACCAGGTTGCTCGCCGGCCTGCGCGAGTACCCGAAGTACCTGATCATCACCCTGTTCGGCGCGCTGCGGAAGCGGATCGCGGACCTCGGTGCCTCGCTGGCGGACCAGGGCAGGCTGGCCGCGGCCGACGACGTGTACTTCCTCAACTTCGAGGAAATGCGCTCCGCGGAAGGAGATCTGCGGCCGATCGTGGCGCAGCGGCGTGAGGTCTACGACCGGGAGATGCGGCGCCGGCACATCCCGCGCGTCCTGCTCTCGGACGGCACCGAGCCGGAAGCCGTGCACCACGGCGCACCGGCCGAGGGCGACCTCGTCGGCACCCCGGCGTCGGCGGGCACGATCACCGGCATCGCGCGCGTCGTGATGGACCCGGTCGGCGCGCACCTCGAACCCGGCGAGATCCTCGTGGCGCCGTCGACGGATCCTGGCTGGACGCCGCTGTTCCTGACGGCGGGTGGCCTCGTGATGGAGATGGGCGGCTCGAACTCGCACGGCGCCGTCGTGGCCCGCGAGTACGGAATCCCCGCGGTGGTGGGGGTTCGGGAGGCTGTGACGCGGATCAAGACCGGTGAGCGGATCACCGTGGACGGCAGCACGGGAGCGGTCACTACACTCGAGAACTGATGACGAACCTGATGCGGGGAACCGAGCTCGCGCGCGACATCGTGCTGCGGGCGTCCGAGAAGGCCGCCGGTTACACCGAACGCACGGGCCGTAAACCCTGTCTGGCCACGGTGATCGTCGGTGACGACCCGGCCTCGGTGACATATGTGCGGATGAAGCAGAACCGGAGCCACAAGGCGGGACTCGAGTCCCGCCACGTGGCACTCCCGGAGGAGACGACGACCGGCGAGCTCGTGGCGAAGATCCGCGAGCTGTCGGACGACCCCGAGGTGCACGGCATCCTGTTGCAGCACCCGGTGCCCCGCCACATCGACGAGCGCGCGGCGTTCGAGGCGATCGCGCCGCACAAGGACGTCGACGGCGTCACGATGCACTCGTTCGCCGGAATGTCCTTCGGCCACAGCGAGTTCGTCTCCTGCACGCCCGGCGGCATCATCCGCCTGCTCGACGCGTACGACGTGGAGATCACGGGCAAGCACGCCGTCGTCATCGGCCGCAGCCCGATCCTCGGCAAGCCCGCCGCGATGCTGCTCCTGGCCAGGGACGCCACCGTCACGATCTGCCACTCGAAGACCGCCGGACTGCCGGAAATCGTGCGCACGGCGGACATCGTGGTCGCCGCGGTGGGCAAGCCCAAGTTCGTCCAGGGCGACTGGATCAAGCCCGGTGCGGTCGTCGTCGACGCCGGTTACAACGAGGGCAACGTCGGCGACGTCGACTTCGACGCGGTGACGGACGCGTTGATCACGCCCGTGCCCGGCGGAGTCGGTCCCACCACGATCGCGGTTCTGCTGGAACAGACCGTTGACGCCGCGTGGCGCGAACTGGACGCGTAATCTCGGGGTTGTGGCCGACGAATCCAAGGGTGAGCTGAGCAAGGTCCAGCAGGGCATCGCCGACTACCTGCTGCGTGCCGGCGTGGACGGGTTCGGCCCGTTCAAGAGCGCACGCGAGGCCGCGTCCGACGCGCTCGTCAAGAAGGGCGACGAGACCGACGCGATCAAGCACCTCATCCGCACGCACGTCGCACTGGCGGGCGCGCAGGGCTTCATCACGAACCTCGGCGGCCTGATCACGTTGCCGATCTCGCTGCCGTCCAACGTCGCGGCCGCCTACGTGATCCAGACGCACCTGATCGCGTCCATCGCGTCGTTGCGCGGCCACGACGTCGACAGCGAAGAGGTGCAGACGGCCATCCTGCTGTGCCTGCTCGGCAACGCGGGAACCGAGCTGTTCAAAAAGGTCGGCATCAAGCAGTTCACCAAGAAGGCCGCCTCCGCACTCATTACAAAATTCGGTACAAAGAAACTCGGCACCCTCGCGGCCAAGAGTGTTCCGGTGCTGGGCGGCGTCATCGGTGGTGGCGTCGACGCCGCCTCTACCAGAGCGGTCGGCGCATTCGCAAATCGCTACTTCACCCGCACGGACGTATTGCCGAAGGTTATCGACGGCGAGGTGCTGTCCGTGGAGATCGAAGAAGCGGACGGAATGACCGATTCGCGCTAGCTCAGCCGGTCCAGTGCCGAGCTGAACGCGTCCGGCGGGATGGCCACACCGCCGCTGAACGGGTTCTGCAGCTGGTAGATCGCGAACAACAGCAGCACCAGCGTCGAGCTCAGCGTGATCGTGATCAGCAGCTGCGAGATCAGGTTCGGGCCGCCGAACAGGTACGGGAACAGCAGCGACAGCGCGGTGCCGATCAGCAGCGCGAGCCACACGACCGGGTTGACCCCGTTGCCAGCGGCGTCCAGCCGTTCCTGCCGGGCCTGGTAGACCTCCCACAGCTGGTTCGCCGCCTCGGTCTTGCGGTCCTGCTGCCAGTCGCCGTCCGGTGCCGACGTCGAGATCGTGTCCCTGAGCTGGTTCAACGTCGCCCAGCCCTTGTTGTCGACGTTCTCGCCCTCGCGCATGTGCGGCCACTCGTCGTCGACGACGGTCGACACGTAGTCGCGGATCAGCTGCTCCACCTTGTCCTTCGCGGGTGCGGGCAGCGAGTCCGACGACCAGTCGACGGCGACGAGCGCGTTGGCCTCCCTCTGCACCTGTTCCTCGGCGTTGTTGGACGCGTCGAACAGGGAGATGAGGATGAAGGCGGCCAGGACCGCGTGCAGGCCGGCGACGATGCTGAACACCGAGCCGCCGGCGCCGAGGTTCTTCTCGCCGACCTCCTCCGAGCCGAACCGACGTGTGATGACGACGATGATGGCCGACAGAACGGCCGCACCGAGAACCCAGAGCAGGCCGGTGACGTAAATGCTCAATTCGGCTCCTTTCTGGTGTGGGATTAGACCACGGTCTACTGTGGCCGGTACAGCACGGTCTGATGAACGAGTAATGGTCAGGTGGGAATGCGCGGCAACGCCAGAGATACCCGGTTGTCGTATTGGACTGCTCCATTCCGGTGGTGGCAGGATTTGCTTGCCCTGAGCACCATCTCGTCTCTTCTGGTGCTTTCCGCGCCGTTCACCAGCGCCGTTGCCCATGCTGCACCGCCGAACTGTGACGCGTTTCAAGTTCGTTCATCCAATCGAGGCGCACTGTCGACGTTCACGAAACTCGACGTGTCATCCGGTGGGGTGACGGAGATAGCTCGGCTGGACTACGCGGTGAACGCGCTGGGGTACTCGGCGGCGTTGGGCCGTTTGGTTGGACTTACCTCCAAGGGCCACGCCTGGTGGAAGAACCCGTCGCACGTCGTGCTGATCGACCAGAAGGGTGTGGTCAGCGACCTCGGACCCGTTGACGCGCAGTGGTTCCGCACCGACGACGTGACCGCGGGCGCGGTCGTCGGCACCACCTTCTACGTGCGTGACAACGCGAGTCTGCGTGCGATCGACATCGACCCGGCGAGCCCCACGTACCTCAAGATCGTGCGCTCGGTCGTGCTGGACTGGCCTGCTCTGGCTTTGGACGACTTCACGGCTGGTGCGGCCGGAAAGCTGACCGGGGTGTCGGCAGCGGGCTGGGGGCCGGGCGAGGTCGTGTCGTTCGACCCGGTCTCCGGCCGGGTGCTGGGCAGGAAGGAGATCAAGGACCTGCCGGGCAGGTCGACGTACGGCGCCGTGGTGATCGACTCCGCGGGCACGATCTTCGCCACCAACAACGGTTACCGGGGCCGCAGCCGTGTCTACCGGATCACCGATGTGGCCGTTGAGCTGTCGGCGGGTCCGGAGATGGGCATGATCGACGGCGCGGGTTGCCTGCCGAACCCGATGCCGCCGCGGGTCGAACCACCCGCGCCGCGCCCCGAGGTGCCCGCGCCACCCCCCGCCCCCAAGCCTCCCGCGCCCCCGGCACCTGCTCCCGTCCCGGTCGTTCCGCCGCCGCCTGCTCCGGTCGTGACGACGGCACCGCCTACCGTTGCGCCACAACCGATTCCGGCGCGGGCGGCGCGGCAGAAGCCGGAGCCGCGCAGGGACCTGTCGCTGAAGGTCGAGTCGACGCCGCTGACGAAGTCCCGCAAGTGGGTGATGGTCACGATCATCCTGGTGATGCTGGGTGCCGGCGCGGCCGCTGCCCGAGCGCGCGGATAAATCGGTTGGCGTGATCCGGCGGCGTCGCTACCGTTGCGGCATGTTCATCATCTGATGGAGCCCCGCAGCGGTCTCGACGCTGCCCTCTCGCGACTTTCGCGCATCTTGGTGACCCTTCCGCGGGTCCTTCTCGCACGGTCTTCGCCGTGTCCTTGCACGCCCTCTTCGTGAGGAGGCTTTCGCATGCCTGCCACCACTCCGCCCGACCCGTCCAACCGCGCTGCGCGCCGTGCGCAGAAGCGGGGCAAGACCGACCAGAACGCGCACTTCCAGCTGCCGCAGCAGCGGGTGCCGATGGTCCAGCCGCGCCAGTTCGCGACCCGTCGCCGTGGAGGATCCGCGTAGCCGACGCCGAACCGGGCGCGACACCGCAGGGGACGCACTTCGTGCGTCCCCTGCTCTCTTCGTGCGTTTGATCTCCCGTTCTGTCCGGATCCGATCTAGCCTGAGGTGCTACCGGACCGACAGGATCGGAGGCGCCTGGTGAGGATCGCTGACGTTTTGCGCACCAAGGGATCGGCGGTTGCGACGATCGCCCCGGATGCTTCGGTGTCCGAACTGCTCAGAGCGCTGGCCGAACACAACGTCGGCGCGATCGTGGTCGTCGGCGCCGGTGGCGTCGCCGGGATCGTGTCCGAGCGCGACGTCGTGCGCCGTCTGCACGAAGCGGGCGCTGACCTGCTGTCTTCTCCTGTGTCGTCGATCATGACGGCCGACGTCTTCACCTGCTCGCCGTCGGACACGGTGGACAGCCTCACGGTCGTGATGACCGAGCGGCGCTTCCGCCACGTGCCCGTGCTGTCCGACGGGCAGCTGGTCGGCATCGTCAGCATCGGCGACGTGGTGAAGAGCCGGATCGGACAGCTGGAGCAATCGGCGGACCAACTCCAGGCCTACATCGCCCAGGGCTGACCGTGCCAGGTGACTACGCTTGATCGGGTGAATCCTTCTGCTGGCCAGCCCGAACTGGTTCCAGAAATGGTTGAGGTCGCCGCGGGCGTCCACGCCTACATCCAGCCCGACGGCTCCTGGATGATCAACAACACCGGCGTGGTCGTCGGCTCCGACGACACGCTGCTGCTCGTGGACACCACGTCCACCGAGGCGCGCAACCGCGCGTTGTTCGCCTCGGTGGCGTCGGTGTGCGCGCCAGAATCTGCTTTCGATCCTCGCTACGTGATCAACACCCACCACCACGGCGACCACACCTACGGCAACTGGCTCGTGCCGCCGTCGACCGTGATCGTCGGCCACGACGCGTGCCGCGAAGAGGTGCTCGCCGCGGGCCTGATCGCCGCCCAGGTGCTGACCGGCCCGGACTACGGCCACATCGAGGTGCGCCCGCCGTCCTTGACGTACACCTCGTCCCTGACGCTGCACCTGGGCTCGCGCGTCGTCGAACTCCACCACCCCGGCCCGGCCCACACCCGTGGCGACACCGTCGTGTGGCTCCCCGCCGAACGCGTTCTCTTCACCGGCGACCTGGTCTTCGCGGGCGGCCAGCCGTTCCTCGCCGAGGGCAGCATCAGCGGCTACCAGTCGGCCCTGGAGTTCCTCCGCTCGTTCGACGCTTCCGTCGTCGTGCCCGGTCACGGTCCGCTACTGCGCGGCGCCGAAATCAACCGCGTCCTGGGCGACCTGGCCGACTACACGACCTACCTCGCCGATCTTGCTGCCGCCGGCCACGCCGCCGGCAAGCCCCCGCTGGACGTCGTGAACGAGGCCGGCGAATCCCGCTTCTCCGCCTGGCAGGAATCCGAGCGCCTGGTCGGCAACCTCCACCGCGCGTACCACGAACTGGACGGCAAGCCCCTCTCCGAACGCCTCGAACTCCCGCGCGTCTGGATGGACATGATGGCCGTGCACGGCGGCCCCATCGCCTGCCACGCTTGACGGAAACCAATATATCGGTTTATCAACCACCCCTGACCTGCCGCTTAGCAATGACTCTTTGGACAACGTCGTCCAAAGAGTCATTGCTAAAGCAGGATTCGCGTTTCAGACGGCCTGGTCGACGCCGGGTGGTTCGGGGACGTTCTCGGTCTTGGTGCCAGACGGCATCGCCCACATGAAGGCGCGCATCATCGCGTACTGGAACTTCAGGCCGGCGCCGACGTCGCCGTTCTCGACCACCTGCTTGAGCGTCGTGAGGATGGTCCTCCAGGTCGTGTCGACCTTGTCGAGGCGCTTGACGTCCGCAGGCCAGCCCGAGTTACGCAGCGTGACGCGCGTGCCGCCGTCGATCTCTTCCAGCTCCCACGAGACGACGGTCCACGGGTCGTCGCGCATGGTGAGCCGTTGGGTGTGGGAGAGCAGCCGCGGCGGGTCGACCTCGATGACGCGACCGACGACGAAGACACGTTTGCCGTCGGTGGATCTGTAGTACAGCGGCGCGCCCGGCTCGAGCTTCGAGTCAAGGACGGCGTCCATCATGGCGCGCTGCTTGCCGTCGAGTTTGGTGATCTCCGCCCACACCTTCTCGATGGGCGCGGCGATCACGATGCTGTGCAGCAACTCGGTACCCGGTTCAGCCAACGTCCTCATCCTCCTGTCCGGCGCCCTCGACCGCGTGCTTCAGGCCGACCAGCGCCGCTGCCCAGTTCTCCTCGTAGTGCGCGACCCACCGCTGGTGGATCTGCTGGATGGGCACGGGATTCAGGTGGTTGACCCGTTTCCGGCCCCGCGGCTCCACGAGCACCAGATCGGCCTCGCGGAGCACACCGAGGTGCTGCATGACGACGTGCCGGCTCGTCTCGAGCGCCTCCACCAGTTCGCCCGTGGTCCTGGGTCCGGTGCGCAGGACGTCGAGGATCGCGCGCCGCAGCGGGTTCGCCAGGGCGCGCCAGACGGCGTCGTCATCATGTGGCATCTTCATTACGTAATGGTTTTAACACCTAAGCCGGCTACAAGTCGAGACGCGTTCGCCGGGTGGAAGATTGACTCCTGGGTCAGCCGATGATGTGATCACGCCCGCACCCGGAGTTGGTGCAGACCTTTTCCCTAAATCCGCCGCCATGGATGTTGGGGAGGAACGGGCGTGGAGATCTCTCGGCGTTCGGCGTTGATCGGTGGGGCGGCGGCGGTTCCGCTGCTCATGGCTGGTTCCGGGCTCGCGCAGGCGGCCACCTGGAAGCTCAGGTGGAGTCCGCAGGCGAACAAGGACGGGCTCGGCGCGTTCGAGGGCGTCGAGGACGACCGGGCCGGATCGCATCCAGGCGTGAAGCACATCTACGTGTCGGGCAACGACTACCGGTTCGACATGCACACCCGCGACCGGGACACGTCGACCGACCGGCAGCGCAACGAGGTTCGCGGCATGAAGGCCGGCGGCCAGAACCTCGAGATCGACAACGGCGAGACGTGGAAGTGGACCTACTCCATGTTCATCCCGAGCTCGTTGAAGTCGACGACCTCCTTCACCCACATCATGCAGACGAAGATGCCCGGCCTCGGCTCCTCGCCCGTGACGGTCATGTCGCTGCGCCGCACCGGTGGCGTGCAGAAGATCGAGTTCAAGATCACCGAGGGCAACGTGCTCGTCGGCAACGTCGACCTCGAACCGCTGCACAACAAGTGGATCGACACCGAGGTGGAGATCAAGGTCGGCAACGGCACCGGGCGCGTCCGCTGGGTCGTTCGCGAGGGCGGGCGGACCGTGCTCGACGCGACGAAGGACAACGTCGACACGTGGCTCGACGACCGGTTGCGGCCGAAATGGGGCATCTACCGCTCACTCGGCGACACCTCGGGCTCACTGCAGAACTGCTACCTGCTGCTCCGCAACCTCAAGGCCTATAAGTTCGAATGATGCTGCACGACGTCGCCGACGCCACGCGCCAATATATTAGTTTGCTCGTCGGTGACCAGCGCGAACACGGCCTTCGCGCGGTCACCGACGACGACCTCAGGCATCGCTGGGCGTATGCACCCGGTGCACGGGCGGGCCTGGTGCTGGGTGAGCTCGGCCGCGACCAGCGCAAGGCTGTGCACGGAATGCTGGCTACCGTCCTCAGTCCACACGCCTACGCCCAGGCCACAGCGGTGATGGCGCTGGAAGACGTGCTCGACCACCGCGAGGGCGGAAACCGCGACCGGCACAGCGGCGACTTCTGGACAGTGCTCTTCGGCACCCCCGGCGGCGACGAGCCGTGGGGCTGGCGCATCGAGGGGCACCACCTGTCGGTCAACGTCGTCGTCGCCGACGGCCGCGGCTCGGCGACCCCGTTCTTCCTCGGCGCGAACCCGGCCCGCGTCACGTACCGCGGCCACGTCGTCGGCCAGCCGTTGCGTCTCGAAGAGGAACTGGCCCGCGAGCTCCTCGACCGCATGGGCCCGACCGCCCGCCGCCTGGCCGTCGTGTCGGACACCGCGCCGCACGACATCCGCAGCGGTAACTCCCCGCGCGTCAGCCCGTCGGAACCGGTCGGCGTGACCCCGGCGCAGCTCGGCAAGCCGGCGGGGGAGCTGCTCGTCGACATCGTCCGCTTCTACCTCGACCGGCTCGCGTTCGAACTCGCCGACGACGAGTTCGCGCGCATCGACCCGGAACGCCTGCACTTCTCGTGGGAGGGGTCGCTGCGCCGCGGCGAGGGCCACTACTACCGGATCCAGGGCCCGGAACTTCTCATCGAGTACGACAACACAGCCAATGAGGCCAACCACGTCCACACCGTCTGGCGTCGTCATTCGGGTGACTTCGGCGACGACCTCCTCGCCGCCCACTACGACACGTCACGGCACACTGTCGCCCGTGGAGTGGCCCAGAACGGTTGAAGACGCCATCGCGCTGCAAGAACGCCTGCGCACCCAGGTGATCACCATCAGCGCCCCTGACCTGCGTGTAGACACCGTCGCGGGCCTGGACGTCGGCTACCGTAGCAATGACACAGTTGCGGGCGTCTGCGTTGTGTTCGATGCAAAGTCGCTGGTCATCCTCGACGAGGTGGTCGTCGAGGACACGACGGACTTCCCATATATTGCCGGGCTCTTCGCGTTCCGCGAGATGCCGGTGTTGCTGCGGGCGCTCGATCAGGTGACGGTCGCGCCGGACCTGCTGGTGGCGGACGGTCAGGGGCTGGCGCACCCGCGCAGGTTCGGTCTGGCGTGCCATCTCGGTGTGCACACGGGCATTCCGAGCATCGGGGTCGCCAAGAACGCGATGGGCGAGTTCGACCCGCCCGGCCGAGCTCGCGGGTCGATGAGCGATCTCGTGATGGACGGCCCCAGAGGTAGGGACGTCGTCGGCCGGGCGTTGCGGACGCAGGACGGCGTGAAGCCGGTGTTCGTGTCGGTCGGCCACAAGATCGACCTGGACCGGGCGTGCGCCGAGGTGCTGCGTCTCGCCCCGCGCTACCGGCTGCCCGAGACCACCCGACGCGCGGACACGCTCACGAAGCAGGCTGTTTCGTCGGGGTGAAGCTCAGCAGCACGAGCAGGATCGCGCCGCAGACCAGCGCGATGTCCGCGACGTTGCCGACGAACCAGCCGTTGTAGTCGATGAAGTCGACGACGTGTCCGCGCGCGAAACCCGGCGGCCGGAACAGCCGGTCGAGCAGGTGCGTCGTCGCGCCCCCCAGCATCATCGCGAGCGCGGCCGCCCGGAGCTTGGTCTGCGGCTGCAGGCCGTACCGCGCGAGGAGCACGACCGCGACGGCCGCGACGATGGTGAAGACCCACGTCGACCCCGCGCCGATCGAGAACGCGGCGCCGGGGTTGTAGAGGAGCCTGAGCTGCAGGAACTCCCCGAGCACGGGAATGGGCGCGCGGCCCGTCAGCGCGCTCTCGGCCCAGTACTTCGTGGCCTGGTCCAGCAGCAGCACGAACACGGCGATGCCCATCACGAGCGGCACGCGGCGAGAGGTGGTGGTGTCCATTTGCGGTCGAGCGTAGTTAAGGACGACGCCGCCCAGGATCAGACCCCAGAATCAGACCCCAGAATCAAACCCAGGTTCAGACTCTTGCGATGACCTGTGCGCTGAACGCCTCGACGTCGTTGACGTCGGCCGCGGCGAGGAACTCCTCCTCCAGCGTCGCTGACCGCTCGTCGGTGTCGTAGTCGGAGCAGATGCGCCAACGTCCGTCGGTGCGTCGCGCATACGTGTGGAAGCGGCCGTAGAACGTGCGCTCGTCACCGTCGGCGCGCCTCGACACGATCTGGAAGATGCCGCGCTCGCTCGCGAGGTCGTTCGCCGCGATCCGTTCGACGAACCGGAACGAGATGGTCACCGAGCTGCCGCGGTCCGCGAGGTCGGTGAACCACTTCTCGATCTGGCCGGAGTACTCGGCGAACCCGGACACCTGCGTGGCCGGCCCGCCGGCACGGATCAGTTCGGGCGCGTGCAGCTCCAGGAACGCCGCCGCGTCCAGCTTCGAGTAGGCGAGCCGGAACGGGTGCCAGATGTCGGCGTTGAGCTGCCGCAACAGGTCGGTGTCCACGCTGCCGAAGCTAGCGCGGACACCGACCGGGCATCACTCGGTCACTTCGAGGCGTTCCATTCTCACGGTGAGAATCTGGAACGGCCGCGTGAACCGCGCTCTTCCACCAAGGCACTCGTACTCCACCGCGACGGCATCGGAGGCGATGGACGCCAACGGCTTGTGGTCGGCCGTACCGGCAGCCGGTCCTCGACGAGCCGCGGGTCATCGTGCACGGAAAACTCCAGACAGGAACGGGTGCGTGTCGACGATCTTGCGAGCGACGCTGACGGAGTCAACGAGCGGATGCAGCGCCAACGCCTTCACCGCGTGCGCGCGCTCACCGCTGATGGCGGCCTGGATGGTGGCGCGCTCGACGACCTTGAGCGCCGTGACGAGTCCGACGCCCTCGTCGGGCACCTGGCTGACCGCGACGGGCCGCGCGCCGTTGGCGTCGACCAGGCTCGGAACTTCCACGATGGCGTCCGCGTCCAGGCATGACAACGTTGTCCTGTTCGGCACGTTGAGGATCAGCGTGGTGCGTTTGTCAGACGCGATGGCGTGCATGAGGTCGAGCGCGACCTGCTCGTAGCCGCCGCCGTCGAGGTCGTCGGTGTCACGTTCGTCGTCTCGGGTCTCGGCCATGTAGGTCTGCTCGCGTTCGAGGCGCGTCCGCTCCCAGCTCTCCAACGACGGCGCCGCGTAGAACTGCTTCTGCTGCTCCAGCAGGAACGCCCCGCGTGACGCGCCGGATCCCACCGCCTCGCGCGTGAAGTAGTAGTAGTGCAGGTACTCGTTCGGAATGGCGCCCAACGTCCGCAACCACTCCGCGCCGAAGAGCTTGCCCTCCTCGAACGACTCCAGCCGCTCGGTGTCGGCGAGCAGATCCGGCAGCACGTCGCGCCCGTGCACGTGGACGCCCCGCAACCAGCCGAGGTGGTTGAGCCCGGCGTAGTCGAGCCACGCGTCCTCGAGATCGGCACCGACGGCGCGGGCCACCCGGCGGCCGAGTCCGACGGGGGAGTCGCAGATGCCGATGACGCGGTTGCCGAGGTGTGCCGACATCGCCTCGGTGACCATGCCGGCGGGATTGGTGAAGTTGATGACCCACGCGTCCGGCGCGTGAACTGATATACGGCGTGCGATGTCGAGCGCGACAGGCACGGTACGCAGCCCGTATGCAACGCCGCCCGCGCCGACTGTCTCCTGTCCGAGCACGCCACACCCGGCCGCGACGCTTTCGTCGGCCGCGCGTCCGTCGAGCCCGCCAACGCGGATCGCGGAGAACACGAAGTCGGCGGCGCGAAGTGCTTCGTCCAGATCCGTCGACGTCGTCACCGATGGCGCATCCGATATATCAGTCGCCAGTTCCGCGAGGACGCCAGCGACTGCGGCGAGCCGGGCCGCGTCGAGGTCGTGCAAGACGACCTCGGTGACGCGGCCGGGCGATCGATCCGCGAGCAACGCACGGTATACAAGCGGTACACGAAAGCCGCCCCCGCCCAGGATGACCAGCTTCATGTTGTAACCACGTCCACTCCGACTCCGGCTTCCTGCAGTGCGAGCCGCGTCGCCGGGTCGGCCGACGCGGTGGTGACGACGACGTCGAGGTCGTCAGGGCCGCAGACACGGGCTACGCCGACGCCGGGGAACTTCCCGCCGTCCGCGACGAGCACGACCTGGTCCGCGGCCTTGATCATGGCGCGCTTGAGCGGTACCTCGACGAGCGTGGTGTCCATGACGGCGCCGTCGCCCCGCACGCCGCTCGTAGCTCGACGTCGGCGTCGTCGTGCAACTCGTCGAACACGGCGAGGTTGCTCGTGGTGACGGTGATCCGCTTGCGTGCAGGTGGTGGGCGAGCCGGTGCATCGTGGTGCCGATGTCGAGCAGCACGGTCTCGCCGTCCTCAACCATGGCAGCGGCCGCGCGTGCGACGGCGTCCTTGTGCCCGGCGCGTTCGGTGGCGACTTCGACGAACGGGTCATCGACGTCGTCGCTGCTGACCTCGCTGCTGATGTGACTGCTGATGTCACTGGGATCTAGCGTCATGGCGCCGCCGTACACGCGGATCAGCTTGCCGTCGGCGTCGAGCAGTTCGAGGTCGCGGCGGATCGTCGCCTGGCTGCCGCCGAGCGAGCGCACGTCGCTCGGCCCGTCTGCGTGCAGTGTGCGCAGGATCAGCTCGCGTCTGCTCTGGGGAAGGATCCCGGCCACCGTACCTCCCAAGTCGCGCAAGCTTGAGCAAACTATTGCCAACTCGCGCACATCTGGCGCGCTTGCGCATCTTCTCGATCATCAACTGGCGGCTCGTGCAGCGGGGGAGAAGGCGTGAAGCGTCACGTCGTGCTGGTGCTGGGTGGGCTGGTGTCCGTTGGTCCCGTTCTACTGGGTGGTCGTCATGGGCGACCAACGCGACGGAGAACATCCTCAAGTTCCCGCCCGCGCTGACGCCCGGCGGCGAGTTGCTCGTCAGCGTCGGCAGGGTGTTCGCCGAGATCGACTTTTTCGGCACGATGATCCCGCCGCAGCTCTCCGCCATCCGCATTCGTGGTGATGGCGCAGCTCGGATGGGTCGGGTCACTGAAAGCGCTGATCGTGCCCGCGGTGATCAACGCGTTCGGCGTCTTCTGGATGCGGCAGTACGTTTCGGGTGCGGTGCACCACGAATTGCTGGAGGCCTCGCGGCTCGACAGCTGCGGCCTCTTCCGGCAGTACTGGCAGGTCGGATTGCCATTGGTGCGGCCGGCGGTCGCGTTCCTCGGGATCTTCACGTTCATCAGCGCGTGAAACGACCACCTGTGGCCGCTCGTCGTCCTAGGCCGACCCGGGCGAGGTGACGCTGCAGGTCGCGTTGGGCCAGCTCAACCGCGCACACGACACCGACTACGGCATGCTGATGGCGGGAACGGTGCTCCCACTGCTGATCGTCTTCCTCATCGGCGCACGCAATTTCATCGCGGATCCCGCAAAGGGTGCCGTGCGCGGCTGAACTGTGATACAAAGAATAGCTTTGTATTTTCGGAATGAATTTTCCGGGAAGACAGAATTATTGTATCACAGGGGGCAAGGTGTTGGCGAGCGAACAGGCACGGATCACCTCTCTGTATGAAAAGCTCGACCAGGAACGGAACAAAGCGGCTGCGGACCTTGCGGCCGCGCTGCGGGACGGCACCACCCAGAGGCTGGATCGCGAAGCCGCCGTGAACGTGCTGACCAGTGAGGTCGGGAAGTACCGCGCGGCGGAGGAGGGGCTGGTCTTCGGTCGCATCGACTCCGCGAAAGGTGAATGCACCTACATCGGACGCGTCGGCTTGTTCGACGACGAGTTCGAACCGCTGCTGCTGGACTGGCGTGCGCCGGCGGCACGGCCGTTCTA
This sequence comes from Lentzea aerocolonigenes, assembly GCF_000955955.1. Taxonomy (GTDB): domain Bacteria; phylum Actinomycetota; class Actinomycetes; order Mycobacteriales; family Pseudonocardiaceae; genus Lentzea; species Lentzea aerocolonigenes_A. The sequence continues at coordinate 161,397 of NZ_JYJG01000003.1, forward strand.
CACAGCGACCGCCGCGAACCCGGAAGGCCTGGTGCTGCGCCGCCACTTCCGCGTCCGCGACCGGGAACTGCGCGATTACCACGACGACGAACTGCTGTCCGACACGACGGCGCTGCTCGACGCCCTCAACGCGCCGCGGACCGCGACGATGCGGGACATCGTCTCGACCATCCAGGCCGAGCAGGACGAGATCATCCGCTACTCGGGTCCCGGCGTGCTGGTGATCGAGGGCGGTCCGGGCACCGGCAAGACCGCAGTGGCCCTGCACCGCGTGGCATACCTGTTGTATACGCGTCGTGAACGCCTGTCGCGGCACGGTGTGCTGATCGTCGGCCCGAACACCGGCTTTCTCAACTACGTCGGCGACGTCCTGCCGTCGCTGGGTGAGACCGACGTGGTGTTCGCGACGCCCGGCGAGCTTTATCCCGGTGTTGTTGCCGACGTCGAGGACACCTCGTCGTTGCAACGGCTGAAGGGCGATATATCAGTTCTGGACCTGCTGGCCGTCGCCGTCGCCGACCGGCAGGAGCTGCCCGACGAGCCCGTCGAGATCGAGCTGGAGGACGTTGTCGTCCCGCTCGACGCACACGTCGCCGCCGTCGCGCGCGAGAAGACGCGGTACTACGGACTGCCACACAACGTTGCCCGCAAGTACTTCTTCCTGGCGCTCGCCGAGGAGCTCGTCGCGCCGGCGTTGCGGCTGATCGGCGTCGACTGGCCGGAGATCGAGGAGGACGTGCGCCACGAGCTCCGGCACAGCGACGTGTTGCGCGACGTCGTCGACAGGTTGTGGCCGCGGCTCACCCCGGAGCAGCTGCTCGCCGACCTGTATCGGGGCCGGTGCTTCCGGATCGGCGTACCGGAGCTGTACCGGGAGGACGCCGAGGCGTGGACGGTGTCCGATGTGCCGTTGCTCGACGAGCTCGCCGAACTGCTCGGGTCCGACGGCGCCGCCGAGCGCGCCTTGAAGCGTGAGGAGGAGGAACAGCTCGAATACGCGCGCGGCGTGATGGACGTCCTCTCCATCGACGAACGTGCGGACGACGACGAGTACATCGTCACCGACTTCGTCAACGCCGACGTGCTGGCCGTGCGGCACGAAGTGCGCGACCACCGCTCACTTGCCGAACGAGCAGCCGACGACCGCACGTGGACCTACGGACATGTCGTCGTCGACGAGGCACAGGAGCTGTCCGCAATGGACTGGCGGGTGCTGCTGCGCCGGTGCCCCAACAGGTCCATGACCGTCGTGGGCGACTTGGCCCAGCGCCAGGCCGCGGGCGGCGTGCGCAGCTGGGGTTCGGTGTTCGAGCGGTTCACCTACCGCCGCTTGGAGGTCAACTACCGCACACCCGGCGAGATCATGGCCGTCGCGACTCCGGTCCTGAAGCTCGTCGACCCCGACGCGTCGGCACCGGTGTCGGTGCGCAAGAGCGGCGTTCGCCCGTGGGCCCGCCGCGTCACTGATATATCGGCGGCCGTGCGCGACGAACTCGACGCGCATGCCGGTGCACGCAACGGACGGACGATCGCGGTCATCGGCGGCGAGTGGATGTCCCCGCGCGCGTCGAAGGGGCTGGAGTTCGACGTCGTCATCGTCGTCGAACCGCAGCACATGTCGCCCAGCGAGCTGTACGTGGCGCTGACGAGGGCGACGCAACGGCTCGGCGTCCTGCACACCGAGCCGTTGCCGCGTCACCTACGAGGTCTCCTCTGAGACCCAAGCGAGGTAGTCGTCGTTGCCCCCGACCACGGGGGTGACGATGACCTCGGGCACGTCATAGGTGTGACGCGCCTTGATGTGCGCGACGACGTCGTCGGCGCGGATGGCGGACGTCTTCACGACGCACTGCCATTCCGCTTCGACGCACACCTCGCCGTCCCACCGGTAGACACTGCGAATCGGCACGATCTGCACGCACGCGCCGAGCCGCGCCTCGACGATGCCCTTGGCCAACGACTCCGCGGCCTCGGCTGAGTCGACGGTCGTCGTCACCACACACGCACCGGTCATAGCGCGTCGATCTCCTTCAGCAGCTGGTCCTTCAGTTCGGCCGGCGCGAACGATGCCCGCACTCCGGCCCGCGCGAGTCCGGCGAGCTCGTCGCGGCTGAAACCGAACCGCTCGTGGCACAGCAGGTACTCGCGGTCGAGGTCGGTGTGGAACATGCCGGGGTCGTCGGTGCTGATCGTCACCGGCACCCCGGCCTCCACGAGCCGTGGCAGGTGGTGCTCGTCGAACGACTTCACCGCGCCGGTGCGGATGTTCGACGTCGGGCACACCTCGACGGCGACGCCCTCGTCGGCGAGGTGTCGCAGCAGGTCCGGATCCTGCACGGAACTCACGCCGTGCCCGATCCGTTCGGCACGCAGATCGTGCAGCGCGGCCCAGATCTCGCTCGGCGGCGTCGTCTCACCGGCGTGCGGCACCATGTGCAGCCCGGCGTCGCGCGCCACCGCGAACGCCTCCCGGAACTTCGCCCGCGGCGAGTCCGACTCGAACCCTCCCAACCCGAACCCGACCAGCCCCTCCGGCCGGTGGTCGGCCGCGAACCGCGCACTCGTCATGCCCCAGTCGCGGTCCCAGATGCCGGGGATGTCGAAGATCCACTGCAGTGCCACGCCGTGCACCGCGAGTGCTTCCTCCCGGCCCGCCGCGAGCGCCTCGACGAGTTCGTCGGGCGCGATGCCGGCCCGCAGATGGCTCGTCGCGCTGATCGTGAGCTCTGCATATCGGATATTGGTTCGCGCGGCGTCACGGGCGTATCCGACGACGAGGGTGCGGACGTCCTCGCCGGTGGTGACCAGGTCGTTGACGACGCCGTACTGGTTGATGAAGTGCCGGAAGTTCCTGAACTCGTAGAACTTCCGCAACGCGGCCTCGTCGGTGGGCACCGGTCCGTCGGGGTGGTGACGGGCGAGTGCGAGGACGGTGTCGAGAGAGGCCGCGCCCACGAGGTGGACGTGCAGCTCGGCTTTCGGCAGCGCGTGGACGAAGTCGGAAATGTGCACGGCCCATGCTCTCAGGTCAAGGGCCGATCGACGGGTGACATGTCTTGCACTCAACGGGAAGGGTGCAGGGCGAATCCCTGTACCTGGCCTTGCATTGGGGGTGCCTCGTGAGGGGCGCACGAAGAGTCGCACTGCTGGCAGCGGTGCTTGTCCTGCCTTTCCTCCCGGCTACGGCCCAAGCCGTCGAGGGGCCCGTGTTCAAGGACGGCGAGGCGCAACCCGTCTTCGACCCGAAGGACGTGGTGAAGGAGAGCCTGTGGGTCCGGGCGCCGGTCGACAGCGACCGCGATGGCAAGGACGACGAGGTCTACACCGAGGTCGTCCGCCCGCGCGCCACCGAACGTGGCCTCAAGGTCCCGGTCGTCTACATGGTCAGCCCGTACTTCTCCGGCGGCAACGAGGTCGCGAACCACAACGTCGACGTCGAGCTGTACGTGCCTGACAAGCGCGATGGCCGTTTGCTGAAGGCCTCCTCCGACGAACGCGTCACCGCCGCCCTCGGTCCGAACCCGATCACGTCGGGTCGTTACGAGGCCTACTTCATCGCGCGCGGGTACGCCGTCGTCTACGCCGAATCTCTCGGCACCGGCAAGTCCACGGGCTGTCCGACGACGGGTGACGTCAACGAGACGATCGGCGCCCGTGTCGTCGTCGACTGGCTCAACGGCCGTGCGTCCGCTCGTACGGCAACCGGCGAGGCGATCAAGGCGACCTGGTCGACGGGCAAGACCGGCATGATGGGCGTGTCCTACAACGGAACGCTGCCCAACGCCGTCGCCTCCACGGGTGTGCGCGGTCTGGAAGCCATCGTGCCGATCGCCGCGATCTCCAGCTGGTACGACTACTACCGCGCTGATGGTGCTGTCGTCGCGCCCGGCACGTTCCAGGGCGAGGACGCCGACGTGCTCGCGGAGTACGTCTACACCCGCGCGGACCGGGAGATCTGCAAGCCGATCATCGCGGAGATCGCGAAGGACCAGGACCGCGTCACCGGTGACTACACCAGGTTCTGGGACAAGCGGAACTACATGAACGACGTCCGCAACGTCCGTGCGGCCGTTCTTGCCGTGCACGGGCTGAACGACACGAACGTCAAGATGACGCACGTCGAACAGTGGTACTCGGCGTTGAAGAAGGTCGGTGTGCCGCACAAGATCTGGCTGCACCAGTCCGGGCACACGGACCCGGACACGCTGCGTTCGGTGGAGTGGCGGCGCACGCTGAACCGCTGGTTCACGCAGTACCTGTGGGGTCACCGCAACGGCATCGACAAGGAGCCGAAGGCGACGATCCAGCGCGAGGACAAGACGTGGGTCGACGAGAAGGACTGGCCGGCACCCGGCACGTCCGGCGTGCGGCTGCGGTTGTCCCCGGGCGGATCTGCCAAGGGAGGCCTCGGGATCTGGCCCGGCCACGGCGTGGAGAAGCTGACCGACGACGCGACGAAGACGGCGGAGTCGTTGATCGATCAGGCGTCCTCGCCGAACCGGCTGTCGTACGCCACGCAGCCGGCGCAGAAGTCGTTGCGGCTGTCCGGGAAGTCGACCGCGCACTTGCGGATCGCCTTCGACCGGCCCGCGGCCAACGTGACGACGCTGCTCGTCGACCGGGCTCCTGACGGCAAGTCGTACGTCATCACGCGTGGCTCGACCGACCCGCAGAACCGTGAGCGGCCGGACAAGACGTCCCCGATCAAGCCGGGCAAGTTCTACGACGTCGACGTGCCCATCGTGCCGGACGACTACGTCCTGCAGGCCGGGCACCGGCTCGAGTTCGTGCTGATCTCCAGCGACTACGACTACACGCTGCGCCCGAAGCCGGGTGCCGGCCTGTCTCTGGACCTCGCCCGCACGTCGGTCGAGCTGCCCGTCGTCGGTGGCTGGCGCGCGGTGTTCCAGACGATCTGACGTGATGCCCGCGCTGCGGTCCTGTCCAGGGACCGCAGCGCGGCAACCTACCACCCACCCCCGACAAAACCCCGCTCCCGAGCGTTCCAAGATCTCAACCTGTCCACACCCGCTGACTTGTCCACAACTTCGCTCCACCCCCACTCGACGCCCCACCCCAACCACCACTGTGGGCCCATGCCCACAACCCTCCCGAAACCGATCCGAGTCCGCGGCGCCGGCGACCTCTACGCCGCGATCCCGCACCTGATGGGATTCCACCCGTCCGACTCTCTCGTCGTGCTGGTGCTGAAGGACAACGTGATCAGCATGACCATGCGCGTCGACCTGCCGCGCCCGCGACATAGAGGAATGCTTGCGGCACAACTGGAAGCGCCGCTGCTCGAACACGGCGCGACGGACGTGATCCTGGCCGTCGTGTGCCCGCCGTGCGAGCACATGCCCGAGCAACTGCCGCACGAACCGCTGGTCGCGGCGCTCAGGGACAAGCTGGGTGGGGTGGGCGTCGAGGTCGTCGAAGCCGTGTGGCTGCCGTCGTGCCAGAAGGACGCGAAGTGGCTCTGCTACCTCGACATCGACTGCCACGGAACACTTCCGGATCCAGGGCTGTCCGCCGTCGCCGCCGCGTCAGCGCACGAGGGCAACGTGACGTTCGAGTCGCGCGCGGCCATGGCCGCGATCGCCGCGCTGGACCCGCCCGAGGCACTGGAACGCCGCTCCGCGTTGCTCGACGAGCTGATGACGAGCTCTGGCGAACCCGATCCGGGCGCCGAGCTGCATCGGGTTCGTGACGCGATCGACGCGGTGGCGGATCGCAAGGGAGCGTTGGCGGACACGGAGATCGTCGCGCTGGCCAGAGCCCTGGCCGTACCCGAGGTGCGGGACGCGAGCATGGCGTTCGCCACCCACACGAGGTCGAGGATGGCCGAACGGCTCTGGCTCGAGCTCACCAGGTCGTGCCCCGCGCCGGAACGCGCGGAGCCCGCGTGCCTGCTCGCGTTCTACGCCTATCAGCGCGGTGACGGCGGGATCGCGTCCATCGCGCTCGACGCGGCCGAGGACGCCTGCCCCGGCCACTCCCTGACCAAACTGCTGCGTGGCGCCCTCAGCGCCGGGTTCCCGCCCGAGGAGATGCGGGCGTTGTCCATCAAGTACCTGGACGACGCCCGCAGGTTGCTCGCCGGCTGCGCTCAGAGCAGTTCCGGCCGCTCCCAGCCCTGATCGAGGACGTGCTCGGCCAGGAACGCCCACACCGTCTCGTACCAGACCTGAGAGTTGCCGGGGGTGAGGATCCAGTGGTTTTCGGTTGGGAAGTAAAGGTATTTCGCATTGACCCCGTGTCGGACGAGGTCGAAGTACAGCCGATGCCCCTCGCCGATGGGAACCCGGTAGTCCTTGTCCCCGTGGATGACGAGCATCGGGGTCTTGATGTCGGCGACCCGCAGGTGCGGGGAGTTGGCCTGGATTCGCTCCGGCTGGGTGAGGGGGTCGCCCATCTCCCGCATCCAGAAGTAGGAGCTGTCGGTGCCGCCGGAGAACGCGTCGAGGTGCCAGAGCGAAGCGTGCGTGACGATCGCGCGGAACCTGTCGGTCTGGGTGGCGATCCAGTTGGCCATGTAGCCGCCGAACGAGCCGCCCATGGCGGCGGTCCGGGAGGCGTCGATGTCGGCCCGCTCGACCGCGACGTCCGTGATGGCCATGAGGTCGGTGTAGGGCTCGGCGCCCCAGCGGCCCCAGCCGGCCTCGATGAACTCCGGTCCGTACCCGGTGGACAGGGCGGGATCGGGCAGCAGCACGGCGTAGCCGCGCGCGGCCATCAGCCACGGGTTCCAGCGCCACGTCCAGCCGTTCCAGCTCATGACGGGGCCGCCGTGAACCCACAGCACCAGCGGGGCGGGGGAGTCGGCGGAGGCGCCTTCGGGCAGCACGAGCCAGGAACGGACGGTCCGGCCGTCAGCGACGACCGTGGAGATCTCCGTGAGGGTGCCCGGCACCGAGGAGAGGGCACCGGGCGCGCGCAGCCGTTCTGGATCCTGGTCGGCTCCGGTGGCGGCGAACCGCACGGGCTGTGGCGGGTGGTCGACCGAGTTGCGCAGTGCGTACAGCGTCTTGCCGTCCGGGCTCACGACCACGTCGCTGTAGTAACCCGAGATCGTCAGCTTCGTGATCTCGCCGGTCGCGAGGTCCAGCCGCCACGTCGGCTGGTGCCCGAGGTGGCTCGCGGTGAAGAACACCGCGGACCCGTCCGGGCTCACCACCGGGTGGTCCGGCTCCTCCTGGAAGTCCGGCGCCAGTGGCGTGATCGAGCCGTCGGCCACGTCGGTGCGCACGAGGTCGCGCCGGTACGGGGAGTCCGTTGTGGACTCGCGGAACCGGATCGCGACCACGGCGGTGCCGTCGGGCGTGAAAGCGGCGTCGTGGAAGGAGAAACCGTCCTCGGAGGCGAGGACGCGCGACGAGCTGCCGTCGGTGGCCACGAGCCGCAGTTCGGTCCGGCGGCCGTAGGAGGCACTGACGTCGACGCCGTGGCCGTGGACGGCCCACTTCCCGTCCGGGCTGAGCGCGATGTCCTCGTCGCTCAGCCGGCTCTCGGCGTCCTCGCTGAGGGTGGTGACCTTCTCGCCGGCGACGCCCGCGAGAGGAGCCGCGAACAGGCGCGGGTAGCTCGGGCCGAGGTCGGAGTCCCAGTACCTGATCGGGTACGACTCGTGCAGGATCGCTGTCACACCGGCGTCCTCGCGGGCCTTGCGCTTGGCGTCGTCCTGGTCGCCGAACTCCGCGAAGCGGTACGCCGACGACGTGAACAGCAGCGTCTCGCCCGCGACGCGGACCTGACCGACTCCGCCTCCCGGCCGCAGGACCTCGGCGGCCTCACCACGGGCCGGAAGCCGCCACAGCGCCTTCTGCTCCCTGGTCTCGCCCGGTTTCGCGAGCGGGTCCGGGCGCGCCGAGAGGAACAGCAGCGACCCGTCCGGTGCGAAGACGGGGGAGGAGTCCCCCTTTGCGGAGCGGGTGAGCCGCGCGGCGTCCCGCTCGCCGGTGGGGTCGACCTCCCAGAGAGCGCCCTGCCACGTCTTGCCGTCAGGGGCGAGCGTGGAGACGACGGTGACGAGTCGCGTGCCGTCCGGGGACAGCGCGAGCGAGGTGAGCCTCGGTGTGGCGTTGTAGCTCTCGAAGGAGGCGAAGTCGGTCATACCGGATCAGGCTCCGTGCCGGGCGCGGGTGAACTCCCACGCGTCGCGGACGATTCCGGTGAGGTCGGCGCGCTCGGGCTTCCAGCCGAGCTCTGTGCGGGCCCGCTCGGCGGAAGCGACGAGGACGGCCGGGTCGCCGGCGCGCCTGGGGGCGACGACGGCGGGGATCGGGTGGCCGGTGACCTCGCGGCAGGTGTCGATGACCTGCTTCACGGAGAAGCCGGTGCCGTTGCCGAGGTTGTAGATCCGGTGCTCACCGGCGGTGGCGTGGTCGAGCGCCAGGAGGTGGGCGTCCGCGAGGTCCGTGACGTGGATGTAGTCGCGGACGCAGGTGCCGTCCTCGGTGGGCCAGTCCTCACCGAAGATCGAGATGTGCTCCCGCTGCCCCAGCGCGACCTGCAGCACGAGCGGGATCAGGTGGGTCTCGGTCGCGTGCCGCTCGCCGATGCTGCCGTAGGCGCCGGCGACGTTGAAGTACCGCAGGCTCGTCGCCGCCAGGCCGTGCGCGGCGGCGTACGACGTGATCGCGTGGTCGATGGCCAGCTTGGTGGCGCCGTAGGTGTTGGTGGGCGCGGTAGCCGCGGTCTCGGGGATCGGCACCTCCCGCGGCTCGCCGTACGTCGCGGCAGTCGAGGAGAAGACGAGCTTCGGCGTGCCGTGATCCTTCATCGCATCAAGCAGTCGGATCGCCGTAAGGACGTTACCCGTCCAATACTTGCCGGGGTCCTGCATGGACTCGCCGACCAGGGACTTGGCCGCGAAGTGCAGAACGCCGTCGAACCCTTCTGCGAGGACGTCGCCGATCACCTCGGCGATGTCGCCCCGGACGAAGCGCGCTCCCGCGGGGACGGCGTCCTCGTGCCCGGTGGAGAGGTCGTCGAGGACGACCACCTCGTGTCCGGCTTCGAGCAGCCTGGCGGCGCACACGCTGCCGACGTATCCGGCCCCGCCCGTGACGAGCAGCTTCACCACAGTCCTCGCATTCCTGGTCGAGATCGTTGTTCGCTACCGGTCCCTGCCCGCGCCCGCGGACGGAACCGCCGTGAAGAGCCTCGGCCGCGTGAGCGAGCGCGAGGCAAAGCCGGCGAGCACCCGGCGTTCGACCTCGTCGCGTCGCTCGACTGGCACGAGGGCGATGGCCGAGCCGCCGAAGCCGCCGCCGATCATCCGTGCGCCGAGAGCCCCGGCGGCCATGGCGGAGTCGACGGCGACGTCGAGCTCCAGGCAGGAGACCCTGTAGTCGTCCCGCAGGCTCGCGTGGGAGGCCGAGATGAGGGGGCCGATGTCGGCGAGCTTGCCCGCGCGGAGGAGCTCGACGGTGCGCAGGACCCTGTCGTTCTCGGTCACGACGTGCCGCACCAGCGGACGCAGCTCTTCGGGCAGCCGGACGAGCGTGTCGCCGAGCTCGGCGATGTCGACGTCGCGCAGCGCGGGGACGCCGAGGATGCCGGCAGCGCGCTCGCAGCCGGCCCGCCGGGCGCCGTAGCCGCCATCGACGTGGGAGTGGCTGGCGCGGGTGTCGACGACCAGCACCTCGAGCCCGCTGGCAGCCGCGTCGAACGGGATCTGTTCCGGCTTGCCGGAGCGCACGTCGTAAAACAGGGCGTGCGCTTCGACGCAGCACAGCGATGCCGTCTGGTCCAGGATGCCCGTCGGTGCGCCCACGAACTCGTTCTCGGAACGCTGTACCCAGCGGGCGATGTCGGGCCGTTCGGCGTCGACGCCGGCGAGCCCCAGCAGGGCGAGGGCGACGGCGCACTCGAGGGCGTGCGACGAGGAGAGACCGGCCCCGGCGGGCACGTCGCCCGCGAGGACGAGGTCCGCCCCGCCGCCGACGTCGATCCCCTGCCCCCGCAGGGCCCAGGCGACGCCACTGGGGTACGCGGCCCACCCCTTGACGGCTCCGGGGACTAGGTCGGCGATCACGACCGGGTCCGCGCCCTGCACCCCGCCGTCGTCGCCGAGCGTGCTGACGGTCAGCACGCCGTCCACGCGAGGCGACGCCGCGACGGCGATGCGGTGGGGCAACGCGAACGGCAGCACGTAGCCGTCGTTGTAGTCGGTGTGCTCGCCGATGAGGTTGACGCGGCCAGGCGCCGACCAGACCCCGTCGGGAGAGCGTCCGTGCAGGCGCTGGAACGCCGCGGCCGCCTTCTCCGCCGGTGCCGCCTGGGTCACCGGGCGAGCACCAGGACGGCGTGGGCGACTGCGGGGTCGAGCTCCGCCACGGTGCCGTTGCCACCGCGCACCTGGACGACCTTGGCGCCACCCAGCGCCTCGACCTGCACGGTGCCGCCGGGCACCACGCCGGCGTCCTTCAGCTCGGCCATGAGGTCCGGGTCGAGCTGGACGTGCTCGGCGATGCGGCGCACCTCGACGCGGCCACCGCCGCGGCGGGCCACCTCGTCCACACGCACCAGGTCCGCCTCGGCGGGCGGGGCGGGCTCGCCGTCGCCCAGCTTGTCGAGGCCCGGGATCGGGTTGCCGTAGGGCGAGGTGGTCGGGTTGCCGAGCAGCTTGATCAGCTTGCGTTCGACGGCCTCGCTCATCACGTGCTCCCAGCGGCATGCCTCGCTGTGCACGTGCTCCCATTCGAGCCCGATGATGTCCACGAGGAGGCGCTCGGCGAGCCGGTGCTTGCGCATGACGGCGATCGCGAGGTTGCGGCCCTGCTCGGTGAGCTCGAGGTGGCGGTCCTCCGCCACGACGACCAGGCCGTCACGCTCCATGCGGCCCACGGTCTGGCTCACCGTCGGTCCACTTTGGCCCAGACGCTCGGCGATGCGGGCGCGCAGAGGCACCACGCCCTCTTCTTCGAGCTCGTAGATCGTGCGGAGATACATCTCCGTCGTGTCGATGAGGTCGTTCACACCCGCTCCCCTTCGTATGGTGTCAATGGTAGTCGTGCCGGGGGACACAGGTGTCCACGCGGGTGCAGGATGTGAGTCGTGCATCCCTTGATCACTCCTGAGGCCCTCTCCGACGCGCTGAGTGCGCGGCCGGCCACCGTCGTGCTGGACGTCCGGTGGCGTCTCGGTGGACCACCCGGACGCCAAGACTACGAGGTCAGCCACGTGCCCGGCGCGGTGTACGTGGATCTGGACACCGAGCTGTCCGCTCCGCCCGGGGTCGGCGGCAGGCATCCGCTGCCGGATCCGGGGCAGCTGCAGGAGGTGCTGCGCCGCGCAGGCGTGCGCGAGGGCGGCCAGGTTGTGGCGTACGACGCGGGGGACGGCTCGGTCGCCGCGCGGGTCTGGTGGCTGCTGCGGTGGGCCGGGTACGGCGAGGTGGCGGTGCTGGACGGCGGGTTCGCCGCGTGGGAGGCGGCCGGCCTGCCCGTGACGGCGGAGGCGCCTGCGTCCCGAGAGGGTGACGCAGCTGGTGACATCGTGGGCGACTCTGAGGGTGCCGCCGCGGGTGATGCTGCCGGCGACGTGGTGGTGCGGCCTGGGCAGATGCCCGTGCTGGACGCGGACGAGGCGGCGGTGCTGGCGCAGGAGGGCGTGCTGCTCGACGCGCGGGCGGCGGCGCGCTACCGCGGTGAGACCGAGCCGGTGGACCCCAAGGCCGGCCACATCCCGGGCGCGCTCAACGCGCCGACGACCGGGCACGTCGGTGCCGACGGGCGGTGGCTCGGTGCGGCTGAGCTGGCTGAGCGGTTCCGGGGCCTCGGAGTGTCGAGCGATGTGGCTGTGGGCGCGTACTGCGGATCCGGTGTGACGGCCTCGTCCGTCGTGCTGGCGCTGGAGGTTGCCGGGATCACGTCCGCCGAGAAGCCGGCGGCGCTGTACGCCGGGTCGTGGTCCAACTGGTGCGCGCTGGACCGGGAGGTCGCCACCGGCGCCTGACATGACCGGCGCCTGACGTGGCGGGTGCTCGATGAAACCGGTGCTGGCAGGACTGGCGCTTAGGGGACCTGAAGCGGGCTGGACGGGCCTTGGCAGGGCCGGCGCCGGCGGAACTACGGGGACTGGGCAGGGCGGTCGGTTCGGGTGGGCTCGCGGAGGCCGGGCCCAGGTGGCTTGGGGCGGTCGGCCTGTGGGTGGTCAGGCGTTCGGGATGCGCTCGAAGCCTTGGGTGGCGAGTTTCAGGGCCGCGGCGCAGGTGTCCAGTTCCTCGATGGCGAGGACGCTCACCGAGAAGGCCGGGGTGAAGGCGGTCGGGTCGTCGGTCAGCATGACGGTGACCTGGCAGTCCTCTTTGGAGGCGCTGACCTGCCAGGCGGTGTTGCCGCCGATTTCGATCTGCTTCTTCTCGCCGTCCTGGTCCACCACGTCCGGGACCGTGACCATCTGGGTGATGACGGTCGAGGGGCCGGTGGTGGTGTGGATGCAGCCGCCGTCCGCTGAGGACTTGCCGCCGGTCGCGGCTTCGATGTCCGCGGCTTTGAGGACGCCGCAGGTTTCGAGGCCGGTGACCTTCTTCTTGGTGGTGATCTTGACGTCGCCCTGTTGCTTGGGAGAGGTGGGGTCGGCCGACTTGGAGGCCGAGGTGCTGGTGGACGGCTTCTTCGAGGCCGTGGTCGCAGGGGCCTCGGCGGCGTTGGGGTCGGCCGTGGCCGCGCCCTTGATCTGCTCGCTGCAGCCCGTGACGGCGGCGAGGGTCAGGGTCAGCGAAAGGAGGATGGCCGCTGGTCGCAGGTGCATGTCGCCTCTGACCCCTGTTCGGTGGGAATGGTTCCGCGGGTGCGTGCCGGCGGGGCGGGCTCGCGAGCGGGGCCTGCGAATGGGCCCTGCGAGTGGGGACTGTAGGCGGCATTGGTGGGCTGGGCACGGGTGGCGGCGAACGGGCTACCAAGATGTGATCCACCGGGATATGACCACCGGGACGTGATCACCGGCTGGGCCGATCGGTGGGTAGGTTGCTGGTCATGGGTAAGCCAGCCGCTGTTGTCTGGGATCGGTCCTTCCTCGGGTACGACCTCGGTGGCGACCATCCGCTGAATCCTGTCCGGCTCGACCTCACCGTGCGGCTCGCGACGGCGCTCGGGGTGCTCGAGGGCGTTGAGGTGCGGGCGCCTGAGGCGGCCAGCGACGAAGAGATCGAGCTGGTGCATCGGCCCGGCTATTTGAGTGCGGTGCAGGCAGCGCCCACGGCCGGGTGGGATGTCGGGCACGGGCTGGGGACGCCGGACAACCCCGTGTTCGAGCGGATGCACGAGGCTTCGGCGTTGGTGGTGGGCGGGTCGCTGGCGGCGGCGCGGGCCATCGCGTCCGGTGAGGCGGATCGGGCCGTCAACATCGCCGGCGGGCTGCACCACGCGATGCCGGACAGCGCGGCTGGGTTCTGCGTCTACAACGACTGTGCGGTGGCCATCGAGTGGTTGTTGCGCAACGGGGTCGAGCGCATCGCGTACGTGGATGTCGATGTGCATCACGGGGACGGGGTGCAGACGGCGTTCTGGGACGACCCGCGCGTGTTGACGGTGTCGTTGCACCAGCATCCGATGAGCCTGTGGCCGGGCACCGGGTGGGCCGGCGAGGTCGGCGGCAAGGGGGCAGAGGGGGCTGCGGTCAACGTCGCGTTGCCTGCCGGGACGAAGGACGGGGCGTGGTTGCGGGCGTTTCACGCGACTGTGCCGGCGTTGTTGAAGGCGTTCCGGCCGCAGGTGCTGGTGACGCAGTGCGGTGTGGACACGCACAAGGAGGACCCGCTCGCGGACCTGTCGTTGAGCGTGGACGGGCACCGGGCGATCTACCAGGCGTTCCGGGAGCTGGTGAACGAGCACGGGTTCAAGTGGCTGGCGCTCGGAGGTGGCGGGTACGAGCTGCTCAGGGTCGTGCCGCGGTCGTGGACGCACCTGCTGGCGACGGTGCTGGACCGCGACGTGGACCCGAACCGGCCGTTGCCCGCGGACTGGGTGGCGCATGCGACACGCATCGCACCCGGCTGGCCGTTGCCTGCGTCGATGACTGATGAGTGCGACCCTGGGTACCAGTCGTGGGGCGGGGACGCGGTGGAGCCGGTGGACAAGGCGATCCGCGACACGCGTCGTGCGGTGTTCCCGTTGCACGGACTTGATCCCGACGACCCCAGGGACTGAAAGCCAAGTGCCAGAAAACGGTGCGGAGAACGGTGCAGCAGACGGAGCCGCCAGAGATCCGTTCGACTTTCCCCGGCAGTGGGAGGCGGACGTCGTGCTCAGCGACGGCCGCACCGTCCACCTGCGACCGATCACGCCGGACGACGGCGAGAAGCTGAGGGAGTTCCACGGGCGGCTGTCCGAGCGGACGCGGTACTTCCGCTACTTCGGGCCCTACCCGCGGATCCCGCAGCGGGATCTCGAGCGGTTCAGCACCGTCGACCACCACGACCGGGTGGCGCTCATCGCGTTGCTCGGCGACGACATCGTCGCGGTCGGCAGGTTCGACCGGCTGCCAGGTGATGATCGTCGGGGCGAGTCAGCGGAGGTCGCGTTCGTCGTCGAGGACGGGCACCAGGGGCGAGGGCTGGGCAGCATCCTGCTCGAACACCTCGCGGCCGCGGCGAAGGAGGTCGGGCTCGTCCGGTTCGAGGCCGAGGTGCTCGCGGAGAACGGGCAGATGGTCCGGGTGTTCCGCGACGCCGGCTACCAGGTCAGCAGGGCGTTCGAGGAGGGCGTGCTGCACCTGGAGTTCGCGATCGACCCCACCGACGAGTCCGTCGCCGTCGCCAGGGCCCGCGAACAGGCCGCCGAGGCCCGCAGCGTGCACAACCTGCTGCACCCGAGATCAGTCGCCGTCATCGGGGCGTCCACCGACCCGACCAAGATCGGCCACGCGGTACTCAAAAACCTCCTCGAGGCCGACTTCAACGGCCCCGTCTACCCGGTCAACGCCGAGCACCGCGCCGTGAGAGGCGTCCGTGCCTACCCGACCGTGCTCGACATCCCCGACGACGTCGACCTCGCCGTCGTCGCCGTGCCTGCCGCCAGCGTCGACGAGGTCATGGACGCGTGCCTGGCCAAGGGCGTGAAGGCGCTCGTCGTCGTCAGCAGCGGCTACGGCGAGACGGGCCCGGACGGGCTGTCGGCCGAACGCAGGCTCGCGGCCGAGGCGAGAGCGCACGGCATGCGTGTCGTCGGTCCGAACGCACTCGGCGTGCTCAACCTCGACCCCAAGGTCAGGCTCAACGCGAGCCTCGCCCCGAAACTCCCCACGAGAGGCCGTGCGGGCTTCTTCTGCCAATCTGGCGCCCTCGGCACCGCGATCCTGGCCAACGCCGCCGGCTGGGGCCTCGGGCTCTCCACGTTCGTCTCAGCGGGCAACCGCGCCGACGTCTCGGGCAACGACCTGCTGCAGTACTGGGAGACCGACCCCGCCACCGACGTCGTCCTGCTCTACCTGGAGTCGTTCGGCAACCCGCGCAAGTTCGCGCGGCTCGCCCGCAGGCTCGGCCGCACCAAGCCCATCGTCGCGGTCAAGTCCGGCCGCCACGCCGTCGTCCCCGGCCTCGCCGCCACGGCCGCGAAGGTCGACGAGGCGAGCGTCCAGGCGCTGTTCGAGCAGGCCGGCGTGATCAGGGTCGACTCGCTGGCCCAGATGTTCGACACGGCGCTCCTGCTCGCCCACCAGCCGCTGCCCAAGGGCAAGCGCGTCGCCGTCGTCGGCAACTCCACCGCCATCGGCCTGCTCGCCGCGGACACCCTGCTCGCCCAGGACCTCGACCTCGCGGACGATCCCGTCGACGTCGGCGCCCAGGCCACCCCGGAGGAGTTCGCCAAGGCCATCCAGGAGGCGCTCAACCGGCCGGACACCGACGCCCTCGTCGTCGTGTTCGTGCCACCGATCGCCGTCCCCGGCACGGCCTATGCCCGCGCACTCAAAGAAGCCGTGCACGGCACCAAGCCGATCGTCTCCACGTTCCTCGCCGTCGAGGGCATCCCGGACGAGCTCAGAATGCCCGGACGGGGCTCGATCCCCAGCTACGCCAGCCCCGAACGCGCCGTTCTCGCCCTCGCCCGCGTCATCCGCTACGCCCGCTGGCGCGCCGCACCCCAGGGCCACTTCACGCGCCCGGAAGGCATCGACGCGGAACGAGCGCGGTCCATTGTGGACAACACCGGGACCGAACGGCTCCTCGAAGACCACACTGCCGTCGAACTGCTGAACTGCTACGGCATCGACGTCGTCCCGTTCCGCATCGCCCACAGCGCCGAGGAAGCAGCGAAAGCCGCAGACGAACTCGGCTACCCGGTGGCCATGAAAGCCACCACCGAACGCCTCCGCCACCGCACGGATCTCGTCGGCGTCAGACTGGACATCGCGCAACAAGAATCGGTCAAGGCGGCATACCACGACCTCGCGGAACTGAGCGGCAAACCGGGCGTGTACGTGCAACGCATGGCGCCCAAGGGAGTCAGCTGCGTCCTCGGCCTGCAGGACGACCCGAGCTTCGGCACGCTGGTCTGGTTCGGACTGTCCGGTCTCGTCAGCGACCTCCTCGGCGACCGCGCCTACCGGGCAGTACCCCTCACCGACACCGACGCGGCCGAACTCGTTGCCGCACCGAAAGCCGCACCGCTGCTGACGGGTTACCGAGGGGACGAACCCGCGGACCTGAAGGCACTTCAGGAACTGGTACTCCGTTTGGCCGCACTCGCCGAGGACCTCCCGGAGGTCCGCTCGCTCAAACTGGAACCCGTTCTTGCTTCTGCCGCAGGGGCTTTCGTCAGCAGCGCGCGCATCGTCATCGGCCCGCCTCCGTCCCTGCACGACGCCGGTCCGCGCCGCCTGCGCTGATCGGGCTACGGCAACGATTCCGTTGTCTCATTCGCGCCGGGGTATGGACATGCGTCCGATCGCCGCCTAGGTTTCCCGGCATCGCCGAGCGTCACCGATGATGCGCAGGCGCATGCCCGTGATTCCGTGCTGTAAGAGGGACGAATGACGCCGAGAGCGCTCCTCCGCCTGCTGGCGACAACAAGTGCGGCTGTGCTGCTCCTCTCCTCGTGCGCGAGCGCCGACGAGAACACGATCGTCGGCAGGGCCAGCAAGAACGACCGCCTGACCATCGCCGTGTCGTACGACCAGCCGGGCATGGCGGTGCGCAGGCTCGACGGCAGCTACCGCGGGTTCGACGTCGACGTCGCCAAGTTCATCGCGAACGAGTTCGGCGTGGAGGAACAGAACATCACCTGGAAGGAAGCGCAGCCCGGCAACCGGGAGACGCTCCTGACCAGCGGTGAGGCCGATCTGGTCGTCTCCACCTACTCGATCACGGACAAGCGCAAGGAACTGATCGACTTCGTCGGCCCGTACTTCGTCGCCGGTCAGGACCTGCTGGTGCGCATGAACGAGACCCGCATCGACGGCCCGAAGTCGCTCAACGCCAGCCTGCGCCTGTGCTCCACCGCCGGGTCGACGTCCGCCGCGTACGTGCGCGACCAGTTCGCGAACGACGTGAAGATGGTCGAGTACGCGAAGTTCAGCGACTGCGTCACGGCACTGCTCGCGCAGAACGTCGACGCCGTCACCACCGACGACGTCCTGCTCGCGGGTTACGCGGCCCAGAACCCCGAGCTGCTGCGGGTCGTCGGCGACCCGTTCAGCAAGGAGGAGTACGGCGTCGGCCTGCACCGCGACGACCCGACCAGCAAGGCCAAGGTCCAGGCGGCGCTGCAGAAGATGATCGACACGGGTGCCTGGCGCAAGTCGCTGGAGGCCAACATCGGATCTTCCGGCTACAAGATCCCCGACCCGCCGAAGCTCGCGCCCTGATCACACAGTGGGTGACGTATGCTCACGCCACGTGAACCGAGTGCCGCCGCACCGCGCTGATCGACCCGTTCGCGCGGGCATCCCAGAACACGGCCGTGTCCCGCGCTACTACGCGGTCAAGGCCGAGCTGTTCGACCTCGTCGAGAACCTCGGCGAAGGCACCGTCCTGCCGTCCGAACGCGAGCTCGCCGAACGGTTCTCCGTGTCGCGCGTCACGCTCCGCCAGGCGGTCAGCGAACTGGTGCTCGAAGGCAAGCTGATCCGCCGCCAGGGCAGCGGCACGTTCGTCGCGCCGCCGAAGCTGGTCCAGCCGTTGTCGCTGGTCAGCTACACCGAGGGCATGCGACGCCAGGGCGTCGAGCCGACTCGCACGGTGATCACGATCGAGGAGATCAGCGCCGACGAGGGCCTGTCGCGCGACCTGATGCTCGAACCGGGCGACCCGGTCGTGCACCTCGAACGCGTGCTGCTCGCCGACGACGAGCGCATCGGCCTCGAGTCGACGTACCTGAGCCTGCGCCGCTTCCCCGACCTCCTGGAGAAGCTCGACCCCGGCGGGTCCCTCTACGCGTGCCTCACCGAACGGCTCGGCGTGCGGTTCGCCGAGGCCGAGGAACGCGTCGAGACGGTCCTCGCGACGCCCAGGGAGGCACTGCTGATCGGCACGAACCCCGCGCTGCCGATGCTGCTGCTGCACCGGGTGTCCTACGACGTGGACGGTCACCCGATCGAACGCGCCCGTTCGCTGTACCGCGGCGACAGGTTCAGCTTTGTCGCCCGTTTGCACGCGGATCGTTAGGAACAGAACCAGGCTCTCCAGCGTCTGAGGATCATGGCGCTGGAACCGGAGATCGGGCTCGTCGGCAGGGACGACATCACCGCGTTGGTGGAGTCGTTGGTGGAACGCAGGAAACGCGTCACCCTGCCGGTGATCGTCGCGTTCGGCCCCGGTGGCAGCGGCAAGACGTCGCTGCTCGACCACGTCCGCAGGCGTTACCGGGACGCGCCGACGGCCAGGGTCGACCTCGACAAGGCCGGTTCCCGTTCCTGCAAGGACATCCTCGACGTCGCCGCCGAGCAGCTGCGCTCCTACCGGCACGCCGAGTTCGGCCGCATGCGGTTGCCGCGCTACGACCTGGCCCGGCTCGCGCTGCACAACGAGCCCACCGACGACCCGCACCACCGCGCCCGTGAGCTCGCCGCCAAGCAGATGACCCGGCTCGTCGCGGTCGCCGACGCCGCCGAGGTCGTCGAGGTGCTGCCACCCGCCCAAGGTCTGGGGAAGGTCCTCAGGCCGCTTCTGCTGTGGCTCATCGGCCTCTCCGTCGTCGCACCGCGGCCGTTGCGCTGGCTGCTGGGCGGGCCGCGCGTCGCGAGTGCGTTGCGCTGGTTCGAGAACTACGCCGGGCGCCCGAAGTTCGACGCCGCGCTCGTGCACATGTGGAGCCTCAACCGGGCCGGCGACACGCTGGAGATCGACCGGCTGCTCGTCGCCGCGTTCCTCGCCGACATCACCGCCGCCTACCGGTTCCGGCGCTACCGCAGGATGAACAGCCTGCTGCTGCTCGACGGCGCCGACCTCCTCGACGGCATCGACTCCTACCTGCCACCGAAACGGCCCCGCCCCGCCGCACGCGCCACGGACTTCCTGAGCCTGCTGGCCGAACGCCGCGCCCAGGAACCGCACGTGCCGCTGCTGGTCATAGCCACCAAGCAGTCCGCGCCCTCGTTACCCGATTCGCCGGTGTTCAAGGCTGTTCGTCTCGAACCGTTCACGCTCGCGCAGACGCGTCAGTTCCTCGCCGAGTGGAACCGCACCCGCAACAGCACAGTCGAGTCCGAGGCACTCGTCGAGGAACTGCACGAGGTCACGCACGGCCACCCGCTCGCGGTCCGGCTCGCGATCCAGCTGGTGCAGTTCGTGTTCGCGCGCGACCAGGTGCTGCCGTCGGTGCGCTCGGTGTTCGACGAACGGCTGCCGGTCGACGAGACCACGACGTTCCAGGACGCCACGGTCGGCGACTACCTGCTTCTCCGCTTCTTCCAACGGATTCCGGGTGCCGAGGAAATGCCGGAGCGCGAGGCCGCGCGCGAGATCTTCGCCCGTCTGGCCGCCCCGCGGTTGCTCGACCGGCACGTGATCCGCGCGCTGCTGCCGTCGACGTGGTCGGCGGAGAACATGCGCGCTCTGTTGGCACAGCTCAGTTTCGTCAGCCAACAGGGCGAGAACTTCGTACTGCACCCTCTTTTGCGCGACCTGCTGGCGCGCAGGCTTCGTGAAGTCCCCGAAGGCCAGCCGTTCTCGCACATGAACGTGCACAGGTTGCTCAAAGAGCGCTACGACAGCCTCGGGCAACGTGAAGACGCGCTGTACCACGCACTCGCGCTCGGCGAAGTCCACCTCGTCGCGCATCGCCTGCGCCCGCACGTCGACGAACGCAGCGACCGCTGGATCGCCGAACTGGCCGCGATCGCCGAGGCCCCGATGCCGCCGGGCGAGGGTGAGCCGGAGTACGAGGACCAGCCCGCCACGTGGTGGGAACGCCTGCGCACCGGAACCAGGAAGAATCTCCACCGCCGCTACGACCGCGTGGTGCGACCGGAGACCGGGCAGCTGGAGGACGCCGTCATCGCGACCTGGGAACTGCGCTCGCGCAGCCGAATCGTGCGCCCGACGGTGGAGATGTACGACCGGGTGTTGCGCACCCACCAGGATCTCCACGGCGCCGAGGAACGCCTGACCGCTTACCGCGCAACGAAACGCGCGCTCGAACACAACACACCCGCGTCGCCTCCGGTGTCGCTGCCGCGCTCGTCCGCCACCACTCAGTACCCGTACCCGCGACGCTGGCCAGGCCGCACTTCGTTGCGCCGCGCGGCCGTCTACCTCGTTGCGACGCTGCTCGTCTTGTACGGCGCGGCTTTCTACCTCCAGACGAGCAACAACTGCCTGCGCTACGGCGTCTACGAACCTCGCGAACTCGTCGCGGACCTCGCGGGAAAGCAGCCACGTCTGTCCAAACTGGATGGTGTGCAATGCGTTGGCCTGAGCGAGAAGCCGGGCCGGTTCGCCTACGGTGACCCGGCGCTGCAGAACAACGACGACGCCGAGGTCGAGGAGCTCGCCAAGCTCATCGCCGAGGAGAACGACCGCGTCGCCAAGGTGAAGGACCGCAGTGTCGTCACGATCGTCGTCGCCACGATGCTGAGCTCCAACGAGCGGGTGAAGCGAGACCTGTCCGCCGGTGTGAACGAGCTGCGCGGCGCGTATCTGGCTCAGCGCGACTGGAACCAGCTCGACGGTCTCGGCCGCAATCCGTTGGTGCGCCTGGTTCTCGCGAACTTCGGCGGCGAGTCCAAGTACGCGGAGAAGGTCGCGGGCGAGATCCGCGCCTACGCCGAGCGCGACCCGAACGTGGTCGCCGTGACCGGTCTCGGGCAGAGCCGCGCCACGACGCTGACCGCGCTCGGCATCCTGGGGCCGACGAAGGAACACCCGAACGGCATTCCGATGGTCGGCTCGTCGCTGTCGTCGACCCACTTCAGCCCGAAGCCCTACTTCTTCCGCGTCGCGCCATCCAACAAGCGCCAGGCCCAGGTCGCCGCGCGGATCATCGAACGCACCGAAGCGTTGCGCGGACGGCCGTTGCACCTCATGCGCAGCACCGGGGACGAGTACAGCTCGGATCTCGCGGAGGAGTTCCAAGACGTGCTCAGGCCGGAAATCCACGATTACGACGACACGGCGAACACGGTGGCCGCGCAACTCGGCGGCGTCGTGAGGGAGATCTGCCAGAAGTCACCGAACCCGCTCATCCTCTACACCGGCCGCACGGCGGAGGTCGGCGGGCTGCTGACCGAGCTGAGCCGCAGCAACTGCACCGACCCGGTGGTGTTCGGCGGCGACGACCTGACACAGCTGGAGACGACGAACTTCACGGATCTGGAAGACATCAAACGATTCGCCGACGGCAGGCTCTACTTCACGACGTTCGCGTGGACGCCCGGCCAGGAGGCAGTTCCCCAGCCGACCCAACAGTTCTTCACCACCTACGAGTCCGCGCAGAAGCGGCATGCGAGGAAGGCTTTCCTTTCGGGCCCCAACGGACACATTCTTCTCGCTTATGACGCCGTCACCGTCGTCGCGAACTCGACTGAGGTTGGGGCGTCACGAGAACATGTCTTCGAGCA
Source organism: Lentzea aerocolonigenes (assembly GCF_000955955.1). Lineage (GTDB taxonomy): Bacteria > Actinomycetota > Actinomycetes > Mycobacteriales > Pseudonocardiaceae > Lentzea > Lentzea aerocolonigenes_A. Next base: position 183,399 of record NZ_JYJG01000003.1, read on the forward strand.
GCTGCGTACTTTGAGTGACTTCGCGGGCGCGTCCGGGAGGCTGACGTTCGCCCGTCCCGGCGCGAGCGGCCTGTCCGGCGCGGATCCCGCCGACAAGCTGGTCGTGGGCCAGATCGTCAAGCTGGACAACGGTTTCCTGGTGTCTCGATACGTCGCCCACGAGGGCTCGTAGCGGTCCGGCGAAGTGACTGCGGGTCACCGGACCTCTTTTGCACGCAGGAAGATACCGCCCGTTCGCACTCGTTTCCCGCTCAAGTCGCGGAGGTACTGTTGGTGGTACGAATTCGAGATGTCCGCAACGGTGCGGGAGAGCGGGGGTGTGCCGTGTCGTTCAAGGCCGAGTTCCTCGCTGAGCTCGAGGACTGCCTGCGCGGTTACGGCGCGGTCCCGGTGAGCAATCCCGACGCGCTGGCGTTGTTCATCGAGTTCGTGCGGGCTCTTCCGGAGAGCGACCAGAAGCTGCGCTGCCTCGAAGGAGTCGACCAGGGTTCCGGGTCGTTCTGGAACAACCCGGCGGTGTGGTGGGAGCAGGTGCCGCGGTTCGGCGCGGGGCTGCCGCGATGCGGGTCGGCGGAGTGCCGCAAGTTGCTGGACGACATGCTCGACGAGGCCATCAGCGACGAGATCGACGTGCTGGAGATGGAGATCCGCGAGCTGCCCAGCTGATCGGACACCGCCGGACATGCCTGCCGGCGCCGCCACCTGTTACGGCCACGGCGCCGGGGCTCCAACTCCTATTTGGTCGCGACGAGCGACTTGAAGAGTTCCCGATAGCGGTGGAGAGCCAGTCGCAGGTCCTCGGTCTGTGGATCACCGTTTCCCTCGAGCTGCTTCGCCAGTGAACGGTGCCGGCTGGTGAGCTCCTCGATCGCTCGCGTCACGAGGTCGTCAGCCTTGCGCACAGCGGCTTTCGGGTCGTCGACGAACTCGTACTGCACAGCCCGCCACTCGTCTTCCAGCTTGCCGACAGGCCGCTGTTCGTGACGCTGTTCGGTCCGCTGGTCCTGACGCTCCTCGCGGCGTTCGTCGCGTCGCTCCTCCGCACGCGCATCCTGACGGGATTCCTGGCGCTGTTCCTGGCGTTGTTCCTGCCGGGGATCGAGCCGGTGCTCCTGCTGCTGGTGCTGCGGGGGAACCTGTTGCTGTTGCTGCTGAGGAGAGGCAGACGGCCGCGGCGGTGCGGACGCGGGGTCGTTGGTCTCGGGAACCTTCCTCACGGGAGCCTCAGACATCCGTCTTCTCCTTCCGCGTGGCTTCACGGTCCTTGCGCGGACCCGCACCGTGTTCGAGCAGGTCGGTGAACAGCTCGCGGTAGTGCACCATCGCGGTGCGCAGGTCTTCTGTGCTCGCCTCGCCGATCTCCTGGCGCTCGGAGATGTCGTGCGCCTTGCGGTAGTGCTCCAGCGTGCGAGCGTGTTCCACGGACAGCACGCTCAGCTGCGCCTCGTAACCCTCCGTGGGGTAGCCGCGCTCGGCCATCAGATCGGTGACCAGACGGTCGGCGTCCGCGATCGCCTTGTCCGGCGAGTCGACGAACTTCGCCTGCACATCTGCCCAGTGCCGGCGGTAACTGTCCTGAGCCGCAGGGGAAAGCGGCTTCAGGTCGAACTCGCTGTGGCGGTGCTCCCGCTCCGCGAGTTCCTTCTCCGCCGCGGTTCTGCTGTCACTGTCGGAGACCGCGCGGTCGTACTCGGGGCCGAAGCGGTCGCGCAGCTTCTTGCGCTGCATGGCGGGCCTCAGCACGAAGGCGAGGACCACCAGCACCACGAGAACCGCGACAACCAGGCCGATGATGGCGCCCGTTGACATGGAAAACCTCCAAGACAGGCAAATGGCTCTGCTGTCCTGGAGGCTTGCCCACGTGCTCACAAGGGAAACATCAACCCTTGATACAAACCACCTGCTTGAGCTTCGCGACGATCTCGACCAGGTCGGACTGGTTCGCCATCACGGTGTCGATGTCCTTGTAGGCGCCCGGAATCTCGTCCACCACACCGGAGTCCTTGCGGCACTCGACACCACTTGTCTGGGCGGCGAGATCCTGCGTCGTGAACGTCTTGCGGGCCTTGTTGCGCGACATCCTCCGGCCGGCGCCGTGTGATGCCGACTCGAACGAGTCCGGGTTCCCGAGACCGCGCACGATGTACGAGCCGGTGCCCATCGAGCCCGGGATGATGCCCAGCTCGCCGCGTCCGGCCCGGATCGCGCCCTTGCGGGTCACCAGCACGTCCTCACCGAAGTGCGTCTCCTCGGCCACGTAGTTGTGGTGGCACGAGATCGGCTCCTCGAACGCGATGTGCGGGAAATCGGCGCGCAGCACGTCGCAGACCAAACGCAGCATGACCGCGCGGTTACGGCGTGCGTAGTCCTGCGCCCAGTACAGGTCGTGCCGGTACGCCGCCATCTCCGGCGTACCGGCGAGGAACACGGCGAGATCCGGGTCCGGCAGCTCGGCGTTGTGCGCGAGCGTGCGCGCCACCGAGATGTGGTGCTGCGCCAGCTCGTTGCCGATGCCACGCGACCCGGAGTGCAGCATGACCCACACGTTCTGGTCGGTGTCGAGACAGACCTCGAGGAAGTGGTTTCCTCCGCCGAGCGTGCCCATCTGGTGCAACGCCTTGTCGGCGCGCGCCTTCACAGCCGGCGTGAGGTCGTCGAACTTCCTCCAGAACGGCGCCCAGTCGGACGCGTCCCTTTCGGTGAAGGCGGTCGCCTTGTGCTGGCCGAAACCGACGGGGACCTCGGCCTCCATGCGCGACCGCAGCCCGCGCAGTGTCTCCGGCAGGTCGCTCGCCGTGAGCGAGGTGCGCACGGCGGTCATGCCGCAGCCGATGTCCACGCCGACGGCCGCGGGGGAGACGGCGTCGCGCAACGCGATCACCGATCCCACCGTGGCCCCCTTGCCGTAATGCACGTCCGGCATCACGGCGATGTGCTTGACGGCCCACGGCAGCGCGGAGATGTTCTGAAGCTGTCGCATGGCGAACTCCTCGACCTCGTCGGGCCGAGTCCACATGCGGATGTCCACGTTCTTGCCGCGGACGAGGTTTGCTGCCATGGCTCCGAGGTTAGGCCGCGTTTTGCTTGTTCCACAAAGGAGTTTCGTGGGGAGTTTCCCCGGCGCCTGACACGAACTCCCAGGTGCCCTTGCGCACCTTGGCCTTGCTCATGTCACCGCCGAGAGTCGTGACGAACGCGCGCACCGTTGGCAGATCGTTGACGTCCGCGATGAGGATCGCCTTGTTCTGCAACGTGACGCTGCCACCGCCGAGCTTCTCGCGCGCGACCGCGTCTTTCAAAAGGCCGTCGCGGACCTGCTGCGCGGTGAGGCCGTCGACCTCGACCTGGACGGCGTCGACCTTCGGCGAGTTCGCGGCCAGGAAGCGGAACGTCAGCACCGACTCCTGCCTGAACTGCTTGCCGATCGTCGAGGCGGCGTGGCGCAGGCTCTCCTCGCCGAGCGTGACGTCGAACTTGCGGGAGCGTTCGAACGTCGTCTGCTGCAGGTCGCCCGACCAGAACACGCCGTCGAGCAGCGTGGAGCGGATGGTGAGGCCGCCGTTCGCGAACACGATGCCGCGGACCTCGCGGTCGAACTTGACCAGCTTGTCCTGCAGGCGCGGGTCGTCCGGATCGGTGATGATCGCGGTGTTGTTCGTCGCGAAGATCTCCGGGCACGGCAGCGGAGCGCCCGCCGCCGTGCCAGTGGAGACCGTGAACGCCAGTACCGACGTGACTGCCACGAGAAGCTTTCGCATGGGCCACAACGTATTGCTCCGGGCGGCAGTGGGCATACCCCGTTCCACTCAGCGGGCCACGGCGCGTTTGTACTGGTAGTTGGCCAGCGGAACGAAGATCAGCAGGAAGACCACCACCCAGCCGAGTGACGCGAGCACCGGGTGCTGCAGCGGCCAGACGTCCGGCGCCGGCTGCAGGGGAGAGGTGTTGCCGAACAGTTCGCGCGCGGCCAGCGTGACGGCCGAGACCGGGTTCCACTCGGCGATGTGGCGCAGTACCGAAGGCAGCTTCTCCGCCTGCACGAATGTGTTCGCGATGTAGGTGATCGGGAAGATGAAGATGAAGCTCGCGTTGTTGAACACCTCGGGACTGCGCACCAGCAGCCCGATCCACGCCATCGCCCACGAGAACGCGTAGGCGAACAGCAGCAGGATGCCGACGGCGGCGAGCGCCTCCAGCGGGGACGAGTGGATGCGCCAGCCGACGATCAGGCCGGTGATCATCATGATGACGACGACCAGCGCGTTGTTGACCAGGTCGGACGTCGTGCGGCCGACCAGGACGGCCGAGCGGGCCATCGGCAGCGAGCGGAACCGGTCGATGATGCCCTTGGTGATGTCCTCGGCCAGGCCGCTGCCGGTGATGGTGGCGCCGAAGAGCACGGTCTGCGCGAAGATCCCGGCCATCAGGAACTCCTGGTAGTCCATGCCGGGGATCTCGATCGAGCCGCCGAAGACGTAGGCGAACAGCAGCACGAACATGATCGGCGCCGCGGTCGAGAACACCAGCAGGTCCGGCACGCGCTTGATCTTGATGAGGTTGCGCTTGGCGACGACCGACCCGTCCGCGAGTGCTTGCAGCAGCTTCACTTCTCCTCCTCTTCGGCGTGGTGGCCGGTCAGGGTCAGGAACACGTCGTCGAGCGTCGGCCTGCGCAACCCGATGTCGAGGACCTTCACCGACTCGGCGTCCATCCGCCGGATCGCCTCCATCAGCACCGTCGACCCGCCCGTGATCGGCATGGTGAGGTGGTGCTGGCGTTCGTCGGACTCCATCGGGCCGACGGCGAGGTCGGCGAGCGCGGACCTGGCCGTGGCGAGCTCCTGGGACGTCGCGACGGAGAGTTCGAGACGTTCGCCGCCCACCTGGTCCTTCAGCTGGTCGGCGGTGCCCTCGGCGATCACCCTGCCCCGGTCGATCACGGCGATCTGGTCGGCGAGGCGGTCGGCCTCCTCGAGGTACTGGGTGGTGAGGAGAACGGTCGTGCCGCCCTTGACGAGCTCCTCGATGACGTCCCACATGCCGAGGCGCGATCGCGGGTCGAGACCGGTGGTGGGTTCGTCGAGGAACAGGACGCTCGGCTTCGCGACGAGCGCGCCGGCGAGGTCGAGCCTTCTGCGCATGCCGCCGCTGTAGCCCTTCACCGGGCGGTCGGCGGCGTCTTCGAGGTCGAACCTGGCGAGGAGCTCGCGGGCTCGTTCGCGGCTGCGGCCGCGGCCGAGGTGGTAGAGGCGGCCGACCATGTCGAGGTTCTCGAAGCCGGTCAGGTTGTCGTCCACGGCCGCGTACTGGCCGGAGAGTCCGATGCTCTTGCGCAGCTCGTTGGCGTTCTTGCGGACGTCGAGCCCGGCGACTGTCGCCCTGCCCTCGTCGGCGTCGAGCAGGGTGGTGAACACCCGCACTGCCGTCGTCTTGCCGGCGCCGTTGGGCCCGAGCAGGCCCATGATGGTGCCTTCCTCGACTCGCAGGTCCAGGCCGTTGAGGGCGACGACCGACCCGTAGCGTTTGACCAGGCCTTCGGCCACGATCGCGTCTGTCATGGGGGCATCATGGCCTTCTGGTCTGACAATTTCGTCCGATTTGAGTCTTTGCCTCGGGTGATTGACATGCGGATCGAACGTGAAAATACTTCGGGGTCATGGACCGCGTGTGTGTCATCGGGGCAGGCTCTTCCGGCATCGCCGCATGTCAGGTGCTCAGCGCCCGCGGCATCGAGTACGACTGCTACGAGACCGGGTCCGAGATCGGCGGCAACTGGCGCTACCTCAACGACAACGGCATGTCGTCCGCCTATCGCTCGCTCCACATCAACACCTCGCGGCAGATGATGGAGTTCAAGTCCTTCCCGATGTCCTCTCGGCTACCGGCCTATCCGTCGCACTTCCAGATCGCGGAGTACTTCGACGACTTCGTGAAGCACCACGGATTCCGCGACCGCATCCGGTTCCGGACCGAGGTCGTTTCGGTTTCCGTCGCTTCCGGTGGTTATTCGGTCACCACGCGCGATCGCGATACGGGTGCGGAGAGTTCTGTTTCTTACGGCTCGGTCATCGTCGCTTCCGGTCACCACTGGTCGCCGCGTCTGCCCGAGCCCGCGTTTCCCGGATCGTTCTCCGGCGAGGAGACGCACGCGCACTTCTACAAGACGCCGGAGCGTTTCGCGGGGAAGAAGGTGCTGGTTCTCGGTATCGGCAATTCCGCGTGCGACATCGCGGTCGAGTCGTCCCGAGTCTCCGCCCGCACCTTTCTGGCCATGCGGCGTGGCGCGCACATCATGCCGAAGTACCTGTTCGGGATGCCGACCGATCACCTGACGACCTCGCCGCTCGCCCGGTTCGCGCCCGCGTGGCTGCAGGCGTTGTCCCTTCGGGCGATGTTGCGGCTGGCCAGGGGCAAGCTCTCGTCCTACGGGCTGCCTGAGCCGTCGCACGCGATTCTGGCGGCGCACCCGACCGTGTCCGACGATCTGCTGACCCGGCTCGGGCACGGCGACATCACCGTGAAGCCGAACATCGCCCGGCTGGACGGGACTGGCGTGGTTTTCGCCGACGGCAGCCGGGAGGACGTGGACGTCATCGTCTACTGCACCGGCTACAAGGTCGACTTCCCGTTCCTGGACGCTGCGGCGTTCCCGGCGGTGTCCTCCGCGGACAACGAGGTGTCGCTCTACCGGCGGGTCGTGGATCCCGCGCATCCCGGGCTGTACTTCCTCGGGTTGATCCAGCCGCTGGGCGCGATCATGCCGTTGGCGGAGGCCCAGTCCGAGTGGATCGCCGATCTCGTGTCCGGGGTCGCCGCGCTGCCTCCGGTGCCGGAGATGAAGGCGGAGATCGCCTCGTACCGGGAGTCGCTGCGGAGCCGGTACGTGAAGTCGAAGCGGCACACGCTGGAGGTCGACTTCCTCGGGTACCAGCGGGAGCTGGCGGCGGAGCGGAAGGCCGGTGCCGCCCGTCGCTAGGGTCGGGTGAGTGCTGATCTGGATCAACGGGCCGTTCGGCGGCGGGAAGACCGCGGCCGCCTTCGAACTGCAGCGGCGGCTGGCCGGCAGTGTCGTGTCCGATCCCGAACGCCTCGGGTTCGGGCTGCACCGGATGTTGCCGCCTGCTCTGCGCGGTGACTTCCAGGACCTCCCGGCTTGGCGGCGCGGTGTGCGGGAGATGCTCGACCTGGCTTTGCGCGGACACTCCGGGCCGATCATCGTCCCCATGACGCTGGTCGACTCCGGCTACTTCGCGGACGTCGTCGGTGGTCTGCGCTCCGGTGGTCACGAGGTGCATCACTTCGCCTTGCTGGCTGAGCCGATCACCGTGCTGAGGCGGCTGCACAACCGCGGCTTCTGGCCCGGCTTGAAGCGCGAGCGCTGGGCGGTCGACCGGATCGACGACTGCCTGACCCGGTTGAGCGAACCGGCGTTCGCCACGCACGTCGCCACCGATCGCCTGAGCGTTGCGCAGGTGGCCGACACCATCGCCCGATCGGTCGGGCTGCCGCTCACCCCGAACACCGACGGCCCCGTGCTCGCCCACCTACGTCGGTACGCCACCACACTGCGCCATCTCCGCGCCGACTGACTCCCACGCCTTCCCGCGCCGACTGATATATCGCCGCCGCCCGCCGCCGCCC
>NZ_JYJG01000052.1 GCF_000955955.1 Lentzea aerocolonigenes
CCCTGTACTGCTCCGGACAGACCGCGATGGACGCTGACGGCAAGCCGCAGCACGACGGCGACCTGGCCGCCCAGCTGGCGCTGAGCCTCGACAACCTCGAAGCTGTGCTCGAGGAGGCCGGCATGACGCTCGCGAACCTGGTCCGGCTCAACGTGTACACGACGTGCTGTTCGAGCACTACGGGGTGCTGTCGGCGCGGCTGGGCACCGCGGGGGTCGCACCGGCGACGACGATGCTCGGCGTGACGCGGCTGGCGATCCCCGGCCAGCTGGTCGAACTGGAAGGAACCGCGGTCGCGTGATCAAGGTGGTGACGATCGGCGTGTACGGCTTCGACGCCGAGTCGTTCCTGTGGACGCTGAAGCAGGCGAAGGTCCGAGTGCTGCTCGACTTGCGCCAACGTCGCGGCGTGCGCGGACACGAGTACGCCTGGGCCAACTCGCAGCGGCTTCAGGCCGCCCTCGCCGAAGCCGGGATCGGCTACGAGCACCACGTGGAGCTCGCCCCGACCACCGACATGCGGCAGGCCCAGTACGCCGAGGACGAGCGGCAGGGCGTCGGCAAACGGTCCCGCCAGGTGCTCGCCGAGGAGTACGCCCGCCGCTACACCGCGGAGATCCTCGACCAGGCCGACCTGGCCCCGATCGCGTCCGGCGCCGGGGTGGCGGCGTTGTTCTGCGTCGAGGCCGATCCGGAGGCGTGCCACCGCTCGCTGGTGGCCGACCGGTTGACCGAGACGTACGGGATCGAGGTCGAGCACCTGCGGCCATGACATCTGTCATGGCCGAGTCGTGACAGCTGGAACCCGCCCTCCCCCGTGCCGCCGACCAGCATTGGGGACATGACGGAGACAGCTGTGCGAGCGGGCGCCGCGGTGGCGCTGAGCGGGTTGCGGAAGCGGTTCGGCGAGGTCCGCGCGGTCGACGGGATCGACCTGGTGATCTCGCCCGGTGAGGTGGTCGCGCTGCTCGGCCCGAACGGGGCCGGGAAGTCGACGACGGTGGACATGTTGCTCGGTCTGTCCACTCCGGACGGCGGGACGATCAGCGTGTTCGGCAAGGCTCCGCGCGAGGCGGTGGTCGCCGGGCAGATCTCGGCGATGCTGCAGAGCGGCGCACTGCTGGACGACGCGACGGTGGCCGAGGCGGTCGGGCTGATCGCGGCGCTGCACCGCAAGCCGATGCCGGTGGCGCAGGCCTTGCAGCAGGCGGGAATCGCGGACCTCGCGAACCGCAAGTGCACCAAGCTCTCCGGCGGGCAGAAGCAGCGGGTCCGGTTCGCGCTGGCACTGGTGTGCGAGCCGGACCTGCTGGTGCTGGACGAGCCGACGGTCGCGATGGACGTCGAGACGCGGCGGGCGTTCTGGAACCAGATGCGCGCGTACACCGACACCGGCAGGACTGTGCTGTTCGCGACGCACTACCTGGAGGAAGCCGAGGAGTACGCGGACCGCGTGGTGCTGATGCGGTCCGGGCGGATCGTGGCGGACGGGTCGGTGGCGCAGGTGCGGGCCGCGGTGTCCGGGCGGACGTTGCGCGCGGTCGTGCCGGGCGCTCACGACCTCGAACTGCCCGGCGCGCGGTCAGCAGAACGGCGCGGTGACCGGATCACGTTCACCTGCACGGACTCCGACGCGACGGTACGCGCGCTGCTGCAGCGCTACCCGCACGCGCACGACATCGAGATCACCGCGCTGGGCTTGGAAGACGCGTTCCTGGCGCTCACTGGGGAGGACAACTGATGAACGCCCGATTCCTTGGTCTGGAACTGCGCCGAGCGGTGCGCAACGGCCGGTACCTGATCTTCACGGTCATCGTGCCGTCGGTGATGTTCGTGCTGTTCGTGAACCTCTACGGCAAGGGCACGTTCCCGAACGGCCTGCCCACCACCACGTCGCTGATGATGAACATGGCGTTGTTCGGGCTGATGGCCGGCCCGTTGTCGATCGGCGCCCGGATCGCGGTCGAACGCGGCCTCGGCTGGCAGAAGCAGCTGCGGCTGACCCCGCTGACCGGCACCGGATACCTGGCGACCAAGGGCGCGCTGAGCATGCTCGTGGCGCTGCCCGGAATCCTGCTGATCAGCATCATCGGCGCGGTCGAGGGCGTGCGGATGGACGCCCTGCACTGGCTCGGCGTGGTGGGGACGCTGTGGGTGGGCGCGATCCCGTTCGTGCTGCTCGGCATCGTGATCGGGCTGGTCGCGAGCCCGGACGGCATGCAGGCGATCACGGGTCTGGCGTCGATGTTGCTGGGCTTGCTGGGCGGCATCTGGATTCCCGCCGAAGTGGCACCGGACTGGCTGGCGACGCTCATGAAGGTGCTGCCGACGTACTGGATCAAGGAGCTGACGCAGGCACCGTTCGTGTCCGGAGTGGACGTCAAGCAGGCGTTGCTCGTGATCGCGCTCTGGGTGGCGGGACTCTCGGTGATCGCCGCGCGCCGCTACCGCGCCCAGAGCTAGGTTCTTGGTCGTGTTCAAAGGCAACGGCAAGTGGTTCTGGTTCGCGATCGTCTTCGTGCTGCTCTACCTCCCTGCCCTGACCTACGACGTGCTCACCAGCGACCGCACCCTCGTGGTGCGGATCGTGCTGACGGTTCTGATCGTGGCGTACGCGGTGGGCTGGGTCGCCGCGCCGCGCTGGCTCTGGGGCAGCGACAGCGAGAACGTCAACACCGCGATCTGCCTGTCGATGACCGTGCTCGGCCTCGTCATCGTCTTCTGGCTGGGGATGTCGTCCGCGGGGCTGATGGTCTACATCGTCTCCACCGTCGCCGTGGTGCTCACGCCGTGGCGGGCGATCGCGATCAACGCCACGGTCCTCGGCGCGCTGGCGGGCACCATGTACCTCCAGCACGACCTGGCCATCGACGGTGGCCAGCTCGGCACGTTGTTCTCGATCTCGCTGGGCATGCTCGCGATGGGCAGGATGGTGCGGGCGAACCGGGCGCTTTCCCTGGCGCAGGACGAGATCGCGGCACTGGCGAGGACCGAGGAGCGCAACCGGCTGGCGCGCGACCTGCACGACATCCTGGGGCACAGCCTGACCACGATCTCGCTGAAGTCCGGGGTGGCGCGGCGGCTGCTGGAAAGCGACGAGCCGGACCGGGCGCTGGCCGAGATCCGCGAGGTCGAGACGCTCACCCGGCAGGCGCTCAGCGACGTCCGCACCACCGTCTCCGGCTACCGCGAGGTGTCGCTGTCGGCCGAGGTCGTCGGCGCGCGGGCGGCGTTGCGCGCGGGCGGGATCGAGGCGGACCTCCCGCACGCGGTGGACAACGTGCGACCCGAGCTCCAGGGGGTGTTCGGGTACGTGTTGCGCGAGGGGATCACCAACGTGCTGCGGCACGCGGCCGCGACCCGTTGTTCCGTCCGGCTGGGCGACACGTGGCTGGAGGTGCGGGACGACGGGCGCGGCGCCGGGGTCGGCGAGCCGGGAACGGGCCTGACAGGCTTGGCCGAGCGCCTGGCCCCGCTCGGGGGCACGGTGCTGGCGGGCCCCTTGGACGACGGCGGGTACCGGCTGCGAGCGGAGGTAGCGTGATCAAGGTGTTGCTGGCGGACGACCAGGCGCTCGTGCGTGGTGCGTTCGCCGCGATGCTGGGCCTGGAGCCCGACATCGAGGTCGTCGCCGAGGTCAGCGCGGGCGACGAGGTCATCGCCGCCGCCCAGCGCACCCGGCCCGACGTGGCGCTGCTCGACGTGCAGATGCCGGGCAAGGACGGCCTGAGCGCCGCCGCCGAGCTCCGCAAGGCCCTGCCGAGCTGCCGGGTGATCGTCTGCACCACGTTCGGACGTCCCGGCTACCTCGCGCGGGCGATGGCGGCGGGCGCGGCCGGGTTCGTCGTCAAGGACGCCACGCCGGAGCAACTGGTCGACGCGGTCCGCCGGGTGCACGCCGGGCTGCGGGTCGTCGATCCGGCGCTGGCCGCCGAGTCGCTGGCCACCGGACAGAGCCCGCTGACCGACCGCGAACGCGACGTCCTGGCCGTGGCACGGGACGGCGGCACGGTCTCCGACCTGGCCAAAGCGCTGCACCTGTCCGAGGGCACCGTCCGCAACCACCTCAGCGCGGCGATCGGCAAAACCGGCGCACGCACCAGGGCGGAGGCGGTCAAGGTCGCGGAGGACAGCGGCTGGCTGTGATCGGCGGCACCGGACCGGCAGCACCCGCCCCGGCCGGCACGGCGAGCAGGTGGCCAGGTGGGTCGCGCAGCAGGCCGGGCAGCACGACGACGCCACGTTCGAGCTGGTCGACCTGCCGGACTTCCCGCTCCCCCACCTCGACGAGCTGGTCGGCTGGAGCGAGTCGTTCGCCCCGTTGCGCGACCGGCAACTCGCTGCACGGCAGGCGTCCTGGGGGGACGCTGCCGACGGGTAGCGTTCAGCCCGTGGAACCTGTCGGGCTGTCACTGGGTCAACCGCGCGAGGAACGGGCGGACGCCGCGCGCAACCGCGCCCGCCTGATCGAGGTCGCCCGCGAGATGGTGGCGGAGCTGGGCGCGGACAAGGTCACGATGGACGGCCTGGCCGAACGCGCGGGGCTCGGCAAGGGCACGGTGTTCCGCCGCTTCCGCACGCGGGCAGGCATCTTCCACGCGCTGCTCGACGAGGAGGAGAAGCGGTTCCAGGAGCGGCTGATGAGCGGCCGGCCGCCGCTCGGGCCGGGCGCGCCGGCGGTCGAGCGGCTGGTCGCGTTCGGTCAGGCACGGCTCGAGTTCCTGGTGGAGCACACCGTGCTCGCCCGTGCGGCGCTTGATCCTGGCCAGCCGGTGCCGATCGGCGACGGCCCGTCGTTGTTCCACGTGCAGATGCTGCTCAACGAGGCGTGTCCGGACGCGGCTTCGAGCGGCGCGCTGGCGTTGCAGCTGGTGGCCGCGCTGGAGGGCCCGATCCTGCTGTACCTGCAGTCCGCGGACGCCCCCAGCCCGATGGTGAACGACCTGATCGCGAGCTGGCAGGTGCTGGTAGAACGGGTCGCCGTCAGCTGAGCAGCTCGGCCACGTGCACCACCCGGTCACGCGGCCACGACTGGCGCACCTCACCCTGGAAGGTCACGTCGACCTCGTCCGCGACCTGCACCTCGGCCACCTGGGCGACCGGGCCGATCGAGCCGTACAGCCGGACGAGATCGCCCACCGCCAGCTCGTCCGCGTGCTTCGTCTCGACGTTGCGCGCCACCGAGGCCGGCCTCACCCGTGAGGTGAGGAACCACCAGAAGACGCCGCACAGCACGGGCATCAGCAGCACCAGAACCCCTGCGGTGACCGGGAAGGCCCGCACCGAGACGGCCGCGCCGACCAACGCCCACAGCAGGCCCGCGAGCGCGGCGAGCAGGGCCGAGCTCACCGGGTGGTCGCCGATCTGGAGCCAGCCGGTCGTGCGCACCCAGCCGCCGTCGGTCAGGCCGCGTGGAGGTTTGCCCTGTGCCAGCACGGGCGCCGGTTCCACCGGTTTGCTGAACAGGTCGATGCCGTCGTCAGTCCGCACGCCGCCACCTCAGCTTGTTGCCGTTGCGGGTGCAGACGAGCTCGCCGCCACCCGCCGCCTTGCGCTTCGCGCCTTCCTTGAAGCAGATCTTGCCCAGCCAGAAGTCGTCCGGCGGGTCGTCGGGCGGCGGTGGCTCGACCGAGGTGACCGTCGGCCTGGGCGGCGGTTTCCGCGTGGAGGACTCCGGTGTCGTCGTGGTCGTGGTCGTCGTCGTGGTGGTCGTGGTCGTCGTGGACGATGAGGGCGCGCTGGACGTCGTGCTCACGATGCGGATGCACGAGGCCGCCCAGAGGCCGCGGTGTTCCTGGCGCGCAACGGTTTCGACCTGGGCGAGCTCGTCGCGGGTCGACACGTCCGCCGGCGCCATGCCGTCGTGCACGAGGGTGTTGGCGTAGTCGGTGCCGTCCGGCAGCCGCACGTCGACCACGATCCGGTCGCTGTCGGAGTCGACGTCCTTCTTCACGGTGAGCCGGACCATCTTGCCGCGCAACAGGTTCTGCGCGGTGGTGCGGGACTCGGCGAGCCAGCAGTCGGCGATCCGGCCGATCCCGGCGACGCGGGCGCGGAAGAGAACTCCGGACGCGGGCTCGACTCCCTCGAACAGGTCCACATCGGACACCGTGTGGACGGTCACCTCGAACGAGTCGCCGCGGCGCATCGGGTCCATCCCTGCGTCCACGCGTTGCTGCGGACCGGACCCGCCGGCGAAGCCTGCCGCCACCGTCGTGGCCAGCGCGGCGAGAACGCCGAGGCACATCACGGCGAGCCTGGTGTGCTGATGCGCGCCCCACCACGCGCGACGGACGATCCCTGGGCTCGGCAACAGCACCCCCGACCTCGTGAGCAGTTGTCGAGGCAGTGTTGTCGCGTGCTTCTGGACCGTCAAGAACGAAAAAGGTTCAAATTATTTCCGGCGAATGTTTTCACGGAAAAGCCCTGGTTGTGATTGTGTGAGCACGCGCACCCCGCCCTGGTGGACGGGGTGCGCGGTCCCACCGCGGTGCTAGTTGAGGGTGAGCGTCCAGGTGTCGATGGTGCCGACGTCGACCGCCGCCGCGTCACGCACGCTGAGCTTCCAGGTGCCGTTGGCGACCTCGGTGGACAGGTTGATGGTGAAGGTCTGGTCGATGTTGTCCGCGCTGCCGCCCGAGCGGTTGCTCAGCGAGTACGACGACCCGTCCGGCGCGAGCAGGCTCACCACCAGGTCACCCCGGTAGGTGTGCTTGATGTGCACCTCGACCTTGCTCGTGGACGACGCGTTGCCCGCGCAACCGGAGATCACGATGCTGCTCGTCACGGCGGTCGGAGAGTTGTCCGGGATGGCGACGTCGTTCGGGTTTGTGCCGGTGCAGCCGCCACCAGGGCCACCCGTGACCGTCAGGTTGTAGGTCGCGGTGTGCGTGACCGAGCCCGTCGCGGTGATCGTCACCGGGTAGGTGCCGGACGGCGTCGACGTCGTCGTGCTGATCGTCAGCGTCGAGCTGCTGCCGGTCGTCACCGAGGACGGGTTGAACGAAGCCGTTGCGCCGGAAGGAAGTCCGGACGCCGACAGCTGCACGGACTGTGCCGAGCCGCTCGTCGTCTGGGTCGACACGGTGGCCTGCACCGACGAACCCGCCGCGACCGAACCGGACGTCGGCGAGACCCCCACCGAGAAGTCGGGGCCGGGGTTGCTGCCGACCGCGCGGTCCCACAGGGTGTACGCGATGCCGTCGGCCGAGCGGTTCAGGTGCGTGTCGCTGATGTTGGCCGTGGTGTCGCAGGCCCGGTGGTAGCAGGGGTCGAAGTCTCCGGCGGTGCCGCCCCACTTCGCGACCTGGGCCGCGGTCTTGTCCGCGCTGGCACCCGTCGCGTAGCCGGACGACGGAATGCCCGCCTGACCGAAGTAGTAGTCGTCGGAACGGCCCGCACCCTCGCGGTTCTCCTCGGGCTGGAGACCCAGGGAGTCCCAGTAGGCCTTCATGGGCGCCGACTGGGCCGTGGTGATGTTGTTGATGAAATAGCCGCCGTTGGTCGAGGCGACCATGTCGAAGTTGTAGTAGGCCTTGATCTTCGCGCGTTCGGTGGCCGGCAGCTGGTTGACGTAGAACTTCGAGCCGTTGAGGCCCTGTTCCTCGTCGGTCCACCAGCCGAAGCGGACCTTGTTGAGCATCGTCGGGTTCACCCGCGCGAGGGTGAGGGCGGTCTCCAGGATCGACGCGGAACCGGAGCCGTTGTCGTTGATGCCGGGGCCCGCGCTCACGCTGTCGAGGTGGGCACCGAACATGTAGACGTTGTTCGCGTTGCCACCGGGCCACTCGGCGATCACGTTCGGACCGGCGCCGCTGGTGCAACCGCTCGTGCAGGGTTGCTCGGTGACGGTGTAGCCCGCCGCGGTGAGCTTGTCCTTCACGTAGGCGACCGACGCGCGGTAGCCGGCGGAGGTGGAACGGCGGTTGCCGCCGTTCTGGGTGGCGATGGTGTTGAGCTGGGTCAGGTGCTGTTTGACCGCCGCCACGTCGATGTCGGGGGCGGCAAGAGTGGTGACAGGGGCAGCGCCGGCCGCAGGGACGACCATCGCCGCCGCGACGACCACTGTCGTCAGCGCGGTGGAGAGCAGGGATCTTCTTCGCACCGTTGGGCTCCTTCGCAGGGTATGCAGGGTCAGGCCAACGTAGCCGCGGCGAGAACTGCTCACATCGGGTCATTCGGATGATTGTGCTGACGGTTGACGTGCGAACCTTGATCGATGTGGTGGCGGATCGCGCTGGTCGTGGCGCTCGGTCTGGCGGTGCTGACGAGCCCGTCGCGGACCGAGTCCAACGGCGGCGTGCGGGTGATGCCGCTCGGCGACTCGATCACGCACGGGTTCGGCACGCCCGGCGGCTACCGCGTCTCGCTGTGGCAGCGGCATCCGGTCGACTTCGTCGGGTCCGCGTCCAACGGGCCGGTGGGTCTCGGCGACCACGACCACGAGGGCCATTCGGGTTTCCGGATCGACCAGTTGGATGCCGGGATCGTGTCGTGGGTGCGGCGGGCGAACCCGCGCACCGTCCTGCTGCACGCGGGCACCAATGACCTGAACCAGCAGCACGACGTGGCGGGCGCCCCGGCCAGGCTCGGTGCGTTGATCGGCAAGATCCACGCACTCGCCCCGCTGGCCGAGGTGTTCGTCGCCCAGATCACGCCGGTGCCGGACGACCCGGCGTTCGAGGCGCGCGTACAGGCTTTCAACGCGGCCCTACCGGCGATCGTGCGGGGCCCGCGGGCTCATCTGGTCGACATGCACACCGGGTTCACCGCGGCCGACCTGGACGACGGCCTGCACCCGAACGCGGCCGGCTACGCCAAGATGGCCGACCGCTGGGCGGCGGCGCTCGAGTCGGTGCCGGGGAGCCTCTCCCCGGCCACCGGCATGCCCGCCGTGCTGTCGAACCCGTTGTCGTTGCGCTGCCTCGACTCGACGATGGTGCTGCGGGACTGCAGCGGTGCGCCGAGCCAGATCCGGGACCGCTTCTCCCTCTCCCCGGACGGTTCGCTCGTCACCGCCGACGGCCGGTGCCTGGAGGCTTCCGGGATCGCCGACGGCTCGGTTGTCCGGCCCGCCGAGTGTCGCGGCACCCCGAACCAGAAGTGGTCGGCGCGGTGATCAGGCCAGCCCGATCTGTCGGTAGAAGTTCTGGTTGTCCCAAAAGAGAAATTCCTCATCCATCGTGCCGCGCCGGTTCCACAGCCCGATGGTCGCCATGTTGATCGAGTACCGCTTCCCGGTCGGCTGGATGAAGCCGCCCTTGCCGTCGGGCATCGGCCGGGTGAAGGTGCCCTGCATGACCCCGGCGACCGCGGTCAGCCCACCGTTCGCGACGCGCAGGTAGTGCGACTCGATGCGGGTGTCCGGCGCCCAGACGAACAAGCCCTTGAGGTCCTCGATGTGCCGGTCGATGCCGTCGGTGTAGTGCCCGTCGGGCCAGTGCACGCGGATCGAGCGGGCGTGGCTCTCCCCCAGCCGCGCCCATTTCTGGTGCGTGAAGACGTCGAAGTCGAGTTCGTCGAACGTTTCCAGGTTGCGCCGCTCGGTGCCGGTCAGGTCCTTGGCGAACGGCGGGTTGGGCACCGGCGTCGCGGACGGGTCGGGCAGCGGCGTCCACGGCGAGTACCCGGCGGGAGCGGGACCGGCTTCTGCGACCCCGTTGGTGACGGCCGCCAGGGCCATGGCACCGAACGCGGCGGTACTGCCGTTGGTGATGAGGGAGCGTCGGTTGAGCATCTCGTGCACCTTTCACTCGGTCTGTGCACGCGAGAGCTTTGCACTAACTTTTCGTTAGCGCTATCCTTTCCATAGTGTTCTGGGTCACTTATCGCGGGCGTATCGAAAACCGCATACGCCCTGGCAACGTGCACGCGTCTTGGGTAGGGGTGTGCTCAACAACTGGTACGACTGGGTCGGCACCTTCACCGGCGTCGTCGCCCTCGCCGTGCTCTCGTTGCCGATCGCCGTGGTGACGGCCGGACTGCTGGGGTGGCGGCGGAAGGTCACCGGCGCCGCGCACCCGTGGCGGACAGCTGTGGCCGAGGTCGGCCTCGTCTACGGGACGGTGCCGTGGGTGTGGATGACCCTGTTGCCTGGCAACGAACCCGGCAAGCACGGCGTGGTGACCCTGGTCCCGCTGGCCGACCTGCTCTCCTGGGACCGCGGCCAGATCATCGGCAACCTGCTGATCTTCGCGCCGCTGGGGTTCTTCGCGCCGCTGCGGTTCTCGTCGCTCGCGTCGCTGGGACACGTGCTGATGCTCGCGGCAGGGTGCTCGACCTTCATCGAGGTCGCGCAGTACGTCCTGCTGCTGGACCGGGTGTCCTCTGTGGACGACGTGCTGCTCAACACCGTCGGTGCCGGTCTGGCCTCGATGCTCTCGTACCGGTGGTGGCGCACGCCCGTCCACAGCTTTGCCTAGGCTGCCGGACATGCGGGTGCTGATCGTGGAGGACGAGCCGTTCCTGGCCGAGGCCGTGCGGGACGGCTTGCGGCTGGAGGCGATCGCCGCGGACGTCGCCGGGAACGGGGACACCGCGCTGGAGCTGCTCAGCGTCAACTCGTACGACATCGCGGTGCTCGACCGCGACATCCCCGGCCCGTCCGGTGACGAGGTCGCGCGGCGGATCGTGGCGTCCGGCAGCGGCATGCCGATCCTCATGCTCACCGCCGCCGACCGGATCGACGACAAGGCGTCCGGGTTCGAGCTGGGTGCCGACGACTACCTCACCAAACCGTTCGAACTGCGGGAGCTGGTGCTGCGGCTGCGCGCGCTCGACCGCAGGCGCGCCCACGCCCGGCCGCCGGTCCGCGAGCTCGCGGGGCTGCGGCTGGACCCGTTCCGCCGGGAGGTGTTCCGCGACGACCGCTATGTCGCGTTGACCCGCAAGCAGTTCGCGGTGCTGGAGGTGCTCGTGGCGGCCGAGGGCGGAGTCGTGAGCGCCGAGGAGCTGCTGGCGCGGGCGTGGGACGAGAACGCCGACCCGTTCACCAACGCCGTCCGGATCACCGTGTCGGCGCTGCGCAAACGGCTCGGCGAGCCGTGGATCATCGCGACGGTGCCGGGCGTCGGCTATCGGATCGACACGTGACCAGGCGTCCCGAACTCAGCGGCCACGTCCCCGCCCCACGAACTCAGCCGCCGGACCGCCCCCTCCCCCGACGCGCCGGTCTCAGCGCCCGCCTCAAACTCACCCTCAGCTATGCCGGAGTCGTCCTCATCACCGGCGCCGTGCTGCTCGTCGTGGTGTGGATGTACCTGCTGCGCTACGTGCCCAACACCGAGCAGGGCCTGCTCGGGATCTCGCCCAACCAGTACCTCCTCTCGCGGATCTTCGGCAAGGCCGCCGCCGTCGCGCTGGCCGCGTTGCTCGTGACCGGTCTCGCCGGAGGATGGCTCCTCGCCGGACGGATGCTGTCGCCGCTCACGCAACTCGCCGACGCGGCCAGGCTGGCTTCGCGGGGCGAGCTGTCGCACCGGGTCCGGCTGCCGGGCCGCACCGACGAGTTCCGCGAGCTGGCCGACGCGTTCGACACCATGCTCGAACAGCTCGAGTCGCACGTCGCCGAGCAGCGACGGTTCGCCGCCAACGCCTCGCACGAGCTGCGCACGCCGCTCGCGATCACGCAGTCACTGCTCGACGTGGCCCGCCAGGAACCCGCACCTGAGCTCATCGAACGCCTGGACGCGGTGAACAAGCGCGCGATCGACCTCACCGAGGCGCTCCTGCTGCTCAGCCGCACCGGCACCTTCACCCGCGCCCAAGTCGACCTCTCGCTGGTCGCCGAGGAAGCCGCCGAGACGCTGCTGCCGTTCGCCGAGAAGCGCGAGATCACGCTCGACGTCACCGGCGACGCCACTCAGACCGCAGGAAACGCCGAGCTGTTGCTGCGCATGGTCACGAACCTCGTCCAGAACGCGATCGTGCACAACATCGACGGAGGCTCCGTCGATGTCCGCACCTCGCAACTGACCGGCGAAACGGTGCTGCGGGTCGAGAACACCGGTCCGCTCCTGCCGGCAGACCTGGTACCGACGCTCACCGAACCGTTCCAGCGCGGAGCCGAACGCACCCGCACCGGCGAGCACGCCGGCGCGGGTCTCGGGCTGGCCATCGTGGCGAGCATCGTCCGCGCCCACGACGGAATCCTGGAACTCAGGCCCCGCCAAGCCGGCGGGCTCGTCGTCACGGTGCGGCTGCCCCGGGTCACACGTCCCGGCCCGCTCCTGCCGCCGGAACAGCGGTGAACGTCCGCGGCGGCCCGAACCCCTGCACGGCAAAGGCTTCGAACACGGCCCGCTCCACGTCCGCACGAATCTCCGCCGGTACCAACGCGATCGCGGAACCGCCGAACCCACCACCGATCATCCGCGCACCCAGCGCACCGGCCTTCTCGGCGGCTTCCGCGGCCACGTCCAGCTCGACGCACGACACCCGGTAGTCGTCCCGCAGGCTCGCGTGCGAGGCACTCAGCAGCGGTCCGATCTCCGCGTACCGGTTTTCCCGAAGCAGCTCAACGGTTTTGAGCACCCGCGCGTTCTCGGTGATCACGTGCCGGACGAGCGGCTGCAGTTCCTCCGGCAGACCGGCCTCGGTGTCCAGGTCGCGCACGGCGGCCACGCCCCGCAACCGGGCGGCCTCCTCGCAGCCCGCACGTCGTTCGGCATACCCGGACTCCACCAGCGAATGGCTCACGCGGGTGTCGATCACGAGCACTTCCAGGCCGTACCGGGCCGCGTCGAACGGCACCTGCTCCTGCTTGCCCGACCGCACGTCCAGGAACAACGCGTGCGCCTCGGTGCAGCACAACGACGCCGTCTGGTCGAGGAGCCCGGTCGGCGCGCCCACGAAGTCGTTCTCGGCCTGCTGCACCCATTGAGCAACGTCGCTTTTGGACGCTTCCACGCCGGCCAGACCCAGCAGCGCCAACGCCGTCGCGACCTCCAGCGAGTGCGACGACGACAGTCCCGACCCGTGCGGCACGTCGCCGGCGATCACCAGGTCCGCGCCGCCGGTGATCCCCTGCTGCCGCAACACCCACGCGACGCCGGCGGGATACGCGGCCCAGCCCTGCACGCCGCCGGGCCCCAGCGAACCCACCCGCAACGGCGGCGCGGTCACCACCTCACCGTCGACGACGCTCGCGAGCGTGATCACGCCGTCCTCCCGCGGCGCCGCGGCGACCCACGTGCGCTGCGGAATCGCGAACGGCAGCACGAACCCGTCGTTGTAGTCGGTGTGCTCGCCGATGAGGTTCACCCGGCCCGGCGCCGACCACACCCCGGCCGGGGCGACACCGTGCAGCCGCGCGAAAGCCTTGGCCGTGCTGTTCGATCCTGTTGACTTCATACCGCCCGATCCACGCCGCGTCGTAGCAAGTGCTCACGCGAGGATGACCTAGATCCACGAGAAAGACAATGTTGATTCTTGATTGAAAACGTTGAGTACCGTTAGCCTCTGGTTTCCCGAAAGGTGAGGAGGTCCCAGCCGTGCTGCTCGAAGCACTCTCGTTCTCCGTGCCGCTGGGCGACCCCGTGCCGCTGCTCGACAAGCCCGAGCAGTGGGGCACCTGGCGCCACCACGAGCATCCGCCCGCACTCGACGGCCGGATGACGTTGCTGCGCACTACGATCACCGCTCCGCACGCCGCTGTGCTGCGGTTTCGCGAGATCGGCGACCGCACGTCGGTGTTCCTGGACGGCCAGCCCGTCGGTGTCCTGCTGCGCGAACACAACGACCACGCGCTGTCCCTGCGCGACGCGAACGGCGAGCTGACGATCTTCGTGGAGGACCTCGGCGGTGGCACCGGCCTCGCGGACGTCACCCTCGACGGCAGGCCCGTCACCGGCTGGGACGTCATGCCGCTGCACCTCGGCAAGCCGGTCACCGTGCGGCCTGACAACGTCCCGGTGAGCGGGCCGGTGTTCCGCCGCGCCACGTTCGTGCTCGACGAGCCGGGAGAGCTCACCCTCGACACCTCGGCATGGGGCTGCGGCGCGGTGTGGGTGAACGGGCATGATCTCGGTCGCTACTGGTCCCGCACGCCCCAGCCGCTGCAGGTGCCCCGCGAGGTGCTCAAGGCAGGCGTCAACGAGCTGGTCGTGCTCGAAACCGGTGTGCCGGCCGACCTCACCGCGAGGTTCCGCTCCTAGCCGACTGGACAGTCCCCTCGGCCGGAAGGTGGAGAGCGGGCCCCACCCGTTCCTCCTACGATCGCGATCATGTCTGGCTATCGCCGTCACTGGATCGTCGCCGCACTGGTCATCGCCGTGTTCGGCGTCCAGGTCGTGTACGCGCCGCAGCCCTGGGCCCACGGCGAGCACTGGACGGTGCTCGCACTGATGGCGGTCGTCGTCGCGGCGGCAGTGTTCGCACATCACCACTTGATCGCGACGGCGTGCGCGTGTGCGGGAATCCTCGGCATCACGATCCTGGCCGCGTTCCCGTGGAAGGCAGCCGGCGACACCTACGGCGGGCTCGCCGAGCCGATGCGGTACGACCAGGCGCCGCTGACCGTCTCCGAGGCGGTGGCCGGGCTGGTGCTGGTCGTGGTGCTGGTGTGGACGGCGACCCCGGTCATCGCCACGATCTGCACATCGGCTCTGTTCGCCGTGTGCGTGTTCTCCACTTACGTCCGCACGGTCCAGTACGAGCTTCCCACCGCGGTCCCGAGCGTCGTGCTCGGAACGGTCGCCGCGGTCGCGGTGGGATACCTCCTCCGGGTGCGCGACCGGACGCAGGCTCAGCTGGCGGCCGCCGAGGAGGAGCGCGTGCGCCGGGAGGAACGGCTCGACATGGCGCGGGAGCTGCACGACGTCGTCGCCCACCACGTCACCGGGATGCTGGTGCAGGCGCAGGCCGCGACCGTGGTGTCCGAAGGGGACAAAGACGCGGCGTGCGGGATGTTGCCCGGCATCGTGACCGGCGGCACGGACGCGTTGGGGGCGATGCGCGCGATGGTGCGGGCGTTGCGCGACGCCGAGGCGACGCCGGGGACGAGCGATCTCTCCTCGGATCTCAAAGCGCTCGTCGAGAAGTCGGGACTACCGGTGCGCACGACCATCGAGCTGCCGTCGGACGTACGACCGGAACTGGGACGATCGGTGCTGAGGCTGGTGCAGGAAGCGTTGACGAACACCCGCAAGCACGCCCACGACGCCACCAGCGTGGAAGTGGACGTGCGACTGACCGCGACCGCCGTACTGCTGTCCGTTGTGGACAACGGCACCGCGAGGCCCGCGCACTCCGGTGGTTTCGGGCTGATCGGGATGAAGGAACGGGTGAGTGAACTGGGCGGCCGGTTCTTCGCCGGCGCCACCGGTGACGGCTGGCTCGTGACGGCCGAGCTGCCGCTGGCGGTGCGCGCGTGATCTCCGTGCTGATCGCCGAGGACCAGGAGATGGTCCGGACGGGTTTCCGGCTCATTCTCGAGGCGCACCAGGACATCACCGTGGTCGCGGACGTCGCGGACGGCATCAGCGCGGTCGAACGAGCCCGCGCGCTGAACCCGGACGTGTGCCTGGTCGACGTGCGGATGCCCGGACTGGACGGCCTGGAGGTCACCCGTCAGCTCGCGCCCCACACCCGCATCGTCGTCGTCACCACGTTCGACACGGACGAGGTGCTGCACAAGGCGCTGGACCACGGCGCGTACGGGTTCCTCACCAAGGACGCGAGCCCGGCGCTGCTGGCCGAAGCCGTCCGCTCAGCCGCTCGTGGGGACGTGCTCGTCTCCCCCTCCGTGGTGCTGCGCGTGCTCGGCCGCAGCGCTCCTCAGTTGCCGGACGCCGACGCGGGCCTGCTGACCGACCGCGAGCTCGACGTCGTGCGGCTCGTCTCACGCGGGCTGAGCAACGGCGAGATCGCCGCCGAGCTGCACCTCTCCGTGTCGTCGATCAAGTCCTACCTCGCGTCGGTGCAGACCAAGATCAGCGCGCGCAACCGGGTGGAGGTCGTCGCCTGGGCGTTCCGCGCGCACGTGGTGTCCGGTTGACCTCGGCCGAACGGTTGATGCACACCAGCTTCGCTACCTGATGGGCCAGCGGTTCACGGCCTGCAAGCCGATCTGACACACCCCTTCCGACCAGCACTCTCGTCCACATCGGACAGTTCGACGAGAGGCGCGGGTCAGGAGATGTTGCTGTATCTTGGTTTCGCGGGGTTCGCCCTCGCGACCACGCTGTCATCGGAGTTCTACGGCTACCACGTGTGGGGCGCGTTCGCCGCCGTGGCATTCCTCGCGGCGGCTGCCTTCTCGGCGTTCAACGACCGGTTGGCCCTCTGGCTCGCACTGGGCGGCGGGGCCGTCGCTCCGCTCGCAGTGCTGGTCTTCCACCGCAACGCCGCCGCCGAGGACTTCACCGCGACGCCGTGGACGTGGAGCGCGCAGCCGGACGTGTGGGTGATCGAACGCTCCGCCCGTCTGCTGCTCGCCCACGGCACTCCGTACGTGGACGTGACGGCGCTCGGCAGGGCACCGGACGTGAACGACTACACCCCGTACGGCCCTCTGATGACCGTGTTCGGCCTGCCCAGGGCGTTGTTCGGCGACTCACCGCTCACCGACGCCCGGATCATGTTCGCCCTGGTCGCGGTGGGAGCCATCCTGCTGAGCCTGCGGTCGCTGAACTGGCCGCGCATCCCCGTGCCGGCCGCGCAGCTCGCTGCGGTGAGCCCGTTGACGATGCTGACCACGACCACGTCAGGCGAGGACGCAGCGGTGCTCGCGCTGATCGTCCTGACCGCGACGCTCGTGATCACCCGCAGGCACGGCTGGGCCGCCGTGGTGGCGGCCGCGGTCGTCAGCATCAAGCTGATCGCACTGCCCGCGATCGTCGTGCTCGTCGTGTTCATGTTGGCGCGCAAGCACATCGCGGTGTTCGCCGCCGTGCTCGCCGGAATCAACGTACCGGTGTTGCTCGTCGATCCGGGTGCCTTCGTCGAGCACGCGATCCGCTTCCCGACCGGTGGCGCGCAGGTCAGCTCACCGGCGTCGAGCCCGTTCCCCGGCCACCTGCTCACCGAACTGGGTCCCGCCGGGCACGTCGCCGCACTCGCGTTGCTGGTCGTGGCAGGCCTCGCCGTGGTGGCGTGGCTGTTCGTGCGCCGCCCGGTCACCGTCGCCGACGCGTTCTGGCGGGTGGTCGTCGGGATGGGCGCGGCGATCCTGCTGATGCCGGCCAGCCGGTTCGGTTACCTCGTCTACCCGATGGCGCTGATCGGCTCAGCGGTGTTCTTCTCCTCCGTCGAGCGAGAGCCGCGCAGCACGACCGCGATCACCACGAGGGTGACCAGCGCGAACGCCGGGTAGGCCCAGCCCAGGGCGGACAGCCAGCCAGGGCGGCTGATCGTCCAGATCGTCGGCTGGAAGTCCAGCTGGAACGAGATGAGGTCGAAGAACATGACCGGCACCCACAGCACCAGCAACGTGTTCCGCGCCCACGGAGCGATCTTCGCGTGCACCAGCCAGATCAGCAGCGGCGCCACCCACACCCAGTGGTGGTCCCACGAGATCGGCGAGAGCAACAGCCCGAGGAACTGCACCGTCAGCACACCGATCAGCGCATCGCTCGCCTTCACCGCCGCCCGCAGTGCGATGAGGGCGAGGATCACCGAGATGACCGCCGCGATGATCCACGGCCAGGACATGCCGACGTCGTAGCCGAGCGTCCGGGACAACGCCCCGCGCAGCGACTGGTTGTGCGCGGTCGCGATCGGGCCGACCCGGTCAGCGGCACCGAGCAGTTCGAACCAGTACGTCTTCGACTGGTCGAAGTCCACCAGGAAGCCGAGGCCGACGCTCACGGCGAACGCCACGAACGACCACACCGCGGCCGCCCACCGCTTCGTGGCGAGGAAGTACAGCCCCGAGATCGCCGGGACGAGCTTCACACCGGCCGTGAAACCGATGCCGGCACCGGCGAGCTTGTCGCTGCGAGCCACCATCGCGGCCAGCATGATGCCGGCCAGCACCAGGTTGATCTGGCCGAACTGGAACGTGTGGAAGACCGGCATCATCCAGAGCAGCACCGCGGTCCACAGGATCGACCAGCGCCGCCACAGCCTGGCGTCCACCGTCCAGGACTCGCCCGCGACGAGCCGCAGCGTCACCCGCACGATCCAGTACAGGCACAGCAACGAGATCAGGCGCCAGGTCCACTGCGCGAGGCCCCAAAACATCCACGTCATCGGCAGGAACACCAGCGCGCCGAACGGCGGGTAGGTGAACGGCAGCGGGAAGTCGGGCGGCGAGAACGGCGAGAACACCTGGTACAGGTCGCCTTCGAGCACGTGCGGCGCGAGCACCCAGTACACGCGCAGGTCGAGCGTCTCGTTGCCGAAGCCGGTCACGATGACGACGACGCGCACCGCGATCGAGAGCAGGAGGATCCAGGGCGCCAGTGCGAGCAGGCGCCTTTCGAACTTCACAGCGCCACCTCGGTGCGTTCTTCCGTCTTCAGCAGCGTGGGCGCCACGGCGAGAGTGGCCAGCCCGAGCGCCGGGTAGACCCAGCCGAGCAGCGCGAGCGGCCACGGCCTCGGGATCTCCCAGATGGACGGTTGCATGACGATCAGGAACGTGATGATGTCCGAGGCCACGACGACCACCCACGCCACCGCGAGCCACTTTCGAGCGCGGTGCTCCACTCCGTAGACCATCCAGAGCACGGCCGGGATGACCCACAGCCAGTGGTGGCTCCACGAGATCGGCGACACGAGCAGACCGAACATCTGCACGATCACGACCGAGGCGAGCGTGTCCTCCGCCTTGACCGCGGCACGCAGGGCGAAGAACGTCAGCACCGCGGACACCGCGACGGCCAGCAGCCAGGGCCAGCCCATCTTGACGTCGTAGCCGAACGTGCGGGACAACGCGCCGCGCAGCGACTGGTTGATCGCCGACCCGACCGGCCCGACCCTGTCGGCCGCGCCGAGCAGCTCGAACCAGTAGCGCCACGAGTCCTTGGCGGACACCAGGAAGCCGAGCGCCACGGTGATCGCGAAGCCGATGCCCGACCACACCGCCGCGGTCCACTTGCGGGTCGCCAGGAAGTACAGGACGGAGATGCCCGGCGTCAGCTTCAGCCCGATGCCGGCGCCGACCCCGAGGCCGGCCGTGATCTGGCGCGTCGCGACCATCGCCGCGAACACCCCGGCGACGAGCGGCAGGTTGATCTGCCCGAAGTCGAGGGTCTTGCGCACCGGCTCGAACCACAGCGACACCGCGGTCCACAGCAACGCCCGGCGCTGCCACTTCACGTCGTAGTCCTGCCCGGCCTTGGCGGCCAGCAGCTTCAGCGCCGTCCGCACGAGCCACCACAGGCAGAACAGCGACAGCACCTGCCACACGATCCGCGTGACGATCCACGGCAGCGCGGACAGCGGCAGGAACGTCAGCGCCGCGAACGGCGGGTAGGTGAACGGCAGCGGGAAGTCCGCCGTGAACGGCATGTTGATGTCGTAGAGCTGGTCGCTCAGGACGTTCGGAGACAGGCTCCAGTACACCTTGAGATCGATCATGCCCCAGTTCGCGGGGTTGCCGAGGATCACCGCGTAGATGCCGAGCGACACGCACAGGATCAGCGGAGCGAGCCTGAGCAGCCGGTTCTCGAGCTCAGGCACCCGTGCCTCCGACCAGCTCCGACGTCGTCGCCACTGGTTTCGGTTCCGGTTCCGGTTCCGGCATCGGCTGCTGGAGCGTCCTCGCGACCCACACGCCGACCGCCATGGTGGCGGCGAGGTACGGCCACCACACCCAGGGGTTCATGTTGTCGTAGGTCCAGCGCCAGACGACCGTGCCGTCGGGCAGCGTGATCAGCACCATCCACACCGAGATGCCGCCCAGCACGGCCGCGCCGCGGTTGCTCCACGCGAACGCGGCGCCCAGCGCCAGCGCCCAGGTGAGGTACCAGGGCAGCACGGACGGGGCGAGCAGCGACGCGGCGAGCAGGGCGATGGTCGCGCGCTTGATCGCGTCCACCCCGCCCTCCCTGGCGAGCCACCACTGCCGGACGAGGACGAACGCGAGCGCGATCATGCCGAGGACGCGGAAGACGCCCAGGAAACCCTCGCGGGTCCAGCCGGGGATGTGCGTGCCGATCGAGTAGAAGAGGATCTCCGCCGCCGCGCAGGGCAGCGAGAGCCAGGTGAGCAGCGGCGTCTGCGACTTCAGCACGCCGATCCAGCCGAGGCCGACGCCCGCGACCATGCTGGCGGCCCCGAAGACGATCACGAACACCGCGCCGCCCACTCCCGCGGCCACCAGGAAGCGGTGCCGCGCCGAGCCGGTCAGCCGCGCCGCCCACACCCAGACGAGGAAGGGCGCGACCAGGAGTGCCGTCGCCTTCACCGCGACGGCCAGGGCTATGAAGGCGAACCCGCGCAGATGCATGCCTTCGAGCACGAACACCACACCGACGGCCATCAGGCCGACCATCAGGATGTCGTTGTGCACGCCGCCGATGCCCAGCGCCAGCACCACCGGGTTGGCGGCCGTGAGCCACATCGCGACGCCCGCGCGGCCACCCAGGTGCTTGACCAGGCGGGGAATCGCCCAGATGAGCATCGCGAGCCCGCCGAGCACGGCGATCCGCATCACGATGGCGCCGAGGATGACGTTGTCACCCGTGAGCCAGACGGTGACCTTGCCCAGCAACAGGAACAACGGCCCGTACGGCGACGGCGTCTCCTGCCAGAGGCCCGCGACGTTGCCCCGCAGCGGCAGGTCGAGCACGGCCGCGCCCTTGCTGTACGGGTCGAACCCGCGCAACGCCACCGCGCCCTGCGCCAGGTAGCTGTAGACATCCCGGCTGTACAGCGGCGGCGCGATGATCAGCGGTGTGGTCCACGCCGCGGTGGCCATCGCCACCACGCGGCCGCCCGCGTCACCCGTGATCACCATGCGGCCGAGCCGCACCCACGACAGCACCATGAGCCCGAGCCCGGCGAACAGCACCATGAACGCGAGGTCGTGGCCGTGGCCGTACCTGATCGCGTTCAGCACCGTGCCGCTGAGCAGCGGGTCCCTGCGGACGATCGCGCCCGCGCCCAGCCCACCGACGGTGAGCATCGCGGCGCCGATGACGCCAGGCCACAAGATACGTCGCGGAATTCGCCGGAATAGTCCCAGCCATACGTTCACAACCGGATCCACCCTCTATGAACACGCTCTCTACCCGTGCGGCGTGCGCCACTGCAACACCTATCGCACCGGGGCCAGTGCAAACGGATTCCAAATGGAACCGGCTTTGTGGAGTTTATCAGAAGATCACGAAGGGGGTTGCGACAGGGCCTGCCGAACGGCGTAAGCCTCCTCGTCGAGCAGCTCACGGGCTCGCTCGGCCCAGTCGGCGTCGATGCGGAAGCCGTCGCCCCGAAAGCGCGGGAAGACGTGCAGGTGGAAGTGGAAAACCTCCTGGAACGCCGCCTCACCGTCGGCGAGGAACATGTTCACGCCCTCGCACCGCAGGTCAGAGCGCCGCAGCGCACGGCAGATCCGGTGCCCGACGCGCCAGACGTGCGCGCTCGTGTCCTCGTCCAGGTCTTCCAGGCCTTCGGCGTGCGCCCGCGGCACGACCAGCACGTGTCCCGGGTTCACCGGGTTCAGGTCCATGAACGCGACCGCCGTGTCGTCCGCGTGCACCACACTCGCCTCCGCCTCACCAGCGATGATCTGGCAGAAGACACATCTCCCGTGGTGATCCACACCTGCAGCGTAGGTTCTCCAGGTCGATTTCTGCGCCGTTGCGGTTCGAGTACCCGGAGATTGGGACGGATCACACTTTCGGGCAGTTTCTTCACTGCCCGAGATCGTCGAGCCGGACGAGCTGTGCTCTCGGATACTTCCGGCCCGGCATCGGCACAGGTGACCCGGTGAACGACACCGGCGTCCCCGCGAGCAGGAGGGTGAGCCCCTCCGGCAGTTCGTCGCGCGACACGAACCACGACCCGCCGCGGCTGTCGGTGATGAACCCGTGCGACTCCCCCGACCGCCACGTCGACACCGTGCCCTTGCGCCTTCCTCTCGGCGCGCCCACCGGCGACGCCACCGCCTGCGACGACCGCACGAAAGGGTTCTTGAGCGGGTAGTCGTCGTGGTCGGCCGGCGCGAACAGCTCGTCGAAGCCGGGCGTGAACGGAGCCGAGGCCCGCAGCGGCGCGGCGGTGCGCGGGGTCCAGGCGGGCGCCTTCACGATCGTTCTGACGTCGACCACCGGCACGACCACGTGCACGCCTCTCGCCGTCAGCCTCGTGACGAGCGGCGCGAAGTCGGCGTCGCCGGTGAGCAGCACCACCCAGTCCAACGGCACGGTCGTGGCCTTGTCCCACGCCTCCAGGGCGAGCTGGACGTCGACCCCCTTCTCCTTGCCGCCGTGCAGCGGCAGGTCGTGCCGGGTGATGCCGGCGTGCTCGAGCGCGGCGTCGAAGGACGCGGCCGGGGTGTCGATGCGCCCGCGAACGTAGTGGGCCTCGGCGATCACGCAGTCGTCGAGCGGCTTGCCGGTCTCGGTGCGGACGAACCAGCGCAGCGCGTCGTGCAGGCCGTCCAGCGAGATCCGCGCGGCCCGCTGGTGCGCGGTCGCGTAGAAGTCGCTGAGGTACGCGAACCACGTGCCGTCGTAGAACACGCCGATGCGGACGATCTTCGCCATCGAACGGACATTACCCGGCCGGGGAGGCTTGCTCCCCGGCCAGGCCCAGGTCAGCGGTGGTGGACACGCGGAGAACGTGTCCCGGCGTCAAGAGGTGACAGCGACGTCCGCGATGGCTCCGCTCCAGAAGTCGACGTTCTGCCCGCCCCACTTGGCCCGCCCCACGGCCAGCGCTCCGGTGCTCGGGATCGCCGGTCCGGCCGGTGCGGTCGCGACCAGCGCTCCGTCCACGTAGAGCCGGATCTCGTTGCCGGCCCGCTCGCCCTTCAGCTGGTACCAGCGGCCGAGCTCCGGCGTGATCTCGTACCGGGCCCGGTTGCCGCCGGGCGTGCTGAACGCGAACGCGCCCTGCCCGTACTGCAGGTAGAAGGGGTTCTCCTGCTCACGGCCGTCCTGGCTCACGGCCGTCGCGTAGTTGCCGGGCAGCTCGTCGAGCCGCACCCGTGCGGACACCGTGTAGTCGCCGGTCGTGTCGATGACCGGGCCGTACGTGTCGGCAGAGCCGTTCGCGAACTCCAGCGCGCCGTTCTTCCACGTGGCACCGGCCGGACTCAGCGTCAGCGAGTTGCCGCCACCACTGGAGTCCTTCGCCGTCGTCCCCTTGTTCTCGTCGAGCTTCCACTCGCCGCGCCCGGCGTACGGGTACGGCTGGCCGGCATCAGCGCCCGCCTCGATCACCCGCCGGTTGATCTCGCGGACCGGACCGGGATCGACCTTGATGCGCTTGCGGTCGTAGGTCCAGAGGCCGTTGAGCTCGCCTTCCAGGTCGGTGACCTGCGTGTAGACCGACGCGGACAGCTCCTGCCGCGCCTGGCCGAGGTAGAACGTGCGGGTGTTGTCGACGTACTTCGCCGTCAGCGCCGCCTTGTCCGCCACACCGCTGTAGATCGCGATCGGCGGAACAGGCCACTGGTGTCCAGGCGTGCGCAGCGTGAAGCCACCGTGCTCGCCGTCCATCACGACGCGCTTGCCGTCCGGACGCGCCGGGTCGGTGTTGTTGTAGTCGTGGTGGTCGATCACGTCGCCCCGGCCGCTGTCCCCCTTGGAGGCACAGCAGTTCACCCCGCTGTGCGCGTTGACGATCCGGCTGGGGTCGGCGGCCTTCACCTGGTCGGCGATCTGGCCGGTGACGGCGCGGTCCCACTCGCCCCATCCCTCGTTGAACACGATCCAGGCGTAGACGGACGGGTAGTTGTGCAGCTGGTCCATCAGCTCGCGGCCCTGGCTGAGCCACGCCTGCTGCGCCCCTGCGTCGTTGCCGTCCTCGACGGAGACGAAGTCCTGCCACACCAGCAGTCCGAGCCGGTCCGCGTGGTAGTACCAGCGGGCTGGTTCCGCCTTGATGTGCTTGCGGACCGCGTTGAAGCCGAGGTCCTTCTGCGCCTTCAGGTCGAAGACCAGCGCGTCGTCGCTCGGCGCGGTGTTCAGGCCGTCCGGGTAGAAACCCTGGTCCAGCTGCATCAGGTTGAAGATCGGCTTTCCGTTGAGGGTCAGCTTCGGGGTGCCGCCGACGTTCGTGATGCCTGTGGACCGCATGCCGAAGTAGCTCTTGACCCTGTCCCGGCCGAGCGTGATGTCGAGCTGGTAGAGGTACGGGTCGTCTGGCGTCCACAGGTGCGCGTCCGGCACCGGCAGCGTGAGGTTCGAGTTCGCGGGCCCGGTGACCGAGCCGACCTGCTTGCCCCTGGCGTCGCGCGCGACCGCCGTGACAGCGGCGTTCCCGGCGGACCTGACGTTCAGCGACAGCGAGCTCGTCGCGAGGTCGGGTGTCGTCTTGATCTCGTCGATCCCCTTGTCCGGCACCGGTTCCAGCCACACCGTCTGCCAGATTCCCGACGACGGCGTGTAGAAGATGCCGCTGGGGTTGGGCGACTGCTTGCCCTTGGGCTGGTGCGGGCCCGTGGTGTCGGTGACCGCGACGACGATCTCCTGCTCACCGCGCTTCAACGCGTGCGTGATGTCCGCGCTGAACGCCGTGTAGCCGCCGGTGTGCTCGGCGACCAGCTCGCCGTTCACCCACACCCTGGCCTGGTAGTCGACCGCGCCGAAGTTGAGCTTCACCCGCTGCCCGGACCAGTCGTGTGGAACGGAGACCGTGCGGCGGTAGAACATGTGGTCCTCGTGCCGTTCCAGCCCGGAGAGCTGCGACTCGACGGGGAACGGCACGATGATCTTCTCGGGGAGCTTCTTCCCGAACCGGGGCTGCTCACCCGCCTTGGCTCCCGCGAACTCCCACGGCCCGTTGAGGTTGAGCCACTTGTCGCGTTCCAGCTGCGGCCTCGGGTACTCCGGCAACGGGTTGCGCGGATCCAGCTTTTCACCCCACGGCGTCCTGAGCCGCTGCTTCGACGAGTTCGAGACCGTCCGCGCGGTCTTCTCCACCTTCGTGCCGTCCACCGCGAGCTGTCCCCCGCCGTCGTAGAAGAGCCGGACCCGTTGGCTCTTCAGCACTCTCTCACTCAACCGGACGGTGAGCCGGTTACCGCGCACGCTGATCACGTCGACCGGCATCGGCGTCGCGTCCACGTCGATCCGCAGATGAGCCTTCAGGTCGGCGACGTTCGTGACGCGTCCGTCGAACTCCGCCGTCAGCACCCGCCCGTCGTCCGAAACGGCGGCGGTGCGCGGCACGACCCGGAAGTCCGCGGGCGGCGTGAACGCGGACTCCGGCACGATCTGCTTCGGTGTTCCGGCGCCCGACCAGCGCAGGAACATGTTGGCGCCACCGGTGTCCTGGAACATCTCCAGCTTGAAGTCGTACTGCCGTCCGGCGGTGAGGGTCACCGGTGCGCTGGTCTGCTCGCGATCCCAGTCCCCGACCCAGTGGTCGATGACGGGTTTCCCGTCCACGAGCAGCCGGAACCCGTTGTCCCCGATGGCGTAGAACGTGTAGTCGCCGGTCTTCGGCACGGCGATGCTGCCGGTCCACCGCGCGGTCGTGTGCTCGGTGCGGCCGGCCAGGAACCCGAACACCGACGCCAGGTCCGGATGGTCGACCTCGGCGTCCAGCACGGTCCCGGCCAGGTTCGCGAAATCCCGCGCACCTGGCGCGGACATGGTGAAGTACTCGCCCTTCAGGCCGTGCACGGGCTCGGCGGCGCCCGCGGGTGGTGTGCCGGGCGCGACGCCCAACGCCAGCAGCAGCGCGACGAGTACGGGGGCGGCTTTTCTCATC
The DNA here is from genome assembly GCF_000955955.1 of Lentzea aerocolonigenes. Lineage (GTDB taxonomy): Bacteria > Actinomycetota > Actinomycetes > Mycobacteriales > Pseudonocardiaceae > Lentzea > Lentzea aerocolonigenes_A. The sequence continues at coordinate 25,826 of NZ_JYJG01000052.1, forward strand.
GGCGAGGTTCCCCTTCGTTTTTACAACGTTGTAAGAGCGCTCCCATCTATCCAGGCACAAGGCCGGGACGCCGGACTACCTCCGATCGGAGGTATCGGCCATGTCAAACCGGACAGAATGAGAGCGCACCCACGAAACGAGGAGCGACGGTTGACCCACGAGCTGCTGCGCGGCGATCGTTGGCGTGCACTGACCGCCGACCGGGAGAAGCTGCGCGTCTACGCGGACGACGAGTGGTTCGCGGCGGGGTTGGACGATGCCCACCACGTGCTCGGTGACGACGCGGCGAGGTTCCTGCAGCAGCACGCCGTCCTCGTGATCCAACCGGACTGCGTCGCCGGGCGGCGGGCCGAGCGCTGCGTCGATCTGGTGCGGCAACAGGGGTTCGAGCCGGTCCACACGATCCGGTTCCACTTCGGCGCCGAACAGACCCACGGCATCTGGCGCTACCAGTCCAACATCTCCACACCCGCCAGCCGGCACATCGCCGACGAGGTGTGCGGCCAGGGCGACTCGCTGCTGGTGCTGCTCAGGGACACCACCCCGGACCCGGTGCTGCCCGCGAGCCTGCGCCTGTCCGATCTCAAGGGCCGCTCGGACCCGGCTCTGCGCACGGAACGCCACCTGCGCACGGTTCTCGGCGCACCGACCTGCCTGGTCGTGCTGGTGCACACGCCGGACGAGCCCGTCGACGTCGTCCGGGAGACCGCTCTCCTGCTCGGCCCACGCACGCGTGAGCTCTACGCGGCGATGGCCACACCGGCCGCCGACGACGTCGCGGCCCACATCAAGACCCTGTACGCCGAGTCCGAGCCGCACGACCTGGATCTCGGCGCCGCCTGGGACCGGATCACCAGCCACATCACCGACGAGCGCCTCGCGCAGGTGCGGGAAGGCGGTGAGAAGCTGGACTGGCCCTGGTTCACCGCCCGGCTGGTCGACGCCGGCCTCGACCCGCGAAGCTGGGACGCGCTCCTCGTCGGCAGCGCGCACATCGAGCACGACCTGGCCGGGACTCCCCGCCTCGTCGACCGGGTCAGCGTCGAGAGCTGGACCGACGGCGAAGCGGTGTTGCTGCCCAGGCCGTGACGATCGTCAGGACTCCAGCGGGATCTCCAGGCTCACCGTGCCGCGCAGGTCCAGCCACGCCCTGTCGCGTCCGCGCACCAGCCGCAACACGACTTCTTCGCAGTGCGGGCACCGGGCCACGATCCCCGGCGCGTTCTGATAGACCCGCAACGTCGCCACGGAACCTTTGTAACCGCAGCCCGCGCACTGCCCGGTCGCCACCGTCAGGTCCACCGCGAAGATCTCCCGCAGGTCGCCCGCGAGCGAGTTGCCGTCGACATGGCTCATCGGAGATCTCCTGTCAGCCGAAGCGTTCCGTGCGGACGCGACGCGGATCATGGCCCAGCGCCACGAAGATGTCGGACACCGTCTCGACGAACCCGGTCGGCCCGCACACGAACACGCCGGGGTTGAACTCGGCCGGCCAGGCGTGCGTGTTGATGGTGGCCACACCCAGCCGGCCCGGCGGCTCCGGAGAACCTTCCGGAGCTTGCCGGGTGTAGACGATCTTCACGTCCAGCCCGCCGTCGTCGCGAGCACGCTGCCGCAACTCGTCCGCGAACATCACGTCGTCGGACGTGCGCACCGAGTAGATCAGCTTGAACGGCACGCGGCTGCCCTCCGCGGCCCGCACCCGGATCATCGCCATCAGCGGTGCGATGCCGGAACCGCCGGCTACCAGCGTCACCGGCGACAGATCCGAGGCACGCCAGACGAACCAGCCGCCGACCGGTCCGCGCAGCTCGATCTGGGAACCCACCGTGAGCACGTCGCACAGGTACGGAGACACCTCGCCGTCCTCGACCCGTTGCACGGCCAGCTCGACCCGGTCTCCTGCCGACGAGATCGAGTAGCTGCGCTGCACCGAGTAACCGTCCTCGGCCGTCAGCCGGAGGTCGACGTGCTGGCCCGGCAGATGTCCCGGCCAGTCAGGCACGTCGAACACCAGCGACCGTGCGCTCTTCGTCAGGTCGGAGGCGGCCGCCAGCGAGGCCACCCGCCAGGTCAGTCGCCCTGGTACCGCTGCTCGCGCCATGGGTCTCCGTAGTCGTGGTAGCCGGCGGTCTCCCAGAAACCGGGCTCGTCCTCCAGCAGCAACTGGATCCCGCGGACCCACTTCGCCGACTTCCAGAAGTACAGGTGCGGCACCAGCAACCGGGCCGGGCCGCCGTGCTCGGGCGTCAGGTCGTCATCGTCGTAGCGGTACGCGATCCACGCCTGGCCGTCGAGGAGGTCCTCCAGCGGCAGGTTGGTCGTGTAGCCGCCGTACGAGTGGATCAACGCGAAGTCCGCGGCCGTCTCGACGTCCTCCAGCAGGACGTCCAGCGAGACGCCCTTCCAGCGGGTGCGCAGCTTGGACCACTTGGTGACGCAGTGGATGTCCGTGGTGATCTTCTCGGCCGGCAGCTCGATCAGCTGCTGCCACGACCACGTGTGCTTCTGCCCGGCCTCGGTGCCGACCGTGAACTCCCAGCGGTCGGTCGGCACGCGCGGCGTCGGGCCCGCGGTGAGGACCGGGAAGTCCTCGGTGAGGTACTGACCGGGCGGCAGCTGCACGTCCGGTGACTGACGCCGCCGGGTGAAGCCGGGAGAGACGATGGCCATGCGTGCAGTACACAGCACCAGCCGCGGACCGTCCACCTGGTGCGCGGCGACATCCGACGCGGGATCGCGTGCCGGCCCACGGCGCGATACGGGCCAAGTCCACCCGCGACCGGCCGCCCACGGATCGCCGTAGCTCTCCTCCAGCCCCGCCAACCCGGGTGACATCGCCGTCCAGCAACGCCGTGCCGTGCCGAGCAGCGGCCACGAGCGTGGCGTGGCACGAGCACCCGGCACTGCTCCGGATCCGACAGCACCTCGCGGAGCTCTTCCGGAATCCGACGCTCCACACTCTCTCCCCGTCGGCGGTTTCCGAAGATCCGCGAAGCGAGCGCATTCCGGATTCTCCCGCTGCTCCCTCATTCCATCGCCCGGCGGGCGGCCGCGAGGTCGATAGGCTGGGCGCGGGACGGGAGAGGGTGAAGAAACTGCTGCGTCTACTCGGGGAAGTGGCCGCGCTCGCGGACGGGGTGCCGGTCGATCTGGGGCATCCCAAACAGCGTTGCCTGGCGGCCGCGCTGGCGGTCGACGCGGGCCGGGTCGTGCCGGCAGACCGGCTGCTCGACCGCGTGTGGGGTGCGGACGCGCCGCAACGTTCCACGCTGCACAGCTACATCTCCCGGCTGCGGCTGGCGCTGGCCGGCGTCGAGGGCCTGACCGTCGAGCACCGGTCCGGCGGCTACGCGTTGCTGGGCGACGCGATCGATCTCCTGCTGTTCCGCGATCTCTGCGCACGCGCACGGGCGGTTCCGGACGACGCCGCGAAGCTGCTGACCGAGGCGCTGGAGCTGTGGCAGGCGGAGCCGCTGGCGGGGCTCACCGGCGAGTGGGCAGAAGCCGAACGCGCACAGCTGGAGCTGGAACGCCTGGCGGTCCGGCACGACCTGGTCGACGCGCGGCTCCGGCTCGGCCACGGCGGTCAGCTGGTCGTCGAGCTGTCCGCCCGCGCCGCCGAACACCCGTTGGACGAACGGGTGCAGAGCCAGTTCCTGCTGGCGCTGCACCAGGCCGGCCGCACCGCCGACGCGCTGGACCACTACCGGCTGGTCCGCGAGCGGCTGGTCGAGGAGCTCGGCACCGAACCCGGTGCCTCGCTGCGCGACCTGCACAGGCGGCTGCTCGCCGACGACGCCCGCGTGGTCCGGCTCGTGCCCCGCCAGCTGCCCGCCGCGCCGGTCCCGTTCGTCGGCCGCCGCGAGGAGCTGGACCGGCTCGACGCCGCTGGTGGGACCGCGGGGCACCGACCTCTTCCCCGACGGACAGCTGTTCGCGGACCTGCGCGGGTTCTCCCCCGACTCGTCACCGCTCGAGCCCGGCACCGTGCTGCGCGGGTTCCTCGACGCGCTGGGAGTCGAGGACGACAAGACCCCGGCCGCCACCGAGGCGAGGTCGGCGTTGTTCCGCAGCCTGGCCGCCGAGCGGCGGATGCTGATCGTGCTGGACAACGCCGCCACCGCCGACCAGGTCGTGCCGCTGCTGCCCGGCGCCGGGCAGTGCACCGTGGTCGTCACCAGTCGCCGGGTGCTGACGGGCCTCGTCACCCGCCACGGCGCCCGCCATCTCGACCTCAACCTGCTGTCCGACGACGAAGCCCGCGCGTTGCTGGAACAACGGCTCGGCGCGGCCAGGCTCGCCGCCGAACCGGACGCGGTCACCGCACTGCTGGGCTACTGCCGCCGCTTCCCGCTGGCACTGGGCATCCTGGCCGGACGCGCGGCGACCCAGCCGCACCTGCGCCTCGGCGAACTCGCCGACGAGGTGCGCGACTTCGGCGTCGACGCGCTGGACGACGACGATCCGGCCGCGAGCCTGCCCGTCGTGCTGGCCACGTCGTACCAGGCGCTGACGGCCCAGCAGCAGGAAGTGTTCGGGTTGCTGGGAATCGCGCCCGGCCCGGACATCGGCCTGCCCGCCGCCGCGAGCCTCACCGGGCTCACACCAGCCCGTGCCGCACGGGCGCTGCGCGCGCTGCAGGAAGCGTCACTGCTGGACCGCGGCGCGGACGGCCGGTACTCGATGCACGACCTGATCCGCAGCTACGCCGCCTCCAAGGCCCCCAGCGACCTGCGCGACGCGGCGCTGGACCGGGTCGTCGACTTCTACCTGCACACGGCCTACACCGCCGACCGGCTGCTCAACCCGTTGCGCCCGCCGATCCAGCTCACCTCGCAGGGAACCCCGCATCCGCTGACGGACCCGCTGGCCTGGGTGGCCGCCGAGCACACCTGCCTGATGGCCGCCCAGCACACCGCTGCCGACCGCGGCCGCCACGACGTGGTGTGGCAGCTGGCGTGGTCGCTCGCGACCTACCACTACCGCGGAGGCCACCGCCACGCCGAAGTCGCCGTGTGGCGGGTCGCGGCGGACAGCGCCGGCCACCTCTCCGATCCGGCCGACCACTGCCGCACCCTGCGCAGCCTCGGAACCGCCCACGCCCTGCTGGGCGAGCACGAGGAGGCCGTGCGCCACCTGAAACAGGCGCTGGCCCTGGCGGAACACCACGACGACCTCACCCAGCAGGCGCACACCCGCCATTCCCTCGCCTGGACGTCGACGATGCGCGGGGACGACCGCGAGGCCCTGCACCACGCCCGGCACACCCTGGACCTCCACCGCGCTCTCGGCGATCCGCTGCGGATCGCCCGTTCGCTGAACACGGTGGGCTGGACCGCCGCCAGCCTCGGCGACCACGACACCGCCCGCGAACACTGCCTCGAAGCCCTCGCCCTGCACCGGCTGCACCACAACCCGAGCGGCGAAGCCACCACTTTGGACAGTCTCGGATACGTCGAGCACCTGTCGGGCAACCACGATCAGGCCGTCGACCACTACCGGCGGTCGCTCGTGCTGTACGAGGCCGAGGGCAACTCCGTCGAGGCCGCGCACACCCTCGACCGGCTCGGCCAGTCCCACCTCGCGCTCGGTCAGCGCGACCAGGCCCGTTCGGTGTGGCTGGAGGCGCTGGAGCTGTACCGGCAGCAGGACAAGGGCAACGACGCCGAACGGGTGCAGGGACAACTCGACGCCCTCGCGGAGGAGTCATGAACGACGTGCGGGTCGAGATCACCGGCACCACCACGGTGATCTGGATGAACCGGCCGGACCGGCGCAACGCGGTCGACGGGCCGATGGCCGCCGAGCTGCTGGACGCGTTCCTGGCGTTCGAGGCGGACGACAGCCAGCGCGTGGCAGTGCTCGCCGGTGCGGGCGGCACGTTCTGCGCGGGCGCGGACCTGACCTCGGTCGGCGATCCCGCGCGCCGCAACGAACTCGACCCAGCCGGTGGCGGAGCGGGGCCGATGGGGCCGTCCCGGTTGCACCTGAGCAAGCCGTTGATCGCGGCCGTGAGCGGTCATGCGGTCGCGGGTGGGCTGGAACTGGCGCTGCTCGCCGATTTGCGGGTGGTCGAGAGCGACGCGGTGTTCGGCGTGTTCTGCCGGCGCTGGGGAGTGCCGTTGATCGACGGTGGCACGGTTCGGTTGCCCCGGATCGTGGGCCTGGGCCGGGCGCTGGACCTGATTCTGACCGGACGGCCCGTCGCCGCCGACGAGGCACTGGCGATGGGGCTGGCCAACCGCGTCGTCGAACCGGGCCAGGCCGTGCGGGTGGCTCTCGAACTCGCTGAGCAGATCGCCGCGTTCCCGTTCGAATGCGTGCTCACGGACCGTGCGTCGACCTACGCGGGTCTCGATCTGCCGGTGGTGGAAGCGTTGCGGGCGGAAGGCGCGGCCGGAGTTCCGGTCGTGCAACGGGAAGGCGCTTCCGGCGCCGCCAGGTTCGCGGGCGGCGCCGGAAGACACGGCCAGTTCTAGCCGGTGATCACCGCGCCGCCGACGATCGGCAGCACGACATTGCTGACACCGAGCGACACGTTCAACGCGATACCGGCAGCCCCGGTGTCCGTTGCGACGTAACCGCTGTGGTTCGTGACGATCACGATGCCGATGCGGTGCCCGGCCGGGATCAGCGCGTCCCGAGCGTGCAGCCGCCAGCTGACGTCCACGGTCGTCCCGTTGGTGGGCAACGGGGTCGAGGTCTCCAGTGACGCGCGGTTCTTGGCGTCGATGGAGCCGCGGGTCAGCATGGTCGCGGTGACCGCCTGCACCGAGACGTCCGGCGGGCGCGCGCATCCGGTGCGGTCACGCAGGTCCGCCCGCGTGCAGGTCTCGGTGGAGAGCTGGATCGGCGACCGGTCCGTCATCACCGCCTGGGTGCCCGGGCCGTAGTCCACCAGCAGCGCGGTCAACGGTGTGGACGCCCGGTTCGACGCCACCCGTGCCGTGAGCCGGACTTCGCCGGACACCCGCGCGGCCTGCGTGAGCGGTGGCGTCACGTAGACCAGCCTGCGCGGATCCGCCGTCTCCGGATTGGCCATCATCTGCGTCTCGCTGAGGTTCGCGTTGTCCCCCAAGCGTTGCGTGCCGGTACCAGGAGCGGTGGTCAGCGAACCCGACATGCCACCGGCCGCCGGACCGAAGTACAGCGTGGTGTCCTTGGTGTTCGGCCGCGGCCAGGAAGCGTCCTGCTCCCAGGTGCCGTCAGGCTTCTGGAAGTCGGCCATGGGCTCGTTCATGATCCCGTTCTGCACGCCCTTGAGCCAGTGGTCCATCCACAGGCCCATCACGCGCTGCCACTCGGCCTGGCGGAACGAGATCGGGTCGAGGTGCCCGCCGCGGTGCAGCCAGATCTTGCGCGGCACGCCCCGGTCCGCGAGCTGCTGCCACCAGCGGCCGAACTGCGACGGCTTGACGTTCCAGTCCGCCTGGCCGTGCACGGCGAACACCGACGCCGTCACGTTCTGCGCGGTCTGCCGGTAGTCGCGGGCCTTCCAGAACGACGTGTAGTCGAAGGTCTCGTCGCCGTCCTCGGCCGCCAGCTTGTCGAGAACCGGCTTGCACTTCGCCTTCTGCGCGGAGCTGATCACGTAGTTGGCGAGGTAGGTCGGGTAGTCCTTCGAGTGCGCGCCGCGGTAGGCGATGCCCTGGTCGCGCGAGTACTCGTACCAGCTGGAGATCGCGGCGATCGGCACGATCGTCTTGACGCCGGGGATGTTCGCCGCGGCGGCCGCGTTGGGCAGGGTTCCGTTGTAGGACACGCCCAGCATGCCCACGTTGCCCGTGCTCCAACTGGCGGTGGCCGGCCTGTCGTCGGCGTAGAACGCCTTCGCCCGGCCGTTCAGCCAGTCGACGACGGCTTTGACGCTCGCGGTGTCCTCGGGGCCGCCGGTGGTCGGGCAGCCGGTCGACCGGGAGGTGCCTTGCATCTCCATCTCGACCACCGCGTACCCGCGCGGCACGAAGTACTCGTCGTACCACCGGCTGAAGCCACGCGGCACGTCCATCGCCTTCGCCGCGAAGGTGCCCAGTCCGTAGTAGGGGCTGGCCTCCATGACGATCGGCACCTTCGCCGTGGAGTCCGGACGCATCACGTCCGCGGCGATCCGGTCCAGCTTGCCGTCCGCGTCGCTGTCCATTGTGGACTCGACGTACACGGTCTCGGTGATCGCGGCAGGGGCTGCGTTGGAGACAGGAGTGAATGTCGTCGCGGCCGTCAGCAGGGTGGCCGCGACGAGGTAGACCCTTCGCATGAGTTCCTCCGTCGGAGGACCCGTTCACCCGCAGGGGTGTGGTGAATCGGGTCCTTCCAACGGATCTCACCGAAACCGGAGCTCTGTCCGGTACGGCCGAAAGATCTAAACCAATACCGGAACTACACGCCGAGATCGATGAAGGGAACCTTC